>JAGOXU010000316.1 GCA_018059515.1 Ignavibacterium sp.
AGATTCACTAATGTTTCAGGGCTTGAAATAGGGGATCAAGTTACTGTAAATGGTATGCGAAAAGGCTACGTTAAAGAAATGATTGTTGAACCAAACAATGTTGTTGTTAAACTTTCGATTGATAACGATATTAAACTTAAAGAAGATGCTTCGTTTGCAATTTCTATGCTTGATTTAATGGGCGGAAAAAAAGTTGAAGTTTTCCCCGGTTCATCATCAACAAATTTTAATATAAATAAAATTAGCAGCGGAACTTTTTATGCCGATATTCCTTCAGTAATGTCTTTGTTTGGATCTGTGCAGGATGATTTAGTAACGATTCTAAAAGATGTTAAAGTTTCTCTTCACTCATTAAATAAATATATAACTGATGAAAAGATGAGTTCGGATGTAAAAACATCTTTATCAAATCTTAGTTTACTTACCGATAAACTAAATATTATGCTTTCCGAAAATAGAAATGATATAAAATCTTTAACAAAAAATGCTGTTGAACTAACTGAAACAAGTAATCAACTTCTCTCAAGCAATAAAGAAAACATAGATCAGCTTTTTGCTGATTTGAAAAACGTATTTCAAAAAAGCGATACACTACTTACAGATTTAAATAATCTTACCAAAGAAACAATGAACCAGCAAAATAATGTTGGCAAACTTTTATATGATGAAGAGGTAATTAAGGATCTTAAGCAAACACTTAAACAAGTTAATGATCTTACTTCCATACTTATCGAGCAGCTTAAAAATGATGGGATAAATGTAGATGCAAACATATTCTAAAATAGTTTTTATTGTTTTTTTAATATTCCATTTTACAACAAATTCATTTTCGGAATCCCAAGACCCTGTTCGTGGAAAAAATGGAATGGTGGTTTCGGCAAGTGAATTAGCATCTAAAGTTGGTGTTGAGATATTAAAAAAAGGCGGCAATGCAGTTGATGCAGCGGTGGCTGTTGGATTTGCGTTGGCAGTTACTCATCCATCCGCAGGAAATATTGGCGGCGGCGGATTTATGGTAATCCATCTAAACAATGGTACTAACACTACAATTGATTACAGAGAAAAAGCTCCGGCTTCTGCAAATGAATTTATATTTCAGGATTCTCTTGGAAATTTTCTACCGGATAAAAGCCAATCCGGTGTTACTTCATCAGGTGTGCCAGGAAGTGTTGCGGGATTAATATACGCACTTGAAAAATATGGATCATTGTCATTAGCAGAAGTTTTACAACCTGCAATCGATTTAGCACGAAATGGATTTGAGTTACAATACAGGCTTGCAAAATCTTTAGCGTATGAATTAGAATATTTTAATCAATACGAATCCTCCAAAAAAGTTTTTACCAAAGATGGAATTCCATTTAATGAAGGAGAATTGCTTATCCAAAAAGATCTTGCAAATACGCTTGAGTTAATCAAACAAAGAGGTGCTGCAGGATTTTATTCAGGTAAAACTGCTGAGTTAATTGTAAATCAAATAAAACAACTTGGCGGATTTATAACACTTGATGATCTATCTAATTACAAGCCTGTTGAAAGAATTCCAATCACAACAGATTACAGAGGTTACAAAGTAATTACAATGGGTCCACCGAGCGGCGGCGGCGTTACTCTTCTTCAAATGTTGAATATTTTAGAAAATTATTCCTTTACAAAAGAAGAATGGGGCAGCAGTAATTATATTCATAAACTTGTTGAAACAATGAAATATAGTTTTGCTGATCGCTCTAAACACATTGGTGATCCGGATTTTTATAATGTTCCAATCGAATGGCTGCTATCAAAAAAATATGCAAAAGAAATTTTTAACAAGATTACTGATGTTGCGGTCCCTTCTTCAGAAATTTTACCCGGCGTTGCCAATTCTTATTTAGAAAGTGAAGAGACAACACATTATTCTGTAGTTGATAAATTCGGAAATTCAGTAAGTACAACAACTACAATAAATTCATCGTATGGATCAAAAATAGTTGTTGAGGGTGCTGGATTTTTATTGAATAATGAAATGGATGATTTTAGTTCTAAACCAGGCGAGCCAAATCAATTTGGTTTAATTGGAAGCGAAGCTAATAAAATCGAGCCTAACAAGCGGATGCAAAGTTCAATGTCGCCCACAATAATATTAAAAGATGACAAAACATTTATGCTAATCGGTTCACCCGGTGGTTCAACAATTTCTACAATTGTTCTGCAAGTGATTCTTAATGTTTTGGATTTTAACATGGATATTCAAAAAGCGATTGATATGCCTCACATTCATCATCAATGGCTGCCGGATGTTATTAACTATGAGCGTTTTGGATTAAGCTTGGATGTTATTCAATCTTTAAAAAATAAAGGACAGGTTTTAGGCGGAATAAGATCACTCGGGAGATGTGAGGGAATTGTTGTTGATTCCGAAAACAAAATTATTTTTGGTGCAACAGATCCTCGCGGGTATGGTGCTGCAGTCGGATATTAATTAAAGTAAAAATATGGTAATTGGAATAGGCATAGACATAATCGAGATAGAAAGAATCAAAGGCAGCATTGATAGATTCGGTGATTCTTTCTTAAATAAAATTTATACTCAAAACGAGTTGGATTACTGTCTTGCGAAACATAATAAGTATCAGCATCTTGCCGCAAGATTTGCAGCTAAAGAGGCAATCTACAAAGCAATTGCTACAGGATGGGAAAAAGATGCAACCTGGAAAAGTATGGAAATAACTAACGAACCAAACGGTTTACCTATTGTAAAATTTTTTGGAAAGTTAAAAGAGTTTTTCGCTGATGATAAAGATATTAAGATTTCTCTCAGTCATTCTGAAAATTATGTAACTTGCGTTGCTATAATCTTTAATAAAAATTAATGTTATCCCTCCAATTAAATATTGATAAACAAAAATCTAATCATTAGTTTAATGCCCATAAAATAAGCGTATAATGGAAAAAACCTGGTATAAAATATTTAATTACGGAACAATTGCCCTCGCATTTGTATTAGCTGCTTTGCTTTTAGTTGATATGGTCAGAAGAACTTATGAATTAATTCCAAGATCATACTACTATCCGATATTAGCAGTTGTTGGTGCAGTTTTTATTTTACGG
>JAGOXU010000120.1 GCA_018059515.1 Ignavibacterium sp.
TTTAACAAGTGGTGATTCTTGCCTGTTAGTATTACATTTGTAGTGTGATAAAGTAATTAAAAGGATGAATATTATACTTGCATAATTTTTGATTAATGATTTCTTATTTGCAGTTTTCATTCAGCTATTTATAATTGTTTTTAGAATATATTTTTAGACCTATAACAATATAATGTTAAGGATTCGGATTTTTACGAAAGGAGATTTAACAAAATGATGATAAGTGAAGGATTTTTTAGATTATCGGCAATGCTTGGCTTTGTAATCGTACTGATAATTTTATTATTTGGTTATCTGTTTTTTGAGCCTTTCCTTACTGAAGACACAATTTCTATAAAGGTTATTAATAAATCACAGTTTGGTAATGAACCCGAAAAATATTTTGTGTTTACGGAAAATGAAGTTTTTTATAATTCAAACAACTACTATCAAAACAAAGAAAATGCGGATGAGTTGAATGCTAAAATTTACCCCGGCACATCCTACAAGGTAAACGTTGTTGGGATTTACCTGCCCTGGCTGCCACGATTTAGAAACATCACCAAAATTTTGGAAATAAACGGAATTCCTGTTCTTGAAACTCCTGCAAAATCTAATTAGAGTTATTAATTCAAGTTAGACAAGATTAGAAATCTCCAAGGTTTCAAATAAAATGTTTTACTAAAACTACTACTTTAGAAATAAAAATCTTAAAACCTTGGAGGTTTTCGCGTAAACTTAGTTCTTAATAATCCCGCATTTCATTATTTTTGAAACAACAAACAAATTAATTAACCTAAAAATATAAGGGGATCTTATATGGCAGTTCTAATTACTGATGAATGTATTTCCTGCAACGCTTGCGAAGTTGAATGTCAGAATAATGCAATATACGCAGCAGGCGATGCCTGGCTTTTAGATGGCGAACATGAAGCACTAAACTCAGATCATACATATATCGCAGTTGATAAATGTACAGAATGTGTTGGCTTTTATGATGAACCACAATGTATTCCTTCTTGTCCTACCGATGCAATCATAAAGGATCCGGACAATCAGGAAACTAAAGAACAGTTAATGGCTAAGAAAGAACATTTAGATAAAGTTGGAAGATGATTTTTTCTAAACTTATTTAAGGGAGCGGAAAGCTCCCTTTTTAATTTTAAATGAATTGAGATTTTTTGTGGTGATTTTATTTCTTCTTGGTTTTCTTCTTTGGTGATTTCTTTTTGGGATCACAATATTTCTTTATCATTTCATAAGCATCAAAGTAGCCAAGCTCACCGGCTTTCTTAAAATCCGGACAAGCTTTATCAAATTTTTCCAGTAAAATTTCTGTTGATCCGCGAAAATAAAAAGCCTTTGCCGATGTTGAATCAAGATTAAGTATTTGATTATAATTATTAAGCGCTCCTGAAACATCATTAACTTTTATCTTTACTTCGGCTAAAACAAAAAGCGTACTAATATTTAATGAGTCAATCAATAGTGAATTTTCATAATCCTCAATCGCACCAGCAAAATCACCAAGCAGCATTTTTTCGTTAGCACGATTGTAATATGCAATTCCATCAGTTGTATCTAACACCAAAGCTTTGGAATAATTATCAATCGCAGTTTTACTATCGCCCATCATTGCGTAAAGATTACCCAAATTAACATACGTTGCAGGATTTCGCGAGTTAAGTTTTGATGCCTTTGTATAGTACTCTAATGCAAGTTGGTTTTCACCTTCTAAATATTCCAAATATCCCAAATCAAAAAGTAAATCCGCCGATTCTGGATTCAGATTGTATGCTTCTCGAAAATCCTGTTTAGCTTTTTCAAGTTCATTAAATTCTAAAAATATTTTTCCTCTTAAATAACGAGCGTTAAAAGTATTTTCAAGTTCTAATGATTTATTTAAATCATCCATTGCTAAATTTTTATTGCCAACTTTATAATTTGCTTTTGCTCTTAAAACATAAAATTCACTCCGGTCTTTTTGAATTTCTATTGCTCTATTGATAAAAGTTAGTGCCGTTTGATATCTGCCTTGATTGTATGCTTCTTCAGCCGAAGTAAACTCAGGTAATTGTACAGAAGCAGAACAACCAACGAATAACAGTTGTAATAATAAATAAGCCGGAAATACTTTTAATTTTTTCATAATAACCAGGAATAATTTTTTGTGATAAAGATTTTGGGATAACACTTCTTTTTCAAAAGATTACATTTCTTTTCAGTTCTTTTTATCTAAAAAATATTCTATAATAATTTCACCGTCTTGAAGTGGGTTCTCTTCAATCCCTGTTTCAAAATTGCTATTAACCTTTTTTGTTAATCTTTCAGCAGCATCACGAATATTTTTGGGTATTGTATGGTCTTCCTGAAGTTTTACAAGCATAGTAATTGCGTTAGCTCCATAATTTTTATTTGGATGAAATCCCAGCCAATGCTCTATCGCCATTCCACAAGCGCGGCGTGCACAAACACGAGCCTGACCTATATTACCAATTTCTTTTGCATGTTTGCCGATTTGCAATTCTGTTTTTGCAAGACTATAAACTACGTCTCTTAATTCATTCATTGTTTAATCAAAAAAAGTTTTTCTTTCAGGGTTAGATAAATGGTGTTTTATTTCATCCAGATGTTTTTCATTTGTACGATTGGGAGATAACGGTGGAAGTTTATTGAAGTCAAAAAAATTTACATCTAAAGTTTCATAGTTTGTTTTAGCTTCACCGCCAATTAATTCACAAAGAAAAATTATTTTAAATGCATGAAAAAATTCTAATCTGCCGCCCACTCTGTTTGCATCGTAAACTCCGATTACTTTTTTCGGTTTTACATCAAAACCGCTTTCTTCTTTTGTTTCACGAATCGCAACTTCAGATGGGATGTTTCCAACATCAGCCCAGCCGCCTGGCATTGCCCAGCAGTTATCTGTGGATTCCTGCACAAGTAAAATTTTTCCATCTTTAATAACGGCGGCTCTTACATCAATTTTAGGAGTTGCATAACCAGGATGATTCATCAAAGTTTTAATAACAGATTCTTTTTCTAATGTTGTGTGATGTTCAATTATCTCAGCAGTTATTTCATTTAATCTTTTGTAACGATCTTTTTCATAACCTGTTTCAGCAAATGCAGCGCCGGTTTGTGCAAGCTGTTGTATCTCGCGGGCTATTTCAAGCCATTTAGGTAATTCTTCAGTCATTTTTTTTCTTGTCATTCTGGCATTGAGCCGGAATCTAAATTATTAGAAAGATTCCCGCCGGAGTTTATCCCGATCTAAATCGGGGCGGGAATGACCATTGGTTAAAAAGGATTTGTTGCCCACACAGTTACTTCAGGAATAAATCCTCTATCATCCATTTCTAAAGTAGAAACTATTGTATGAGCAATTTCTAAAGGTCTTAATCTGTTTTTTACTTCTGGTTTTTCTTTTCGTTCATCATCACCAAATGCAGTTGTAACTTCACTTGGATTAACAAGGATAACACGAACATTATATTTTCTTAATTCCGCCTGCCAGCATTGTGTCATTCCACGTAAAGCAAATTTAGAAGAAGCATACACAGTTCCGTTTGCAAAACCTTTTGTGCCTGCTGTTGAACTGATATTAATAATGTTACCTGATTTTTGTTTCTTAAAAAGTTTAGCCGCTTCACTTGCCATAAGTGCCGCACCAAAAACATTTACATCATACACACGATGGAATGCTTTAATATCAAGCTCTGTTATCTCATTCCAAGCATCACCAATTCCGGCATTGTTAATCAGGCAATCCAGTTTACCGAATTGCTTTAGAAAAAGTTCGTAAGTTTTGTGTACATCATTTTCCACAGCAACATCCGCGTGGATTGGAAATGCACCAATTTCTTTTGCAACTTTATCCAGCTTTGATTTATCTCTACCAGTAATCGCGACTTTACCGCCTTTTTCGATTAGTAGTTTTGCAGTTGCTTTCCCAATTCCGGCACTGCCGCCGGTTACTAAAAATGTTGAATCTTTGATTTTCATTTGTGCCTCTTTTTTATTACAAAGTTAGTAAGAAAATATGAAAAAATTATTAATGATAATTACTGCCTGGATACAGAAGATTAATAACAATTAATTGCACTTTAAAGTAGATTAAACCAAATAAATTCCAGGCAACAAATAATCCAACTAAAGCAAACGCAGGTTTGCGAACAAAGCTAATATATTTTCTTCCGGCATCTTCGCTTAAATACATTGGAGGAATCGCACTTCCATCTAACGGAGGAAATGGAAGCAGATTAAACACAAACAAAATTAGATTAAGTGAAAACATTACACTTAAAATCTTTGCAAGAATTTCTAAATATCCCGCACCGGCACCTGCAACAATTCCGGAAATAGTAATTGTATCCGGCTGAATAAAAAACCCGGCAGAAATTCCAATGTGAATAACTATTGCAGATAAAATTACAAGAATAAAATTTGAAATCGGTCCTGCGGCAGCCATAGCAGCGGCTTTTTTAGGATAATCGTGCGCCCATTGCGGATTGTAAGGAGTGCTTGCCCATCCGATCATCCAGCCGCCGGCAGCAAAAGAAAGTAATGGAACGATAACCGTTCCAAATGGCTCGCGTTTAATATGTGGAATTGGATTTAAACTTACCTGCCCAAATTTATGAGCAGTATCATCACCCATTTTATAAGCTGTTAATGCGTGTGCCGCTTCGTGGACTACAGTTGATAATAAAAAAACTGCGTACCAGAGAATGCCGTCTGCGATGTTCATTCAGAACTACTCTAATTTTTTATTTACAATTTGTTATGCAACATAAACTTAATCTTAATATTGTTCAATTTATTATAAACAGTTATTAGAAATAATAAATTTGTTTGTTCGTAAAAATCAAATGAGTAATTTTTAAGCAACTTTTTTAATAATTATAACTTTCAATCAAGCGGATAGATTATGAAATCAAATATTCTCACACTCTTTTTTCTTCTATTATTTTCATTTGCAATCCTTGCACAGGATAATGACAAAGACAAAAAAGAAGATAAAAATCCTTTTAAATCAGAAACCTTTGACGGATTAAAATTCCGTTGTGTTGGTCCTGCGGCAACTTCCGGAAGAGTTGTTGATTTTGCAGTTAATCCAAATGACATTACAGAATATTATGTTGCAGTTGCTTGCGGTAATGTTTGGAAAACTACAAACTCAGGTACAACGTGGGATCCTATTTTTGATAAGTACGGTTCACACTCCATTGGCTGTGTATCTCTCGATCCAAACAACTCAAATGTTGTTTATGTGGGAACAGGAGAAAATAATTCTCAGCGCAGTGTAAGCTGGGGTGATGGTCTTTACAGAAGTGAAGACGGCGGAAAAAGTTTTAAAAACATTGGATTAAAAAAATCTGAGCATATCGCAAAAGTTTTAATCGATCCTCGTGATTCAAAAGTAATATATGTTGCAGCACAAGGTCCGCTTTGGGGTCCTGGCGGCGATCGCGGATTGTACAAATCTACAGACTACGGTACAAGCTGGGATTCTGTTTTATACATAAGTCCAAATACCGGAGTAACAGATGTTGTAATGGATCCAAGAAATCCTGATGTGCTTTATGCAGCATCTTATCAAAGAAGAAGACACGTTTGGACATTGATTAATGGCGGTCCCGAAGGTGCAGTTTATAAATCTACAGATGCGGGAAAAACGTGGAATAAACTTACAAGCGGTTTACCGAGCGGCGATGTTGGAAGAATTGGTTTGGCAATTTCACCTGTCAATCCGGATTATGTTTATGCAATTGTTGAAGCCGCAAATGATGGCGATGGATTTTATCGAAGTATAAATCGCGGCGCAAGCTGGGAAAAGATGAGTGATTATAAAAATGTTAGCGCACAGTATTACTCTGAGATTTTTTGCGATCCGGTTGATGTAAATAAAGTTTATGCACTCGATACTTATTCTTCAATAACAACGGATGGCGGAAAAACTTTTGAAAGGATCAGCACAAAGGGAAGACATGTTGATGATCATGCTTTTTGGATCAACCCAAATAATACAAATCATTTTATGATTGGCGGTGACGGTGGAATTTATGAAACATTTGATGCGGCAAAAACTTTCCGGTTTAAAGAAAATTTACCGACCCTTCAGTTCTACAGAGTTAGTGTTGATAATTTTGAACCATTCTATCGTGTAATGGGCGGAACGCAGGATAATAATAGTATGATTGGACCTTCACAAACAATAAACGAAGAAGGAATTGTAAACGCAGATTGGATTCCGCTTGTTGGCGGCGATGGCTACGAAGCAATCACCGATCCAAGTAACCCAAATATTATTTATTGTGAATGGCAGTATGGCGGATTAACACGATATGATATGCAAAGCGGCGAACAAATAAGCATTAAGCCGCAGGAAAGAAAAGATGAAGCGCCTTACAGATGGAATTGGGATACGCCGTTAATTACAAGTCCGCATAGCAATACAAGAATTTACATCGCTGCAAATAAATTGTTTAGAAGTGATGACCGTGGTGATAGCTGGCAGGTTATAAGCGAAGATTTAACGCGTCAGGTTGATCGTAATAAATTAAAGATAATGGATAAAGTTTGGAGTGTTGATGCAGTTGCAAAAAATGCTTCAACATCTTTTTACGGTAATATTGTTTCGTTAACTGAATCACCGCTTGTTGAAGGATTATTGTATGTTGGAACGGATGATGGATTAGTTCAGGTTACAGAAGACGGCGGAAAAAACTGGAGAAAGATTGAAGCGTTTCCCGGAATTCCTGATATGACTTACGTAAGCTGTTTATACGCCTCGCAGCATGATGCAAATACAGTTTATGCAACTTTCGATAATCATAAACGTGCAGATTTTAAACCGTACATTTTAGTCAGCAATGATCGCGGGAAGAGCTGGAAATCTATTGCGGGTGATTTAAAAGAGCCGCAAGTGATTTACACTTTTGTACAGGATCATATAAAAAAAGATTTATACTTTGTTGGAACTGAGTATGGAGTTTTCTTTACGAACAACGGAGGAGAAAAATGGATTCAGTTAAAAGGGAATTTGCCTACACAAGCTGTTAGAGATCTGGATATTCAAAAAAGAGAAAATGATCTTGCGCTGGCAACTTTTGGAAGAGGATTTTATATACTTGACAATTATTCTGCATTACGAGAAGTAGCAGAAGAATCTTTGAATAAAGAAAACTATAAACTCTATCCTGTAAAAGATGCATTAATGTTTACAAAAAGAAGTGCTACTTTTTCCGGAGTTGGATCATCGTATTATAAAGCAGATAATCCGCCGTTTGGAGCCGCTTTTACTTATTACATCAAAGAAGTTCCAAAAACTTTAAAACAGCAGCGACAGGAGAAAGAAAAAGAATTAATTAAAAAAAATGAACCTGTTCCCTATCCATCTTTTGAAGATTTGAGAAAAGAAGATGATGAACAAAAATCATTTTTACTTTTTACAATTTACGATGCTGCAGGAAATGTTGTTAGAAAATTAAAAACAAATGTAGCTGCCGGATTAAATAGATTTACATGGGATTTACGATACGCAAGTACAAATCCAATAAAAAAAGCAACTGATGAAAATCCAAGTGGTTATCCTGTTATGCCAGGCAAATATAAAGTAACAATGTCCATTAGTAGTAATGGAGTATTAAAAGAAGTTGCCGGTCCTGTTGTATTTGAAGCAAAAGTTTTAAATAATGTAACACTGCCTGCCGGTGACAGAAGCGAATTAGCTGCATTTCAAAAAAAGGTTGGTGAGCTAAACAGCGCGGTTAATGCTGCAATTCAAGTTTCATCAAACTTAAAAGATAAAGTAGGAATTATTAAAACAGCTTTAAAACAGACCGATGATGCACCACAAAGTTTAACTGATGAAGCAAATAGGATCTTTGATGAAAACTTAGCTCTTTACAGAAAGCTTGTTGATGATGAAGTTATCAGCAGTCGTAATGAGCCTGTTTATCCAAGTATATCTGCACGAGTTGGAGAAGTTGTTGGAGGAATGTGGTCAACTACTTCAGCGCCAACAGAATCTTATAAACAGAATTATCAGATTGCTTCAGAAGAATTTAAACCGATTTTAGAAAGATTAAAAAGATTAGTTGAAGTCGATTTAAAAAATCTTGAAAATGAAATGGATAAATTAAATTCTCCATGGACTCCGGGCAGAGTTCCGGATTGGAAGGATTAATTTTTTCACGGTCCCTTTGTGTCTCTGTGGTGAAGATTTTTCAACCACAGAGGCAGGGAGTTTATTTTAAAAGAATCATCTTTTTTGTTTGAACAAAATTACCAGCGCGTAAGGTGTAGAAATAAACACCGCTAACAAGATTTTTTTCTACAAAATTAAATTGATGTTTACCACTCTGTTTTACTTCATTAACAAGTGTTGCAACTTCCCTACCTAAAACATCATATAAAATAATTGAAACATTTGACTGAACAGGAATTTCATAACTTATTTTTGTGGAATTATTATAGGGGTTAGGATAATTTGAATTAAGTACATATCCATCTGGTATTTCCTGATTATTTTCTGTTACGTTTACAACTGGATCATATTTAAGTTTAAGAGATGGATCACCCAAATAATTAATTGATGTTTTCATAGAATACATTAAATCATTTGAAGGGAGATTAGATAAATCTACTAACTTACTTATTGTAATATTTGATGCATCGAATATTTTGTAAATCCAGTATTGATGTATAGACCTTAGCAAATTCCAGTAAACAATACTGCTTGGGCAAATACTTGCAATTGATCCGGAATTGTTTTGTAAAAGCATTTTTACGCATAAATTACTATTAGAATCTAAAATAGCATATTGTCCGCCCGTGAATAGTGTAATAAAATATTTTCCATTATTATTTAATTCACTCACATCACTCACGTTAAAGTAATCATTATTTACCAAGGATGAATCACTATTATGCCCCTCAAAAATTAATAAAGAAACACCGGGATTATTTAGGAATGATATTATTGAATCTTTATTTCCATATTCACTAGAGGTATCAGAATTTGTATAAAATTTAGAATTAATATTGCTTGGCTGTAAATTTGCGAGCACATGAGAAAACTCTTGGAATCCAAACATTTGTTGTTCTTCATGTTCATAAACAAACAAAGAATTATTTATCCAGGTTGAGTCGCCCGTCGTACCTTCATAATCAACTACTTTTGAAAAATAATTTTCCACTTCATTAATATTTTTTGCAGGTACCCTTCCAACGGCATAACTTATTAATGTTGTATCGATTGAATTTTTATTTATCCCATAAAAATAATCAGTTTTATGATATGGATTTGGAACTATATGAGGTGGAATTAATAGTTGAAAATTTGGGACTTGATTTACTGTGCCGACAAGCATAATACAAATAACATACGGCTGCTGCCAATAAGTTCCTGCATAACTAATAAATTCTCGTATGTTATTTTGAGGTAGGGAATCCGAATTAAACTCCGTATATATTTGTCCGGTATCAACAATTAAAACATTAAATCCATTATAGGATTCTTTATGCTGTTTAAATGTTTGGCAGGCTGGAACAAATTCAGGAACCGTAATGATTATGTAATCATACTGGTTTGTTGTATCTCTCAGAGTAATTCCCTGAGGAAAATTGGTTTGAAAAAGAACAATGACTAATAGAGCGCTTATAATTTTCATAGCTCCTCTAAGAAAAGTGAATGAAATACACTTCAAAAAAACTTAACTATTTTAACACATTCAAGTGTAATTTTCTTTGACGGTATTTTTTAATGACCTATAATTTAATATTCATTTCCCTCTGCGACTTAGCGTTAAGAAATATTTTTACCTCAGCGACTCAAAGACACGGACAATATTTAACCTAATATTTTTAAATCGATTCCAATTTTTCTAATAACTTAACCATTGCAAATGTATCCATTTTACAATACTCAAGTAAGTTATTCCTAATTTCAGCTATGCGTATTAAATCTGTTTCATAATATAGGCTTTCAAATGCTGTTGAAGCCAGTCCGCCTTCATTGATCTCTAAGTTTTCATAACTTAATTCCGGTATCAATGCTGGTAAAACGTATTTGATGGAATGTGAGCCTTGCATTTTATGAGTATAATAATATTTTTTTTGAAAAGGCATCATTAAATCTTTAACTCGATTTATTCTTTCCTCAATTTCTGTTTTGTATTTGGGAAAAGCTTCCGCTACTTCTTTTAAGCGTAATACTTCAAATGATTTGT
>JAGOXU010000317.1 GCA_018059515.1 Ignavibacterium sp.
TACTTAATCTGACTATATCGATACCGGCTAATTTCATACTATCAACAGCACCGCGATTACCTATCAAACCGCCAGGTGTGGTAATCCAATCCCAGACTAATCCAGTTTCCAGGGGGATTCCTGGATATTCTTTTATCCAATCTTGTGACTGTGAAAAATTAGTAAGTAAAAAAAGAACAAGAAACATTTTTATAAATATAGTTTTCATATCAGTTCCCCGTAAATAAATGAGTAATTACATTATTTAGATTCTTTCCAATTAGTTAAAGAACATTCATAATATCATCTCCTTTTTTTTATATAGTTAGAAAGATGCTGAAACGAGTTCAGCATGACCATAGTTATTTTATCAATAACCCCGATAGTATCGGGATTTCTGATTAAGTAATGCTATCACTTAATCATTAACATTTTTTTCATTTCTGTATAAACTGGAATCTTTCCCTCGCCGATTACTTCAATTCTGTATAAATATATTCCACTTGCCAAATTACCTTTGACATTTGACGTTTGACCATTGACATTAAATTCTGCTTCATAGTATCCTGAGTTTTGTTCTTTGTTAATAAGTACACTCACTAGCTCACCCTTTATATCATATATCATAAGTTTTACATAAGCCCTTTCTTTCAGTTGATAACCAATTTTTGTGTTTGGGTTAAAGGGATTGGGATAATTTTGGTATAGCAGGTAGTTGGTAGTGAGTTGTGGGTAGTCTTCAACACCTGTTATATTAACGACAAGCTCACTTGACGGAAGAGATTCATTCCCTTGTTTATCTACACAAGTAATCTTGTAAACATATTTTGTAACGTTGTGTAAATTTGGGTGAACAAAAAATGTATCTGCTGATGAGCTGACAAGTTTTGTTGAATCAATAGTGAATCCTGAAACCGTATCTCTATAAACTTTGTAGAAAGATGTATCCGCCTCTGTGTTTCTGTTCCATCTCACTGTTATATAATTTGAATCAACAATGGCAGAAAGATTTCTGGGGGCTAGTGTGGCTAAATCCTGGTAAGTATATGTTTCTCCGAAAGGTCCTCCGTACAATCCAATATCACTTCTTGTTCCATCTAAATCCAAAATTGTTGGATCACCGTTATCAATTCCCGGGGAAAAAGCCTGCAAATGAAAATCATACGGTCCATTTATATGTGGAATGGTATCTTTGACTAGCATTGGATCAGCAACAATATCGCTATCACCATACGCCACACCAACTAAATTTACATCATTGTTCCAAAAAATATTATAGTCTGATCTAACAAATCCACTACCACTCTGATAAATACCTTTTTTACTATTGATAAAGATTAGGTTATTTGCAAATATCCTATTGCCTGATGTCCAAATTCCTGCTGCAGAACCATTAGAACTCTGATATGTTATTATATTATTTCTGACAAATGCTGTATCGAGCACAGTGTCAAAAGAAACACCATTACCAAAATTACTTATTAGATTATTTGTAATATTTATTTTATTAGCTGCACTCACATATATCCCAGGTTCAAAATTTGCATCACCCGTATATAAAATAATATTATTGCTAATTTCATAGTTACCACTACCAGTATTTACTCCTTGAGAAGTATTATTTGGCACAACAATGACACAGTTTTTTAAAACATTATTGCAATTAATACTTGCACAACCACCATAAACACCTAAATCAACACTAGTAATTATTACATTTTCAATTTGGTAACCTTCATTTATTACAGAAATGCCAACTTGATCATTTTTAATTCTACAGTTTTTCACCAAAATGTTTTTAACTGTCAAAATACCAGCACCTTGATTAAAACCTTTTCCTAAAATTGTAAAGTTTTCAAAACTTCCACCAATACCATGTTGCACATATTCGACGGTGATAACGGTAAGTCCAGTTCCATCAATCACAGTGCTATCCATACTGCTGCCAATTAAACTTATGTATTTATTAATTACAAGGTTTTCTTTATAAACGCCATTAGCCACATAAACAGTATCACCATCAACACAAATGTTAATGCACTTTTGTATGCTGTCAGAGGCAGTTTGCCAGCTTGTGTAGGGCGGGGTGCTTGTGCCGGTTTTGCTAACGTAGCGCACGGTCGCTAGCGCTTCAATGGACAATGTACAATTTACAATGTACAATGAGAGGAGTAGAATCAGGAAATATTTTAGTTTCATATTAGCCTCAATTTAATTGAGATTATATATTGAAATTTTACTCAGTCAAAACAGTATTCTTTGCTATTACAACAATACCGGTTTCGGTCATAGTAAACTTTTTCTTGTCGCCTTCAGGATCAAATCCAATTTCATATCCTTCAGGAATCAAAACATTCTTATCTATGATCGCTCTTCTAATTCGTGCGTGTCTTCCAATCGTAACGTTATTCATAATTATAGAATCTGTGATGTACGAGTAACTGTTTACTTTTACATTTGATCCGAGCAGCGATCTTTCAACCAAACCTCCCGATACAATTGTGCCATCGCAAATTAAAGAGTTTAAAGTTCTACCAACTCGTTCACCTTCGTGCGATACTGTTTTTGCAGGCGGATATTGATATTGATATGTTCTTAAAGGCCATTCCGGATCGTAAAGATTAAATTCAGGAATGACACTTATCAAATCCATATTTGCAGCGTAATAACTATCAAGTGTTCCAATATCTTTCCAGTAAGGTTGAGTTTTTTTATTTTCATCTTGAAATCTGTATGCAATAACTTTTAGTTTAGATTGAACCATATATGGAATTACGTGCTGTCCAAAATCATGATTCTTAATTTTTTTAGATTCCATTTCCAGCAAAACTTCTTTTAATACATTAGCATTAAAAACATAAATACCCATGTTAACAAAGGAGAAACCAGGTTTATCCGGAATCTGTGGAGGGTTAGCCGGCTTTTCAATAAAGGATTCTACATTATATTTATCATCAACACCAACAATTCCGAATCTGCTTGCTTCATCTTTTGGAACTTCGATACATGCAATTGAAAGATCAGCAGATTCATCGATATGATTAACAAGAAATCTTAGATAATCCATTTTGTAAATATGATCGCCGCCAAGTATCAAAACCCAT
>JAGOXU010000318.1 GCA_018059515.1 Ignavibacterium sp.
TTATAAACAAAAAATGCAATAACTGTGGCTAAAATGGCTACGATAAAAAGCATGGTGGTTTCTCCTAAAGATTAGATATTATAATATTAAAATATACCGTAAGCAGGTTAGAATTGAAAGTTATTTCGTTTTTATCGAGTAAACAGTCCCTTTGTTTTTCCCAATCGCTTCAATAATTTTTTCGATTTTTAAATATTGCAAATCTTTTTTTAAAGTGTTTATTGAAGTATCCTCTAAAGCATTTACTAAATCAGCCAATTTAACAGGTTGATTGCTGGTTATATAATCAACAATTAGTTTTTGTCTTTCGTTTAAGTATCCGCCTTTAGATTTAAAGCTGTTGTATTTTTGATCTAATTTTTGAGTGAGGTTTTCTATCGAATGCAAAAAAAATAAAATCCAGCTCTCAATAACTTCGCTGTTTGTTAATCTGTTTTTCTGTCCTTCCATCAAAGCTTCGTAGTATGATTTTTTCTTTTGTTCAATATAGTTTTCAAATGAAATGTATTTGATGAATTGATAGTGGTGTTGTAACAACAACAAGCTGGTTAACAATCTTGATAATCTTCCGTTTCCATCTTGAAATGGGTGGATAGAAAGAAATTCGTAAACAAATAATCCGATTAATATTAAAGGATGGATTTCTTCAGCTTCAAGTTGCTTATTTGTCCAATCAATCAGATCGGATAATTCTATCTCTACAAGATGCGGTTCTGTAGGTTTGAAGATTATTTTTTTTATTCCATCAGGATATTCTGCGATAACTTCGTTAGAAACATTTTTATAATTGCCTCTGTGGCGCTCATCTTTTGTACTATACTTTAATAATTTTTGATGAAGCTGTTTAATAAAATTCTGTGATAAATTTATCGCATCAAAATTTTCATAAATCAGTTCAAGTACATCGTAATATCCGACAGCTTCTTGTTCATCCCTTGTGCTGAGTTTTGATATTTTAAGATTGTTAAGAAGATTTTTTATTTCTTCATCAGAAAGCTGTGAGCCTTCGATTCTTGTTGATGCTCCGATTGATTGTATAGTTGCGATATTTCTTAGTTCTTTAAGCGGAATATTTTCTTTTTGTTCAACAAGATTCCACCTTCCTTTATAAGCATCAATTGTACTTACTAATTTTATTATTTGCTGATTTGTTTTAAAGCTAAAGTCTATTTTTTGCTGATATTTATCCATTTTGTATCCGTAACTTATCTATATAAAAATAGGGAAATTAAATTAAATATCCTTAACGTATCTATAAATTATCCATTTAATTTGTGCGGATATTTAAATAATCACTTCTTTAATAAGCTCTAATTTCTTTGGTTTTGATTTTGAAATTTTTACAGCATTAGTAATTCTTTTCTTAGCATTATCCATTCCTGATTTTGAATCAGAAAATAATTCTGCAATTCCCACACCTTTATTAATAGTATCGCCAATTTTGTAATTAAAAATAATTCCTGCTTTGGGATCAATTTTATCATCTTTAGTTTTTCTTCCCGCTCCCAAATCAATGGCTGCCATTCCAATTTCGTAAGTGTTTACTTCAGATAAATACCCGGTAGTGTTTGATTTGATAACTTCCTTATATTTTGATTTTGGATATTTCTCAGGATGAATTATAAAATCCGTCTTTCCATTTTGTGCTTTCACAATCTCAACAAACTTATCAAATGCTTTTCCTGATTTTAAAATTCTTATCGCTTCTTCAATTCCTTCATCAAGTGATTTTGATTTTTTACCAAGATAGATCATAGCCCCGGAAAGAATTAATGATAACTCTGTTAAATCATTTTTCTTACCATCGCGCAAAACCTGGATTGATTCATAAACCTCCAACCAATTTCCAATATAATTACCGAGCGGCTGATTCATATCTGTAACAAATCCAATTACATTTTTATTAAACGCTTTTGCCGTTTGGATAAGTGAATCGGCAAGCTCAATTGCATCTTCAGTCTTTTGCATAAAAGCGCCGTTACCGGTTTTAACATCAAGTACAAGTCCATCAATTCCTTCCGCAAGTTTTTTGCTCATTATACTTCCGGTTATTAACGGAATTGATTCAACAGTGGCGGTTACATCGCGCAGAGCATAAATAAGTTTATCGGCAGGAGCAATTTCTTTTGTCTGTCCGATTAAAACAGCGCCAACTTTTTTTAGAACTTTTTTGTATTCTGATAAAGTAAGATTAGTTCTAAATCCCGAAATTGCTTCAAGCTTGTCTAACGTTCCACCAGAATGCCCTAAACTCCTTCCGGAAATCATTGGAACTTTTATTCCCGCTGCAGCAACAATTGGAGCTAATATTAATGATGTTTTATCACCAACCCCACCTGTTGAGTGTTTATCTATTTTAGTTCCCGGAATTGAATTAAGATTTAAAACTTTTCCGCTGTGCAGCATTGCTTCTGTAAGCGCTGAAGTTTCTTCTTTGTTCATTCCATTAAAATAAACCGCCATTAAGAAAGCAGAAAATTGGTAATCAGGAATTTTGTTTTTTGTGTAGTTATTTATAAGAAATAAAATTTCATCTTTGGTTAAAATTTTTTTATTTCTTTTTTTGCGGATTAGTTCTGTTGTGTTCATAGTTTAATTTATTGTTTTTTGAAAAAAATAAATTCAAGAAATCAAAAACAGATAGTCTCCATCATCGTAAAGTACTTTAAATTTTCCATTTTTAACTTCAGAGTGAATTGTGTTTTTAGTTTGCTTATCGAGGGTATTTGTTTTTAAAAAATATATTTTTGGATTAGCTGCATCATTATTTATAGATTGCAAAATTTTATTACTATCAATAAAATAAAAGTCCTGTTCTCTTTGTATTTTCTCAGAACAAATCGCTTCTAAATTTGTGTAAATAACGCCATTCAGTTTCGCACCCTTAATTATCGTGTTAAGTCTAAAATAATAAATTCTAGCATCCACCTTATCAAACTGTTTCTGTTGATGATTTAAGATATCTGCTTTTGTTATTACAGTAAAATTTAAACTGATTACACAGACAACCAAAGCCATCAATAAATATTTAATTTTTACTTTAAATAAAACAAGGAAACATATAATAGAGGCAGTTA
>JAGOXU010000319.1 GCA_018059515.1 Ignavibacterium sp.
CGGGCATTATCCATATTACAGTGATAGCCAATTCCCGACGATGAAATTTGGTGATAGAGAAGAAGAGTATCTTTTAAAACCGATGAATTGTCCTCATCACTTTCAAATCTATGGATCAAAACCACGGAGTTACAGAGATCTGCCAATCAGATATGCTGAATTTGGTACAGTCTATAGATATGAACAATCGGGTGAACTTAATGGACTGACAAGGGTAAGATGTTTTTCAGTTGATGATTCACATATGTTTGTTCGTCAGGATCAGTTAAAAGATGAATTATGCGATGTTATAGATTTGATCCAGTATGTATTTAAAGTTATGGGATTTGCTGATTTTACTACTCAGCTTTCATTCAGAGATGAAAACGCTGAAAAGTACGGCGGAGATATTTCTCATTGGGAAAAAGCTCAGAAGGAAATTAAAGAAGCTGCAGACTTGATGAAACTCAATTATTCTATCGAAGAGGGTGAAGCGGCTTTCTACGGTCCAAAAATTGATTTTATGGTTAGAGATGCGCTTGGTAGAAAGTGGCAGCTTGGAACAGTTCAGATAGATTATGTAATGCCAGAAAGATTTAATCTTGAGTACATTGGTAGTGATGGGCAAAAGCATAGACCTGTTGTAATTCATCGAGCACCATTTGGTTCATTAGAAAGATTTATTGGTGTTCTAATCGAGCATTTTGCAGGAGATTTTCCCTTATGGCTTGCACCAATTCAGGTTGCAGTAATTCCAGTTTCTCAAAACTATATTGAGTATGCGAGTAAGGTAGTATCTGAACTTAAAAATGCTGGGATTAGGGTTGAAGTTGATGAAAGAAATGAAAAGATAGGTTATAAAATTCGTGACTGGGAAATGCAAAAGGTTCCGTATATGTTAATTGTTGGAGAAAAGGAAAAAGAGGCAAATACAGTTTCCTTAAGAAAACACAAAGAAGGTGATAAAGGCGCTTTGGCTTTAACAGAATTTATTGATAAAATTGCATCCGAAATTAAAAACAAAGTTTAATCATATTTAGAGAGGTTTCGCATCGCTGGTAAACAAACGGTTCGCATAAATGAAGAGATTAGAGCTGCTAAAGTTAGAGTAATTGATGTTGATGGCGCTCAATTGGGTGTTTATACTGTTAGAGATGCAATTAAATTAGCCGAAGAACGAGGGCAGGATCTTGTTGAAATAGCCCCGCAAGCAGTGCCTCCCGTTTGTAAAATTATTGATTTTGGTAAGTTCAAATATGAACAACAAAAACGTGATAAGATTCAGAAAAAAAATCAGGTTGTTTCTATTCTTAAAGAAATTAGAATGCACCCAAATACTGATGTTCACGATTTTGATTTTAAGGTTAAACACGCTATAAATTTTCTTGAAGAAGGAAATAAGGTTAAAGTTAGCGTTATGTTTAAAGGTCGCGAAATGGCTTACACTGATCAAGGTGAAGAACTGTTAAAAAGATTTATAGAAAAAATGGAAGATCTTGCAAAAGTAGAATCTCCCATCAAACTTGAAGGACGAAATATGACAACCATATTAGTTCCGCAATCAAAAAAAGTAAAGAAAACAAATAAGCAGGGATAATATGCCAAAAATGAAAAGTAATCGCGGTGCTTCTAAAACTTTTAAGAAGACTGCATCCGGTAGATTTAAAAGAAAGAAAGCTTACAAGAGCCACATTCTTACTTCTAAAACTACAAAGCGCAAAAGAAACTTGAGAAAAAGCACATTAGTTAGTGATGCCGAACAAAAACGTGTACGGATAATGGTACAATAATTTAAAAGGATAAAAAATGCCAAGATCAAAAAATAAAGTTGCTTCTCACAGAAGAAGAAGAAACCAGCTTAAGCGTGCCAAAGGTTACTGGGGTAATCAAGGCAACGTACTTACTGCTGCAAAGAATGCAATTGACAAAGGGTTAGGTCACGCTTATAGAGACAGAAAACTCAAAAAAAGAGTTTACAGATCACTTTGGATAGTAAGAATTAATGCTGCTGCAAGAATGAACGGTACAACTTATTCAAGATTGATTGACGCACTAAATAAAAAAGGTGTTGATATCAACCGTAAAGTGCTTGCAAGTTTAGCCGCTGAAAATCCATCAGCTTTTACTGAAGTTGTTAAATTTTCTATCAATTAATTTTATACCCTCTTAGGATTTATTGAATTATTATATCCTGCGAGGGTATTTTTTATTTAAAGAATATTTATGCTGGATAAAAACATTACCGAAATTAAAGAAAGTTTTTACTCTGATATAAAATCTGTTTCGTCAATTAAAGATGTTGAAGAAATACGACTAAAATATTTTAGCAGAAACGGTCTTGTATCACAACTATTTGAAGATCTTAAAGGTGTTGTGAAAGAAGAAAAACCAATTCTCGGTAAAAAATTAAATCTGCTCCGAAACGAAGTTTCATCTTACTTTGAGGAAGTTAAAGAACGTATTTCTTCAACTCAATCAAGCAAAGAAAATCAAATTGATCTTACCTTGCCGGGCAATAAATATATTGTTGGAAGTAAGCACATCTTAACACAAACACTTGATGAAATAAAATCAATCTTTAAAGGACTTGGATTTTCTGTTGCTAATGGTCCTGAGCTTGAATCAGATTATTATAATTTTGAATCCCTAAACTTTCCCGCTGATCATCCGGCAAGAGATATGCAGGATACATTTTTTGTGAGCAAAGATTTTTTACTTCGCACTCACACCACTCCTGTGCAAATAAGATTGATGGAAAAACAAGCCCCGCCGGTTCGCGCAATTATGCCGGGCAGAGTTTATCGCAATGAAGCTGTAAGTGCAAGAAGTTATTGTATGTTCCATCAAGTTGATGGAATTTATGTTGATACCGATGTTACATTTGCCGAGTTAAAAGGGACATTGGTTTCTTTTGCAAAACAATTTTATGGCTCAGATTTGAAATACAGATTTCGTCCAAGCTTCTTTCCATTTACTGAACCAAGTGCTGAAATGGATATTACTTGTTATCTATGCAAGGGAAAGGGCTGTAAGATTTGTAAAAACTCCGGCTGGTTAGAAATACTCGGCTGTGGAATGGTTGATCCTAATGTTTTT
>JAGOXU010000121.1 GCA_018059515.1 Ignavibacterium sp.
ATTTTACAAATAAAAAGCAACACTGTTGATTCATTAAACTGGATGGGTGATAAAAGAATTAATTCGATTTGGACATCAAATAATAAATTCTTTTTTACTGCAGGTGATGGTGTCTTTGAAAATAAAAAAGGTTATTGGAATCAAGTAATAGATTTGCCACCTTATTATTCAAACAACATTAGAGGAAATGATTTAAATGATGTTTTTGTTTGTGGTGATTTTGGTCTTCTTTCGCATTTCAATGGTTCAAGCTGGTTAACATATAACGAGCATTATATGCAAGGAATATTGTTTTCTATTGCAACGAAAAATAATATTGTAGTAACTGTTGGTTTAAAAGGAAGTAAAGCAATAATTGTAAAAGGAACAAGAAACTAAAATATTGCTCCGTTATCAAAAATTTTTACGTAATTCTAACTTCATTAGGCAGTTCGTTAATATCACCTAGTTGGATGGGGAAGTGGGCGGCAAGAATTTTTCCTGCTCGTTCTATTCCGTTTACTAAACCGCTAAAATATTTTTCATTTTTAAAATTATCACTAATGTTCTTTGCAATTTCATCCCAAACGGATTGATCAACTTTTTCGTGAATACCTTTATCAGCAAGAATTGAAAAACCTTTTACATTAAAAATTATAAAAAATAATATTCCTGTTGACCCTTTTGTTTTTCCAATCTTTGCAGAAACAAATTCTTTTTCAGCAAGTGAGTGAACAGATTTGTGTTTTTCAAGTAGATTACGTTTTTCTTTTAAGGTAATTACGAGTTCACCAGAAGTTGTTTTTTCAATCTCGCCAATCTTTGCTGAAATTGATTTAAGTTCTTCTACACTTAAGTATTTGTAGATAAATTTTTTAGACATTTCTTAATTGCTTTTATTCTCATTCTCAAAATTCAAAAGAGTTGGGTTAATGTCAAACTTTGAATATTAAAAAAAGTCATTGCGAATGAGTCCTCGAATGAAGCAATCTCAAATAACAAAGTAGAGATTGCTTTGGCTAATCGCCATCGCAATGACAGTTCGGTCATTCTTTTTATAAATAAAAGGAACATTTTTTTTGGTAACTATCAATAACTTTTGGAAGAAGGATACGTTTTGATCCAGCCTACCGCGGGCAGATTTGCGCAGTGTTAAAAAAAAAGAGAACCTGAAACGAGTTCAGGTTGATAAAAAAAAGCGCACCATACGATGCGCTTTTTCAGGGAGAGATCAAACGAACAATTATTTTTTATAAACGCTAATATCTCCGCCTGATGTAATTGCGATTAAAGGCTTGCCTCCTTTATTTATATTCGCATCAATTTTGGATTCACTTAATTTGGAAACATTGTTTAAAGTTAAATTACAATCAACATCACCGCCGGAAGTTTTAAGCTCTGCTTTCGCATCGAAATCTGCAGGAACTTTTACATCTATATCACCGCCGCTGGTTTTTAATTCTATACCCTGATTGATTCCTGTATATTCAAGTTCAATATCACCACCGGATGTACTTGCTTCTATTTTTGCATTTTTACAGTAGAGATTAATATCTCCACCGGAAGTTTTAGCGAAAAAATTTCCTTCAAATCTATCACCCCAAATATCACCGCCGGATGTTTTTAAATAAATTCCACCGTTAACACCGCCAATTTTTATATCTCCTCCTGAAGTATTTGCATTGATGTTGAAATTTTCAGGCACCTTTATTTCAATCTTAATATTGACATTAGAAAACCAATTCCAGCCGCCTTTTCTTTCAGCAATAACTGTTATTTCTTCGGGAGTGGTATTAAAAGTAAAATCATATTTATCTGCTGCTTTTTGATTCCCCATTATCTTAACGTAAACTTCAGATCTATTCCAGGTTGTTACGATTATATCACCCGAATCTGTTTCTATATTTATTTTTTTACCCGGTGAGATTTGAAAAGATTTTTCTTTGATTACCTTTTTATCACCACTTTTTGATGAAGCTAAAACGTAACCAAACGGTATTGCGGCAATTAATAAAAACACAATTGAAATTTTCGTAACACTTTTCATAACACACTCCTAATGATTTAATCTAATAGACAATCAAACTTACTTTTTGGTTACCGCATATTAAAAGTATTATTCGTAATCGGTAAATATTAGTGATAAAGGGTTAATAAATATTAAGTAGAATCATTTACATTTTAGTAAAAATGATATAACTTCAAACAACTAATTGGAGAATGCTATGACAAAAACAAAACTAATCCCACTGCCTGATTACAAAGAATATCCGCAAGAAGAAATGCTGAATCGATCAGGTTTGCTTCTTGAAGATTTGTTAAGGCGCAGAACAGTTAGAGAATTTTCTGATAGAAAAATTCCGAAAGAAATTATTGATAATTGTCTGTCCGCCGCAAACTCAGCACCAAGCGGCGCAAACAAACAGCCGTGGCATTTTGTGGTGGTTTCTAATCCATTAATAAAAAAGAAAATTAGAGTAGCTGCGGAAGAAGAAGAACGCGGATTTTATTCTACCCGTGCACCGCAAGAATGGCTTGATGCGCTTGAACCATTTGGCACTGATTACAACAAACCATTTTTAGAAAGTGCGCCATACCTTATTGTAGTCTTTTCAAAATCTATAGAAATTTTATCTGATGGTAGAAAACAAAAAACTTATTATGCATCAGAATCAACAGGAATTGCAGCAGGATTTTTAATTAGCGCAATCCATCATGCAGGATTAGTTTGTTTAACGCACACACCAAGCCCAATGAAATTTTTAAATGATATTTTAGGGAGATCGCAAAATGAAAAACCTTTTTTAATTTTGGTGGTCGGTTATCCGGCGGAAAACACAATGGTTCCGGATATTGTTAAAAAGGATTTGAAAGAAGTAACTACTTATTTATGATTGATTATTCTTGCTCTGTTTTGTTTAAAACATTAATAGCTTTATCAACGGAAAGATGCGTACCGTATATAACCAGCGTATCAGCGGTCAAAATCATTTCTTTAGCAGATGGATTTGAAATTGTTTTTCCATTTCTAACTATTGCAATTATTGTTGCATCAGTTTTAGCACGTAAATTTATTTCTGCAAGATTTTTATTTATATGCGGATTCTGATTGTTAACATAATATGTTTCGGTTAATCCCTGAGCTAGAATTTCATCAAGATGTGAGAAGGCGCTTATATCCACACCTTCCTTTCTTAAAAAGCGGTAAGATTCTTCGCGCAGTAAAGTAGTTTGCTGCATAATTACATTAAGTGGAATGTGAAATCTTTCCAAAACTTTTCTAAAAATCTGTAAAGCAGTTTCAAACTCTTCGGGTATTACATCATCGGCACCGAGTTTTATTAGTTCATCAACTTCGTTTACGTATCGCGTTCTAACCAAAGCATAAATTTGCGGATTTATTTTTTTTACAAGCGTTAAAGATCTTCTGGTAACAGCGGGATCAGAAATTGCGTAAACTATTATGCTGGCTTTATCAATCTTTACAGCGTTTAACACTTCGTCCTTGCTTATATCACCATAGATGATTTTTTCACCTTTTGCTTTTTCTTTTTTTACAGTATCAGGATTTAATTCAGTAACGATGTATTTGATTCCTGTTTCTTTTAAAACTCTTGCAAGATTACTTCCATTTAATCCAAAACCTGCAATGATAACATGACCATGCAAATTTTCTAAATAATTTTCGCTGTGCTTTTTATTTTTTTCAATTGCGGAAGTTTTGCCTGCTATAAACGGCGAAAGTTTTATTAACAGCGGAGTTAATATCATAGAAAAAATTGTTGAAGCTAAAAATCCGTTGTAATAAAAATCAGTTGCAAAAAGATTAAAGTTTAATCCAGCCTGTGCAAGTACAAAAGAAAACTCGCCAATTTGCGCTAAGCCTAACCCGGCAAGAACAGCAACACGCAACGGATACTTCATAAAATAAATTATTATAACAACTACTATTGTTTTTACTAAAAGTATTCCAAGTGTAAGACTGCTAATCATCAAAACATTATCTAAAACAAAATTAATATTTAGCAGCAAACCAATAGAAACAAAAAATATACTGTTAAAAGCATCGCGAAATGGCAGGATGTCTGAAACGATTTGATGATTATATTCTGATTCCGATAAAATCAATCCTGCAATAAAAGCTCCAAGTGCAAATGATAAACCAGCCGTATGTGTTATGTAAGCTGTACCAAGCAGTAAAAGAATTACGCCAATTGTAAATGCTTCTCGCATCCTTATGTTTGCTATTTGATAAACAATAAGCGGCATTAAAAATCTTGCAAGCAAAAACAAACCTGCAAGTACGCCAAAAGTAATTGCAATATTTAAAGCAATATCACCGCCGCTAAGTTTACCAAAGCCGCTTAAAAGGGGCAGCAAAAGAAACATAGGTACAATTGCAAGATCTTGAAAAATTAAAATTCCGATTGAAAATTTTCCGTGCGGAGCTTCAAGTTCGTTTTTATCGGAAAGGATTTTTAAAACAATTGCTGTGCTTGATAAACTAACTAAGAGTGAAAAGAAAATTGATTGTTTGAGTTCCAATCCCAAAGCGGAAAAAATAATTGTACTGAAAATAATTGTTAGCAGAAGCTGAAATCCGCCGGCTATAAGTAAAAACTTTTTTATTTTAATTAATTGTGAAAGTGAAAACTCCAAACCAATTGTAAACATTAAAAGCATAATTCCAATTTCTGCCATTACACTTATTTGGTTTACAGATTTTATAAGATTAAATCCGTAAGGACCAATTAACATACCTGCAATTAAAAATCCGACAATGCTCGGCAAATTAATTTTTTTGAAAAGAAAAATAATTGGCAGAGAAACAGAAAGTATTACAACAACATCTTGAATTATTAAAAAGTCATTCATAATTAAAATAAAATAATAAGGTTAAGATTTACCCAAAACTTTTTTGTAACAGCGTCTTCGTTTGTGCTGGCGTGCATTATAAAGCTTCCACTGAGCCTGTACTTTTTCATTGCTTTCAAGTTCACGATTGGTTTCCACAAATTGTATTCCGTTTTTAATACAAACTTTATTTATCTGATCTATTAAAAGAGCGTTTACACCTTTGTTCTGCAAATCTGTTCTTACAGCGGTAAGATACAAATCCAACGATTTACTTTTTTTCATTTCTTTTAAGATTGATAAAAATCCAAACGGTAAAAGTTTACCATTAATTTTTTGTAGTGCGTTATTTAGAGAGGGCATGGTTATTCCAAACGCAGCAAGTTTATTATTTTCATCAAGCACTATAGGAAGATACTCCGGACGAATAAAAGAAAAATATTGTTTAACATAAGAATCAATTTGCTTATCGGTTAGCTCAACAAATCCATATAAATCTTTATAAGTTTCATTTATCAAATAAAAAATATCTCTGGCATAAGGGAGCATATCTTTTGCCTTCTTAAACACCGGAACATGAAGTTTATTTCTTTGTAAAGCAATCTCAGCAATGCGGGCAATCTTTTCTGGTGTAGATGAAACAATTTTAACTCTAAATTCTATCCAGTCAATATCTTTTTCGTACCCAAGTTTTTCAATATGATTTCGATAGTAAGGATAATTGTAAATACTGCCAAGCGTACTAATTTCTTCATAACCTTCAATTAACATTCCCTCGCCATCCATATCAGTAAAACCAAGCGGACCGTGTAGGCTTGTCATTCCTTTGCTTACAGCCCATTGTTCAACAGTGTTAAAAAGTAATAACGAAATATTTTCATCATCTTCAAAATCTATCCAACCAAAGCGGGCACTTTTTTTATCAAACTTATCATTGAATTTTGTATTGATAATTCCAGCAACTCTGCCAACTATTCTTTCATCTTTATAAACCAACCAGTATTTTGATTCGCAAAAATCAAAAGCAGGATTGGATTTTTTGTTTAATGTTTTCATTTCATCAATGCGGAGAGGGGGTATAAAATATTTATTGTCTTTGTATAATTTGTATGGAAAAGCAATGAAGTCTTTTAAATCTTTTTTTGATGATACTTCTTTAAGGACTAAACTCATGCTTAGTTTTCTTCTTTTGGATTTTTGTTATTGCTAATATAACATTTTTGGCATTCCGAGTTTGGATTAAATCCAATATGAGTAAAAATAAATGGAACTATGTTACTTGTTTTGATTGTAGTTTGAAAGATTAATCAATCCTATCACTCCGTGTGTTAGCAGGAAAAAAGGAATTAACACAATAAAAATTACATCAACAGGCGGCAGTTTTGATTTCCAGATTGGAATGAACTGTAAAATTACAATGATAGAAATTATCATTATAAAAATTATAGACAAACTGTTTGATAAAATCTTGTAAGAAAATTCCAAGTATGATTTTTTTTCTTGGATGCTTTCTCTCTCCAAAAAAAATGGACGAAGCGCCAATATTGCCAAAGCTGCCAAACCTTTTGTGCCTAATAATCCAACGGAAATAATTGTTCCGAAGCCAACAAATATTTCAAACAAGAAAGCGATGTATAAATTTTTGTACTTCATCAAATTAAGTTTTTAGAACTGATTAATAATTATCCTCTATGTCAAAACCGGGTTTAAAAATAACTCCGCGTGTTTCATGCCCATTCATTCTAACTGAAATTGGTTTATCAAATCGTAAATGCTTAATAAAAAGTAATTCCTCGTGAACAGTTTGTTTATATAACCAATCCCAATCAATAAAATCAGATTTATCAATCGAGTTTACAGTAAAATATCCTACTCTAAATGAAGTAAGATTCTGAAAAAAGTGCGAGCCTTGCGATGGAGCAACACTAAAATCTTTAAAGCCCGCTTCAACTATAACTGATGCGCCGGAAATTTGATCCCAGGTAACAGGAATTCCAAGCCACGGATCCATCGAGCCCCATCTGCCGACACCAAATAAAATATATGGTCGTCTTTCTGCAATTAACTTTGCATTAATTTTACTTACTTCAATTGCAACTGCTTTACTTTTTCCGCGATCAAAATTTTCAAAATCAACCATTACTACATCATAAATTTCATTAAAGGAACCATTGCCAAGTACTTGTTTGCTTTGGCAGATTGAATCTTCAGGTTTAACTTCACCAATTAAAAGTTCTTCACTTTCGCGGCTAAGCACCATAGGGCGCATTTGCAGCATTGCAAACTCTTTCGGCTCGCCAGCAGCAACACTAAGATTTACTGCGAATTCAATCTCAACCGGAGTACCCATCCCCCACGAACCAAAATCAAGCAGCATCTCCAGAATTTCTGGTAACGGAAAAAATTTATGTTTTAAAATCGACGCAAATGTTACAACCCTAACTCCGCTGCGGGATATTCCATCATAAATTGCATTGTTCTCAGGCGAGTAAGTTGATCCAACAGAAAACAATGTTTCATCTTTTTCGGCGTTAACTAAATCATAACTTTTAACAAGTAAATCTTCTATGCTGTCCGGTTTATGATCTAACCTTCCATTTAAATCTAAAGCGTAAAAATTTTGTTGTGCGGTTTTTAATGTTTCCTTTGCAGAAAAAAACTGAAGCATGTGTTTTGGATATTTAGGACAAAAACGTATTGAATTGCCGCCTTCTACAACAGTTTTGCCTAAGCCAAGTGCAACAAGTGCAATTCCATCAGTAGATTTTTGCGGCGCGATAGGATAAAAGTTAAAAGACTTTGCAACACCTGCAAAATCAGGGTAAAAGCGTTCTTCTCTTTTTGCACCAACTAATCTTTGAATTACCACACCCATCTTTTCTTCTTCCAACCTGTACGCAGTTGATTTGATGTAGTCTTTTGCTCTTTTGTGAAATGTTGAAGCGTAAACACTTTTTATTGATTGAAGCAATTCATTCAATCTTATTTCAAGATCAGGATTACTGTTTGGAATCATATAAGTTTCATACACACCGGCAAAAGGAAGAAACTGTGAATCTTCTAACAGACTGGATGATCTTACTGCAAGCGGACAATTTGTTATCTTTAAAAACTCTCTTAGCTTTGCTAAAATATCGGCGGGATAATTTTTTGAATCAACAAATTTTTGTGTTATCTCAAGATCATCAACATCAAGAACTGCAAACTGTTCAAGTTTATTTGATGTGATGAAGTAATCAAAAACATCGGTGCCGATTACAATTGCAGAGGGAACACTTATTTCAACATCATCAAACTTATGATCAAGATTATAATTAGTAATTAATGTGTTTATAAATCCCAAACCTCTTGCTTTACCACCGATAGAACCGCCGCCTATTTTTGCAAAACTATTTTTTGAATCAAATAAATCTTTATTAAAGTCGAGTATCACTCCGCTTTGCTGAATTTTTCTATACTCCTGCAGCGATGTTAAAAGTCTATCGCGCAAGTCTTGAATCGAATCAAAATCAGAAACTTTGTGCGGTCTTAATTTTAAAGAAAGAAAAAACTCTGTACGCGCTTTAAGCCATTTGGAAAAATGATTTCTTTCAGCATGATAAACCAAACTTTCATCGGGAATTTTTATAAGAGCCTCTTCTAACTGTGATAACGTTGTTGCTCTAAAAACTTCTTCACCTTTGGTATTTAAAAAAACAAAATCTCCAAAACCAAAATTGTTTAACATAAAATCTCTAAGCTCGTGTAAAAGCCTTGGCGAGTTTTTATGCATAAACGAAGCACCTATTTGAAAGGCTTTATCTCTAAAACTTGCATCGCTGGATTGAAGCAGGATTGGAATATCATCATGCTGTGAGCGAACAGTTTTTGCAAACTTAATTCCTGCTTCGGGGTCTTTTACTCCGTGATGTTTAAAGTTAATATCAAGTATCAATCCAAGAACATATTCCTGGTATTTTTCGTAATAGCTCCAGGCTTCTTCATAAGTTGTGCAAAGTAAAATTTTAGGGCGTGCGCGCATTCTTAAAAACTTATGTGTAAGATTAACGCCTTCCTGTATCAATCTTCGTGATTGCTTAAAAACTTCAGTGTAAATTATCGGAAGATATGATGAGTAAAATTTTATATTATCTTCAACAACAATTATTGATTGTACACCGATATTCTTTGTATCGTTATCAACATTAACGCGGTCTTCAACATATTTTACAATTGCTATTAGCAGTCTGTAATCGCCGCTCCATATAAAAATTCTTTCAAAGATTGAAGTATCATAATTTGTGGTAAGTTCTTTTCTCTCGCGGTTATCGTAAGCAAGCAAAACAATTGGCAGATTGATTCCGGATTGTCTTACCATCTGCGCAAACTTTACAACGTGCATATCTTCTATGTGCAAGGTTGTAATGATAAGATCATAACTATGTTCGCTGCTAAGCATTTCTAACGCTTCTTCACCGCTTGTAACGTGTATAAGCTCCGGTGCAAAACTTAAGTTAAGCGATTGATATTCTTCGCGAATAAGTTCATACAATCTGCCATCTTCTTCAAAAAGATAATTATCATAAATGCTTGATACGAGAAGTATCTCGCGGATTTTATAACGCATTAGTTTCTGGAATTTTTTTATACGTGAACTAAAAACGTCTTCCAAACTATGCCGCTTAACTTTTGATGCTATGTTTTCCATAATTACGATGAGATTGATTTATTGATGGCAAAATATAATAAAATTAAAAGCGAGTTTTTAGAATGGTTTTAATGGAATGCTGGAATTGTTGGAATAGTGAAATGAGACAATACCTTTACCTCGTCATTGTTTTAGATACGGTTGATTGATCATAGTTTCTAATAATTTTTTACCAAATTTCCGATAAAGAATCTTAGCTCAAAAAATGTTAAATTCCGTTGTGTTTTTTCAAAAAGGATAACAAGTAATATGCAAATCTGCATTTTTGAAGATATAAACTATTTAAACTTTGAACCGATGGTTTTTACCCGTCCGGTTTATGATTTGTTATGCGGCAGCACTACTCTTAAAGATAAAATCATTCGTAGTTATGGTGATGTTAAAGTATCGCTGCACTGCCGCCCATATCTAACAGAGATTGTGCAAAAAAATAATCCAAACTTTTTAGTTAATAAGATTGAAGACACAGAGTGTTTGTTTATAAACGGAAGAATAATTGCTCCGGAAAATTTATCACAGCTTATTCCTTTGCTGCCCGCAGAGGATAAAGTTTTTGTGAATGAAGAAACTGTAATTGCGGCTTATTTGTCCGGTAAAAATCTTCAGAATAAAATAAATCATATTAAAGATCTTTTTTCTGTAAATGATTTTAATGG
>JAGOXU010000320.1 GCA_018059515.1 Ignavibacterium sp.
TTACATTCAGTAATTCTTTTTATAACAACTTTATCTTTTTTTGCGATAGCATTTTTTAAAGAGCCGCTTTTAATTCTTTGATTAGATTTAACCAAATCGGCAAGAACACTTTTCTTTTTTAATTTTTTAATATCATAAATAATATTATTAACAACCGCAGTTCGGCTGGCGATAGCTTCAAAACAGCCTTTCTTTCCGCATCCGCATTTAGGTCCGTTTTTTTGTACAAGCATGTGTCCTATTTCCCCTGCAACAAAATTAAAACCACGATACATTTTTTTATCTATTACAACTCCCCCGCCAATTCCGGTTCCAACAAAAACTGCAAGCATATTGGTTGCTGATTTTCCAATGCCATAATTTTTTACTCCAAGCGCACCAAGATTAACATCATTTTCTAAAAGTACGGGATAAGGAATTAATTTTTCAAGTTCCGCTTTCATATTATAATTTTTTATTCCAAGATTCGGTGCAAGACCAATTATACCGGTTTTAGGATTAACAGAACCCGGAACACCAAGACACACCGCAACAATATTTTGTTTTTTTAGTTTTGATGATACAACAACTTTTGTAATTAACTCGGCAATATCTTTTACATAAACCTTGGTTCCGCTTTCAGTGTTTGTAGGTTTTTTTTGACGAGCAATAATTCCCTTTTTAGAATTAAGGACTGATGCAAGTATTTTAGTTCCGCCCATATCTACACTTACAATAAATTTTTCTTGCACTGTATTCTCCTTGGATTTTATTTGGAAAGTTTGCATCGGAAAAGTATAAGATAATTTTTTCTTATACAAATTGAATTGAATTTTTACTATTAGAAATTACTATCTTGAAAGAGGTTTTTATAACAATTATGAATAAAGTTCTACCACTAAAAAGATTCGGGCAGAATTACCTGCAAGATCAGAATATCGTTAAGAAGATAATTTCTGAAATTGATCCAAAAGAAAATGAATTTATTCTTGAGATTGGACCCGGGCAAGGTGCATTAACAAAACATCTTTTTGAAAGCAAAGCAAGTTTTAGTGCGATAGAAATTGATAAACGTGTAATTGATGATTTAAAAAATCGTTTTACAAATTTAAATTTGATTCAAGCTGATTTTTTGGATTTAGATTTTAATAGTTTTATAAAAAATGAAAATCAAAAACTTAGAGTTGTAGGAAATATCCCGTACAATATTACTTCTCCAATTTTATTTAAACTTTTTGAAAATAATAAAATTATAACCGATGCAGTTTTTATGGTTCAGTACGAAGTTGCAAAAAGAATGGCTGCAAGAATGGGGACTAAAGAATACGGCATATTGGCTGTACTTTTAAACTACTTTGGAAAAACAAAATTAGCTTTTAAAGTGTCGCCGAATGTTTTCTATCCAAAACCAAATGTACATTCTGCTGTTATTCATATTTATTTTAATGATGAAAGAAATGATGCTCAGTTCAATACTATGTTCAAATCAATCGTAAAATCTTCTTTCGGAAATCGTAGAAAAACTTTAAAAAATTCATTGAGCAATGGTATATTTGCCGAAGTGGATTTTAGCAATTGCGGTATCGATTTATCATTACGAGCAGAGCAGCTTACAATTGATGACTTTATTAAACTCGCTGAATTTACCATCAATAAAAAAATCTGATTGTTTCATAAAATTCTATTTAATGTCTAAAATAAAATCTTTAATAAAAAAGTTAAAAGCGTTTGATATTGTTGTTATCAGCTTTTCATTTTTTTTAATTTCACTTCACATAATTTTTAACAGCAAGATTGACAATTCCGTAAACTGGATTTTGATAAATTTTGTTGTGATAACTATTGCATTTGTAATTTCATATCTTGAAGCAATTACAGAAAATAAAGTTTGGCGCATTATCCACTACTGGTACATCGCACCGATAATTCTGCTAACATTCCGCCAATTATTTTTTATGGTAAAACCAATCCGTGTTTATGATTACGATGATTGGTTTATTGCAATCGACCGCTGGATGTTTGGCACAGACCCAACACAGTTTTTATATCAATTCGCACATCCTGTATTAACAGAAATTCTGCAAATTGTTTATGGAATGTTTTATCTACTTCCGATTATTCTTTGCTTATCGTTATTAAAGAAAGATAGATTTCTTGCATTAGATTTTGCTTTGTTCTCAGTTATCTATGGATTTTTTCTTTCTTACCTTGGATATTTTTCTTTGCCGGGAATTGGACCACGATTTACTCTGCACGATTTCAACACGATAAATCAAGCTCTACCTGGGCTATACTTTACAAATTATTTAAGAGAAATGACAAACACCGGCGAAGGAATTCCATTTGGAACTTTGAATCCTGCAGCAGTTGTTCAAAGAGATGTTTTTCCCAGCGGACACACAATGATTACATTAATTGTAATGTATCTTTCAGTTAGATTAAAAAGTAGGGGCAGATATTTTTTCATTCCGATTGGCACGCTGTTAATTTTCTCAACTGTTTATTTGTGGTATCATTATGTTATTGATTTAATTGGCGGATTAGTTTTTGCAGTTGTTTCTATGTGGAGCGGCAAATTATTTTTTAACTGGTGGAGAAAAAAAATCGGTAAAGAAATTTTTGAATATGAAAAACATTAGCTGATATGAGCGAGAAGAAAATACAAGTAAAAAAAATGTTTGATAACATTGCTGGCAGATATGATTTTCTAAATCATTTCTTAAGCTTTGGCTTGGATTTTTACTGGAGGAAAAAAGCTTTAAAACTAACTGGTTTAAATTCTAATTCTATTTTATTAGATGTTGCCTGCGGTACAGGCGATGTTGCAATACAAGCAAAAAAAATGGGTGTGCAAAATATTTTCGGAGCTGATTTTTCTTACAACATGCTCAATCTGTTTGATAAAAAATCTGATTGGATTGATGGAAAACTTGTTCAAATGGTTGCGGAAAAAATTCCATTTAAAGATCAATCTGTTACAAACATAACAGTAGCATTTGGAGTTAGAAATTTTTATGACATTCAAGAAGGATTTAATTCATTTTATCGAATCTTAAAACCTGAAGGTAAAGCCACTGTAATCG
>JAGOXU010000321.1 GCA_018059515.1 Ignavibacterium sp.
AAGCGTCTTATCAGTATTAAAAAACAATGACCAAAGAAATTGAACATATAGAATTTAAAACCACTTGCCCAATCTGTAATAAAGCTATTTCAGAATTATGGGTTGCAAAGTTAGATTCCGTTATTGGGGTTAGATATGCTTATATCTGCAGCGAGTGTAAAAATCTTTTAAAATTATCAAAGGATAAGTACGTGGATACTTCAAATCTTAACAAAATTCTTTTCCCGCAATCAACCACTGCTTAATTCAGATTTTACTATTATGAATCGTATACTATTCTAAAATAACACTGCCGCCAAGACAAATTTCATTTTTGTAAAAAACTGCAAATTGCCCGGGCGCAATTCCTCTATCCTCTTTTTCAGTTATTACCATTGCTGTATCATCACTAAAAGTTAAAGTACATTTATAGAAATGTTCACCGTGTCTAATTTTAACAAGATAGTTCCCATCTTCCGGTCTTTCTTCAGCTATCCAATTAAACTTGCCAACCTTAAATTCTTTTCTTGCACGATTGGTAATATTTTCTTTTGAGATATAAACAATATTCTTTTCGATGTCTTTACTTATCACATACCAAGGTCCGCCGCCTAATCGTAAACCGGAGCGCTGACCAATTGTATAAAAATAAAATCCCTTGTGTTTACCCATCACTTTGTTTGTATCAACATCAATAATATCTCCTTCAATTTCTCCAAGATGATGTTTGATAAAATCAGAAAATTTAATCTTACCAAGAAAGCAAATACCCTGGCTGTCTTTCCTGCTCATATTTGGTAAATCATAACTCTGTGCAAGATCTCTGATTTGTTTTTTCGTATATGTTCCAATAGGAAAAAGCGCACGGCTTAATTGCTGCTGCGTAAGATATGCAAGAAAATATGTCTGATCTTTTATCGGATCAGGGGATGTTTTTAAAATGAACTTGTTGTTTTTGTTTTCAATTTTTGCGTAATGACCCGATGCAACTTTTTCAAACGAGCTATCAATCTTATTAATAAACTGACCGAACTTTATTAAACGATTACAAAACATATCAGGATTTGGTGTTCTGCCTTCTTTAATTTCTGAGATTGTGTAAGAAACAACTGAATCCCAATATTCAGTTTGCATGTTTATAGTTTCAAGTGGAATGTTTGCCTGTTTGCAAACGGCGCGAGCAAATTCTAAATCTTCTTCCCAAGGGCAATCACCAAGAAATGAAAATTCATCCTGCAGCCAAATCTTTAAATAAAAAGCTGTTACATCGTGCCCTTCATCTTTTAATAAGCGAAGTGCAACAGAACTATCAACTCCACCCGAAAGTAATACAGCAACTTTCATTTACTTTTTGTATCCGGTTTAATTTTAGCTGATTGAATTTGCTCGATAACTTCATCATAGATTTTTTTTTCAACCTTGCTAAGAATTAGTGTAACAAGTTTATTTGAGTTGTTCAGTCTATCAAAAAATCCTATGCATATTTTGTTCTTGCCATCACACACCTTCATCATGCCGCGATACTTACCATCAAATATTCCACCTGAAATTGAATCGATATCTTTTAATAAAATCGTAATTGATTTATCCTTAAATAAAAAATCGGTGCAAATTATTTTTTCGCCATCTATTTCAATCTTATAAGGTACAAGTTTATAAAAATTTATATATGATTTATTCAGAAAGTAAATAATAAATAATGATAACAAAAAAGGAATAAGTATAACAAGATTTTTATCAATTAAAGCAGCTACGGATACAGCATAAATAATTAAAAGCGGCGTTGCAACCAGATTAAAATATCGGTAAATAAATTTCCAAAAAATTGGATATGTAAATGTTTGCATATTAGTTTTTTAATTCTTTATTCAAATTTAATCAAGTGCGCTGTTACATTAAAGCGTTTAAATAAAGGTTAATTTAACACAATAAAAAAGGGCTCAATTGAGCCCTTAATAAATATAAGAGACTTAATTTTTACTGTATTACTACACCAATTCCTTTTATCTGATAAAGTGTTATTGGACCGGTAACAGTTGCTGTGTCAAACTCAGTTCCCTGCTCAGCGGCAACGTGTTCATAATAATCTACTGCTTCTTCTTTTGTTAATTCTATTTTATAAACTGTTCCTTCAACAAGTGCGGATTTACCTTTTGCCTCAACAGGAAAAACAATATCGCCGTCTTTAACTTTTATTTTTACCTTTTGATTTTCAGCATCACTTTTTAATTCCATCCAACAGCCTGCCATCGCACAAACATCAAGAATTTCGCCTTCAACTAAAACAGTTTTTCCAACAAATTCTTCCGGTGTTTTAAGAATTTTTGAGATGTTAGTTTTTTCCTTTAAAGAAATTTCCTTTCCAAAATTTTCAGATTGCGAATACATGTTAACTGCTGCAAAAAGAAATATTACGACTAATAATTTTTTCATTGTTTCTCCTTTTTTATTTTTTATCAAATTAAAATTTAATTATTACTTTTTCTTTGAACTCAATTTTAACTCCGGGCAGATCGCCTATTGCTTCTTTAAATTGTTCCATAGTTTCCGGTTTTGTTTTCTGTAAATTTTCTAAAACATCTTTGTGTTTAATAATTTCTGAAAAATCAACTTGCATTATCGTAATTTTATTTCCATCAACAAATGATGCGTCTGTTTCCACTATCGGATTATTAAAGTTTAGTGAAACATTTATTTTCATTCCATCAAACATCTCAATAATTTTTTGTTGTGCATCTTCATTAAAAGTTGAGTCTTCAACTTCCGTATCATTTGAATCTATATCAACTTCATCTTTCATTTCTGGTTTTGGGAAATCAATAACTAAGATTGACGGATTACCTTTTGTAAAATTAAATTTTAAATTATCATCAACGGGTTTTTCTTCCTCGTTTTTAAACTCATCACCAAACGGCATTTTATCTTCAGGGCTTGGATTGATTTTAATTTTGTTAATATCTTTAAAAGAATACAAAGCCTTAAAACCTTCGTAACCATCAATAACAACTTTTTCACCGGATATATATTTAACATCTTCACCATAATTTGAAGCTTTATCTTTTATTTCAGATTCTTTAAAC
>JAGOXU010000122.1 GCA_018059515.1 Ignavibacterium sp.
TGCATTCCCTGATACTCTTGTAGGAACCGATTCACACACACCAATGGTTAACGGCATTGGAGTTGTCGGTTGGGGTGTTGGCGGAATTGAAGCAGAAGCTGCAATGCTTGGTCAGCCGATTTATATTATGCTGCCCGAAGTAATCGGTTTAAAGTTAACAGGAAAGTTGAAGGAAGGAACAACATCAACTGATTTAGTTTTAACCATTGCCGAACTTTTAAGAAAAGAAGGAGTTGTAGGAAAATTTGTTGAAGTATTTGGTGATGGATTAAATAATCTTACTGTTCCTGATCGTGCTACAATTTCAAATATGTCTCCTGAGTTTGGTTGTACGATAACTTACTTTCCACCCGATGCTAAGACACTTGAGTATTTGAAAATTACCGGAAGGACCAAAGAACATATAGACACAGTTGAAAAATATTTGAAAGCAAATTTATTGTGGAGGGAAGATGAAGATAAAATTGAATACACAAAAACCTTAAAACTTAATTTAAAAGATATTCAGCCTTCAATTGCAGGACCTAAAAGACCACAGGATAAAATCCTTTTGTCGGATGCAAAGGATAAGTTTATTAATATTCTTAAAGAAAGTTATGAAAGAGATTACATAAGTCTTAAAGAAAGAGAAGAAGGCAGATGGCTTAACGAAGGCGGACGCATTCTGGATTCGGTTGATTTTCCTGATAAAGAAGTACTCAAAAAAATCGGTGCAGAAATTAATTTTCAGCAAAAGGAAAATGGATTAAAAAGTGTCAATATAAAAATTAACAATTCGGAATTTCTGTTAAGCGATGGTTCAATTGTAATTGCCGCTATTACAAGCTGCACAAATACTTCTAACCCAAGTGTAATGATTGGCGCAGGGTTAGTGGCAAAAAAAGCAGTTGAAGCAGGTTTGAAAACAAAGCCCTGGGTAAAAACAAGTTTAGCTCCAGGTTCAAAAGTAGTAACGAAGTATTATGAAAAAGCTAATCTAACACCGTTCTTAGATTCACTGGGATTTCACGTAGTTGGATATGGTTGCACAACTTGTATCGGCAATAGTGGACAATTACCGCCGCATATCGGTGAAGCTGTCATTAAAAATAATCTTGTAGCAGCATCTATACTTTCCGGCAACAGAAATTTTGAAGCACGAATACATCCACTAATTAAAATGAATTTTTTAGCTTCGCCAATGCTGGTTGTGGCATTCGCAATAGCCGGTAGAATTGATATTGATTTAACAAAAGAACCGCTTGGGTTTGATCCGAATTTTCAACCGATATATTTAAAAGATATTTGGCCGTCTCTGGAAGAAATTCAATCTGTAATGAATGAGGTTCTTGATTCAAAAGATTTTAAAATAAATTATGAAAGTATATTTAAAGGCGATGAGCATTGGGCTTCTCTTAAAGAATCAAAAAGTGAAATTTACAATTGGAATAAAAACTCTACTTATATAAAAGAAACTCCCTTCTTTAAAAATATTTCAGATCTGCCTGAAGAAATTTCTAATATTAATTCAGCAGCAGTTCTGTTAAAGCTTGGCGATTCAGTTACTACAGATCATATTTCTCCCGCCGGTGCAATTGCTGAAGATTCACCTGCAGGCGTTTATCTCAAAGCTAATGGAATTGAGAAAAAAGATTTCAACTCTTACGGATCGAGAAGAGGAAATCATGAAGTAATGGTTAGAGGAACCTTTGCCAATGTAAGGTTAAGAAATCTGTTGGTTGATAAAGAAGGCGGCTGGACTGTTTATCATCCATCCGGCGAAACTTTAACAATATTTGATGCTGCAATGAAATATAAGAAGGACGAAACTCCGCTTATTCTTCTTGTCGGGAAAGAATACGGAAGCGGTTCATCGCGTGACTGGGCGGCGAAAGGTGTTTCACTACTCGGCGTTAAAGCTGTTATTGCAGAAAGTTTTGAAAGAATTCACAGAAGTAATTTAGTTGGAATGGGAGTTCTGCCTCTTCAATTTGATAAAGGTGAAAATACTTCTTCTTTGGATCTAAAAGGAAATGAATCTTATGATATAATCGGATTGGAGGATCTTCAACCGCATAAAAAGATTAAAATAATTGTTAAAAACAAAAATGAAATTGTTAAAGAGTTTTATGCTGAAGCAAAACTCGATTCGCCGATTGAAGTAGAATATTTTCGCAACGGCGGAATCCTGCAATATGTTTTGAGAAATTTTCTTAAGAAGAATTAATCGTTATTGAAGGAAAAAATATTATGCGTTTAAATTGGTATAAAACATTGCCGAAAGGATACAAGGCAATGCTAGAATTACAAAAAGTAGTTGATGAAAGTAAAATTGATCATAAACTTTTGGAACTTGTTAAAATTAGAGCATCACAAATTAATGGGTGCGGACATTGTCTTGATATGCACACAAAAGATGCAATTGCACTCGGTGAAGATCAGCAAAGACTTCATGTGCTTGCAGCCTGGAAAGAAGCTCCGTTTTATTCACCACGTGAACGGGCGGCACTTGCCTGGTGCGAATCATTAACAAATATTTCTAATATCGGAGCACCTGATGAAGTTTATAAAGAAGTAGAAAGTTTGTTTTCGCCTGAAGAACTTGTTGAGTTAACAATATCTATTGTTGCAATAAATGGATGGAACCGTTTAGCAGTTGGTTTCAGATCAGAAGTCGGAAATTATGTTTCTAATAAAAAACCGGTTTAATAGTAACCCCATTGTGTGGGCTAACGATTAAATTTCTTTTCATCAACAGTTTAATAAATAAGGAGCAGTGCTATGAACGAATACAAAGTAAAAATTATTAATATTGAAAATGTTACGCACAATGTTAAGGCGATAAAGTATGAGAAGCCGAAGGGATTTAATTTTACCCCTGGACAAGCGTCGGATGTTTCAATAAACAAACCCGGCTATGCTGATCAAAAACGCCCGTTTACTTTTACCGGATTAAATGACTGGGACCATCTTGAATTCACAATCAAAATTTATAATGATCATAATGGTGTTACTAAAGAGATTGGTAAACTTAAAGCAGGTGATGAATTGATTATCAGCGATCCCTGGGGTTCAATTAGTTACAAAGGTGAAGGCGTATTCGTAGCGGGCGGTGCAGGAGTGACTCCATTTATTGCCATCTTAAGAGACCTTAAGTCCAGGAATAAAATTGAAAATAATAAATTGATTTTTGCAAATAATACTAAAGCTGATATTATCCTTAAAGATGAGTTCAAAAAAATGTTAGGCAAAAATTTTATAAATATTCTATCACAGGAAAAATCAGATAAATATTCGAATGGATTTATAAATGAAGAATTTCTTAAAACTAATGTTGGCGACTTTAATAAAATGTTTTATCTCTGCGGACCTCCGCCAATGATGGATGCAGTAGAAATGCTGTTAGCAAATTTACATGTTGACAAAAGTTCAATTGTTAAAGAAGGATTTTAGTTCATGCAGAAGATTTAATAAATTAAAATAAATCAATCAGATGTTTGAATTATAAAAATAACATCTATGATATTCAGTAAAGTACAAAGGATATAAAAATGAATAATTTAAAAAAAATACACGATTTAGGTCAGAGTATCTGGCTTGATTTCTTTAACCGCGAAATTATGGATAATGGGATGCTTCAAAAACTTATAGATGAAGATTCTTTAAGCGGGATTACTTCCAATCCATCAATTTTTGAGAGTGCTGTTGTCAGCAGTCCGGATTACGATGATGATATTAAAAGATTATCAGGTGAACAAAAGAGTAATGAAGAGATTTTTTTCGAGTTTGCAATTAGTGACATTAAACGTGCCGCAGACATACTGAAACCGGTTTATGAGAAATCTAATGGACGTGACGGTTTGGTAAGTATGGAAGTCTCACCGCTGCTTGCAAATGATACAGAAGGCTCTATTAAACAAGCCAGAGAATTATGGAAAGCGATCAACCGTAAAAATGCGATGATAAAAATACCGGGTACGAAAGAAGGTTTGCCCGCTATCCGAAAATGTATTAGTGAAGGTATTAATATCAATATTACTTTGTTGTTCGGTTTGAATCGTTACAGAGAAGTTACCGAAGCTTATTTATCGGGATTAGAAGATCGTTTAAAAGCTAAGCAGCCCATTGATCATATTACATCTGTAGCCAGCTTTTTCTTAAGCCGAATAGATGTACTTCTTGATCCTGTTTTAAAAGAGAAAAAACTTGATAAACTTGTGGGTGAAGTGGCAATTGCATCTGCAAAAGAAGCATACCAGATTTATAGAGAAGTTTTTGAAAGCGAGCGATTTAAAAAGCTTGAAAAACAAGGTGCAAAAAAACAAAAAGTATTGTGGGCAAGCACCGGCACAAAGGATCCGGCATATAGTGATGTAAAATATGTAGAACCATTAATTGGTCCGGATACTATTAATACTCTTCCATTAAAAACCATTGATGCTTTTCGTGATCATGGCAAAGCAGCCAGCAGTTTAGAAAATAACCTATCTCATGCAAGACAGGTTTTACAGCCGCTTAAAGATAATGGAATCAGTATTGATGAAGTCACTCAACAACTGGAAGAAGAAGGTGTTGAAAAATTTAATGAGGCTTATAATAAATTATTGAATGCTATTGATGCAAAAAAAGGAGAAAGCGTGTTCATAAAATGAAAAAATATATGAGAAGAATATCAAATCTTGTAAAGATTTAGAAAAGGTTTAGTGAATATGAAAAAGATAGCAATTAATGGATTTGGCAGAATTGGGAGAGCAGCTCTAAAGATAATTATTTCTACTGATGGATTAGAGGTCGTTGCAATTAATGATTTGATGAGTATCGAAAACGCTGCATACTTATTTAAATATGATAGCGTTTATAGAATTTATGATGGTGATGTAACCATCGAGGAAAACTATTTGCTCATCAACGATAAAAAGATTTTATTTCTTAATGAGAAAGATCCTGCAAATCTTCCCTGGAAAAATTTGAATATTGATGTGGTTATTGAAAGTACAGGATTGTTTAGAAAAAGAGAAGATGCTGAGAAGCATATTTATGCCGGTGCAAAAAATGTTGTAATTTCTGCGCCAGCCAAAAGCAAGGACACACCAACAGTACTGCATGGAGTAAATAAGAGAGATGGAAAAACTTCGGTATTTTCTTGTGCGAGTTGTACAACTAATAATATTGGTCCTGTAATTGAGATTATGGAGAGAAGAATTGGTATAAAAAAAGCAATTTTAAATACCATCCATTCTTTTACAGCTTCACAATCTTTGGTAGATGCACCTTCAAAAAGAGATCTTAGGATGGGAAGATCGGCAGCTATGAATTTAGTTCCCGCTTCCACAGGAGCAGCAGTAGCAACTATTAAAGCGCTGCCTCAATTAGAAGGTAAGTTTGATGGTTTGGCAATACGCACCCCTGTGCCTGTTGGTTCTATTTCGGATGTTACTTTTGTAGCTGCAAAAAATACTTCTGTAGATGAAATTAATAATATTTTAATTGAAGAATCGAAAACTGACAGATATAAATTAGTGTTGGCTACTTCGAGTGAACCTCTGGTTTCTTCAGACATTATTCAAAGCAGCTATGCTTCAATTGTCGATTTGAAAATGACGCGTGTTGTTGATGGAGATTTAGTAAAAATAATGACCTGGTATGACAACGAATGGGGATTTACAAATCAAATGATTCGTGAGATTCAGTTGATATAAAAAAATGAAAAAAGAAAAAGAACGATTAGAATCAGTTAAGCATAAAAGTAAATTGTGGCACAAATGGGGACCATACTTAACTGCCAGACAATGGGGCACGGTAAGAGAAGATTACAGTGCAAATGGAGATGCATGGGATTTTATATCTCACGATGCTGCACGCAGCAAAGCGTACCGATGGGGTGAAGAAGGAATTGGCGGTATAAGTGATAACCAACAATTGATTTGTTTCGCCGTTGCACTTTGGAACAAAAAGGATCCAATCTTAAAGGAAAGATATTTTGGATTAACTGGAAATGAAGGTAATCATGGAGAAGATGTAAAAGAGTATTTCTATTATCTGGACAATACACCAACCCATTCGTATATGAAGATGCTTTACAAGTACCCGCAGGCAGAGTATCCTTACAAACAACTTCTTGAAGAAAATAAAAGAAGAACAAAAGTGGAAGCGGAATTTGAATTAATAGATACCGGAATATTCAATGAAGATAAATATTTTGATGTGTTTATTGAATATGCGAAAAATTCCGAAGAAGATATTTTAATTAAAATCACTTCTTACAACCGCGGGAAAGAAAAAGCTGCTCTTAATATCCTTCCTCAAATCTGGTTTAGAAATACCTGGAGTTGGAGCAAAGACAACAGTAAACCGAAAATGTTTTCAGATGTTGATTCCATCAAATTGGTTCACGAAAAGTTGGGTGAATACAATTTATACTATGATGAAAATCCAGAAGCATTATTCTGCGAAAATGAAACTAATAATAAACGCCTGTACAATGTTGATAATACGAACACTTATTTAAAAGATGGAATTAATGATTATATAACTCAAAAAATTAAATCCTCTGTCAATCCCTCTAAAACTGGTACAAAAGCCTCACTTAATTATGATATTGAAATTGATGGTGGTTCATTTAAATCAGTTAGACTCAGATTAGTTAAGAATTCTATTCAAGACCCATTCCAGAATTTCGACTTAATATTTAAACAAAAAATAAATGAAGCCGATGAATTTTATGCTGATATCCAGGCAGAAATAAAAAGTGACGATGCTAAGAATATTCAAAGGCAGGCATTTGCCGGAATGTTATGGAGTAAACAGTTTTATTATTATGATGTTGAGGAATGGATAAATGGAGACAAAGGTCAGCCAAAGCCGCCTGCCCAGCGCAAAGAAGGTAGAAATAAAGATTGGCTACATTTAAATAACGCTGACATCATTTCAATGCCGGATAAATGGGAATACCCCTGGTATGCTACTTGGGATTTAGCTTTTCATTGTATTTCTTTCGCCATTATAGATCCTGAGTTTGCTAAGAAACAACTAGTACTTTTCACACGAGAATGGTATATGCATCCTAATGGACAATTGCCTGCATACGAGTGGAATTTTTCTGATGTTAACCCGCCCGTCCACGCCTGGGCTGCCTGGCGGGTTTATAAGATTGACCAAAAATTACAAGGCAAAAGTGATACTGATTTTCTCGAAAGAGTTTTTCATAAACTACTTTTGAATTTTACCTGGTGGGTAAATAAGAAAGATTATGACGGACGCAACATTTTTCAAGGCGGGTTTTTAGGATTAGATAACATTGGCGTTTTCAATAGAAGTACTGAATTTACAAGCGGTGAACGAATAGATCAATCTGATGGAACAAGCTGGATGGCAATGTTTTCACTTAATATGCTTCGCATTTCTCTCGAGCTTTCAAAAACAAAATCAATATACCAGGACCTTGCAACAAAATTTTTTGAACATTTTTTATACATTGCTCAATCAATGACTAATATGGGTGGTGAAGGTATTGGTCTTTGGGATGAAGAAGACGGATTTTATTATGACAATCTTCACATAAATGACTCGGTGTTTCCGTTGAAAGTTCGTTCTATGGTTGGTTTAATACCTCTGTTTGCCGTTGAAGTTTTAGAACCGGAATTAATGAATTTAACTCCGGAGTTCAATACCAGATTAAATTGGTTTCTTACCAATAAACCAGAAATGGCTTCTTTAGTTTCTCGCTGGAACGAAAAAGGATCCGGAGAAAGAACTCTGCTCTCTCTTCTACGTGGACACCGGATGAAAAAATTATTGAAAAGAATGCTCGATGAAACCGAATTTCTTTCAGATTATGGAGTAAGAGCACTCTCAAAATATTACGATCAAAATCCATATGAAATTAATGTTTTAGGTATTAATCATGAGGTTAAATATACGCCAGCAGAATCTAATATTAGTCTATATGGAGGCAATTCAAATTGGCGTGGACCAATTTGGTTCCCGGTAAACTTTTTAATAATTGAATCACTTTACCGGTTTCATCATTATTATGGTGATGATTTTCAAATAGAATGCCCGACAAACTCCGGGAAATTTGTTTCTATAAAAGATGCTGCGGACGAACTTACAAACAGGTTATCAAAAATATTTCTGAGAGATGAAAACGGATTACGACCGGTATTCGGTAACAATAATAAATTTCAAAATGATTCACACTTTAAAGACTACCTGTTATTCAATGAATATTTTCATGGCGATAATGGAAGTGGTCTGGGAGCTTCGCATCAAACTGGTTGGACAGGATTGATTGCAAAAATTCTTCAACCAAAGAGAAAATAAAAAGTTTTCGTAATGAAAATAAATTAAAAGTTAGTTAAAGTTGGATCACACAGAGATAAAATTTTACTAGTAATATTAATTAAAGGATAGAAGATGGATAACAAAAATAAAGAGTCAAGAAATTCTGAACTGCATGAATTGATAATTCAACTTGGCAGCGAAGACGGAATGGAGCGACAAAGAGCACGTGAAGCATTGGTTACAATAGGTAAAGAATCAATAGAGTTTTTATCGGAATTACTTTCGCATCCTAAGCATATTTACAGGTGGGAAGCAGTAAAAACTTTGGAAGAAATCGCAGATCCGGTTTCGATACCCTTATTAATACAAGCATTAGAAGATGATAAAAGCGATGTACGCTGGATTGCTGCAAAGGGACTTATTAAACTTGGATCGAAATCTATAGAACCACTTCTTAAAATCCTTGAAGAAAAATCTGAGTCTGTATTTGTTTTAGAAGGTGCACATCATGTTTTTTTTGATTTAAGAGAAAACGAAGCGCTCCCAAAAGACTTTCCCATTGATAAACTATTATCTGCATTAAAAAATCCGGAATGGGTAGAGAGCGTTAAGCCTTTAGTTTATGAAATTTTAAACAAAACGAAAGAGAAATAAAATATTAAGAAAGGACTTATCATGGAAAATGGAAACCTATATCCAGTTACAACTAGAGAACTGAATGATAAAAAAGCCGCTTTAGCACCTAAGAACATTACTGCATGGCGGAATTTTAGTAAAACAGTATTTGAAGAAGGTGCACTTCCGGAAAAAACAAAACAGCTTATTGCTGTTGCTGCTGCACACATTACTCAATGCCCCTATTGTATCAGGTCACATACTAAGCAAGCTATGAGAAAAGGTGCAAGCAAGGAAGAAATTATGGAAGCGATTTGGATTGCTGCTGAAATGCGGGCAGGAGCGGCTTACGCTCACGCAACTATCGCTATGGATGAAATGGAGAAATCAACCGTTGCACAAACATAAAGTTAAAATTTTAAGCCTAGAAAAAATTGCTCTAAATATTTTTAGACTGGTAATAGAAAAACCCACAGGATATTCATTTATACCCGGACAGTACACTGAAGTTACTTTAAATGAAGATATTCAACGTAACAACAAGGCTCATTATTCTTTTACAGGTTTAATAGATGCTGATAATTTAGAATTTATCCTGAAGCCGTGCAGCGGATCAAATTCTTTAGCATTAAAAATTATTACGTTAAAACCTGACGATGAATTGATAATCAGCGAACCACAGGGCAGCTTGCGATATAAAGGGATGGGAACTTTTATTGCTGGCGGTACCGGCATTACACCATTTATCTCAATCTTTAGAAATTTAAAACAAAAAAAGGACCTTGCGGGCAACAAACTTATTTACTCTAATAAAACTATAAATGATGTAATTCTACATAATGAATTATTAGATATGCTCGGTATGAATTACACTAATCTATTTACAGAAGAACGATTTCAAAAATTTTATTTTGGAAGAATTGATAGAAATTTCTTGAGAATGGAAATAGTAGATTTTGCACAATACTTTTATGTTTCCGGGTCGGTTGAATTTGTGCAAAATGTGAATTCGATATTGAAAGGGTTTGAAGTAGCAGCAGATTCTATAATTTTGGAGGAGACAGCAATTCAAAATTCAGAGAAATTGGAAACGAAAAACAAGGAGTGATTTCGATTATAAATATCAGCTCTCCTGACTTTGTCGATATTTTTAGAAGGGTAGAAAAAGGTTAGAAAACTAATTAAAAACAAAACTATTTCGTTTGAAATGGGTGTCCCAGATCCGATATTTACGGATGTTTATAAGAAAAAAGAAAA
>JAGOXU010000322.1 GCA_018059515.1 Ignavibacterium sp.
GGCCCAAATAATATTCCAGCTAACTACGAGATGGATAGTTATGATTTACCACTTACTTTTAGAATTGGTTTCTCGATGGATGTACTAAATACCCGGTACATCAGAATTAAAACCGCATTAGATGCAACCCATCCAAATGATAATACAGAATATGTAAATGCCGGAATTGAAGTAGCGTACGACGAATTACTATTTTTAAGAGCCGGGTATAAATCTTTATTTTTAGCAGACAGCGAGCAAGGTTTAACACTGGGCTTTGGAATTAATTATGAGATTGGCAGCGGTCTGGTTCTAAGAGTCAATTATGGTTATGCTGATTACGGAAGATTAAAAGATATTCAATATTTTGATATTGGAATAGTTTTTTGATCTGATTGATTAAACAATAATCCAATGGATTATAACATTTTATTTTGACTAAATTAGTTTAGTTTTAGTTATAAAATTATTTTATTAATTTTTTTAAGTATAGTATCATGAAAAATCTTACCATTTTTATTCTAACCATTTTTATTTCAACAACACTAATAGCACAATCAATTCCGCCTAAAAGGGAGATGAGAGGTGCCTGGATTGCTACAGTTGCAAATATTGATTGGCCCAGCAGCACAGATCCCGAAACTCAAAGGCAGCAATTAATAACTATACTTAACGGTTTAAAAAACATTAATGTTAATGCAATTATGTTTCAGATCAGACCTGAATGTGATGCATTATATCAATCGAGTATTGAACCATGGTCTAAATGGTTAACCGGAAGTCAAGGTACTGCACCCTCACCATTTTATGATCCGCTTCAATTTGCTATTGATGAAGCCCATAAAAGAGGAATGGAACTGCATGGATGGTTTAATCCTTACAGAGCTGAAAAAATAGTTGGTAATTATCCAATTTCACCAATGCACGTAATAAATCAGCATCCTGATTGGATTTTACAAGTTGGAAACGTAAAGTTTTTAAATCCAGGTTTACAAACGGTTAGAGATTACGTAACAACAGTTTTTTTGGATGTTGCAACCCGATACGATGTAGATGGAATTCATATTGATGATTATTTTTATGTCGAAGGAATTACAAATCAAGATGCTGCAACCTTTGCTGCATATCCACGCGGCTTTACCGATATAAAAGATTGGCGAAGAGATAATGTAAATATTTTGATCAAACAAATAAACGATAGTTTGTATGCCGTAAAACCCTGGATTAAATGGGGTGTAAGTCCCCGTGGTATTTGGAGAAATGGTGTTCCACCAGGAATCATTGGCAACGATAATTACAATTCAATTTATTGCGATGCGATGGCTTGGCTGCATGATAGATCGATAGACTATATTAATCCTCAACTGTACTGGGCTTTTGGAGGTGGACAGGATTATGCTAAACTCATGCCTTGGTGGGCTGATTCTGCAGGTGCAAATAATAGGCACATGTACGTTGGACACGCGGTTTATAGAATCAATAATCCCTTTAATGCTACTGAATTACCGAGACAAATCAGATTAAACAGAACTGATAATGATTGTCAAGGAAGCGTTCTATACAATACAACTTCAACATTGGCTAATCCTTTAGGATTTTATGATAGTCTTAAAAATGATTTATATCGTTACCCGGCATTACCTCCAATAATGAGCTGGAAGGATGTTGTACCGCCAAATCCGATACAGAATTTAACATTTGAAAGATTAGCAAACGGACAAGCAGGATTAGTGTGGGATCTTCCGCAAATTGCAAGTGATGGTGATAGTGCATATCGATATGTTGTTTATAGATTTGATCATTCAAATATCCAATCAGCAGATTTAGAAAATGCAGCAAATATTTTTAATGTTGAAGGTTCTCGTGAAAGTATTCCCGGTGAACCGCCAACACCATCTGGTCCATATTATTTTGTTGTAACATCGCTGGATAGAAATTTTAATGAAAGTACAATGAGCAGCATTTTGCAAGTTGATGCGCCGCCTGTACCGGTTTTAGCGTTTCCAAATAACAATGCTGTAAATATTGAAGACACAGTAATATTAAAATGGAATTATCCGCAATTGGCATCGTCTTATAAGTTACAGATTGCAACAGATCCTGCTTTTGCATCAGGAATTTTTCTAAATGAAAGCGGACTTGCCGACACATTTAAAGTTATTACGGGATTAGAAGGACAAAAGCAATATTACTGGAGAGTCAGTTCAACTAACGCTGGTGGTACAAGTAGTTATTCTAATGCGTTCAGTTTTACTACCGGATTTCCAGTTACACCTTTGCTCGCTTATCCATTAAACAATACCGGTTATATTCCTGTTGATACTATTCTTTATTGGAATTCATCACCGACAGCAGTTACTTATGATTTGATGTTAGCGCGCGGTGCTGATTTTGCTGCCAATACAATAGTTGCTGATGTATCACAACTGGCTGATACAATTTTTACAGTTAACGGATTACAGGCTAACACATTCCATTTCTGGAAAGTTAGAGCGCATAACACATTTGGAATAAGTAATTGGTCAGAAGTTTGGAGATTTAAAACTGTTAATCCTTTAAGTATTGATGGTGAATCCTTGATGCCTCAACAATATGCTTTAGATCAAAATTATCCCAATCCGTTTAATCCTGCTACTAATTTTAGATTTAGCATTCCGCAGGCAGGATTTACAACATTAAGAATTTATAATTTACTCGGGCAGCAAGTTGCTGTTGTAATTGATGAATACATGAGTCCCGGAAGTTATGATGTACGATTCGATGCTTCAGGTTTATCAAGCGGAATATATTTATACACAATTAGAGTAAATGATTTTTCTGCATCTAAGAAAATGATTTTGATGAAATAAAAAAATAAATTTTATTCTTTTAACCCCTTCCGATAAAAGGAAGGGGCTTTTTTATTAATCATGTTAAAGTTTTTTGATTTTACTTTTTTACCCAAGGATCAATCCAGATTAGAGCTAAACTATGAAAAAAAAATCTATTTCTTTCCTCATTATTACTTCATTACTTTTTATCAAATGCTCAACTGTTGAAGAAATCTCTTTGAATGAAGAATTTAATTACAGGACAGATT
>JAGOXU010000123.1 GCA_018059515.1 Ignavibacterium sp.
AATATATTATGGATTTCTAATAGATATTATTTAAATCACATATAAAAAGCAGTTATAAGTTTAAAACAAAGAGTATAAAAACAATTTTCAATGCTTTAGATACTTTAATGCAAGGCAGGTAATATCATCCGATTGTTCAACACCATCCGCAAATTTTTGAACGTTATCAAAAACACTTTTCACAGATTCAATCGCACTGTTTGTATTATTATTTTTAAGTACTTCAATAAGTCTTGCTTCCTCGTATTCTTCTTCATTCTTATTAAAAGCTTCGGTAACTCCGTCTGTGTAAAAAAACAGAGTTTCATCGGGTTTTAACATTACAACACTCGATTCATAATCTGCATCTTTAATCGCACCTATTAAAAGACCGCCAACCTTTTCAAGCTGATTAACTTTTCCATCGGTTGAAATTAGAAATGGAGAATTGTGCCCGCCGTTGCAATATTCAAATGCTCCGCTGCTCGTATCAAGTACACCATAAAAAACAGTTACAAACATATTTGATGGGCTGTCTTCTGCAAGTATTTTATTTATTTCAGATAGAACATCATCTACAGGCAAACCTTTTAACGCCGTTGCTTTTAAAAGTGTTTTGGTAACAGCCATTAATAATGCTGCTGCAATTCCTTTTCCTGAAACATCAGCAATCACTACACCTAACCGAGATTCATCAATAAGAAAAAAATCATAAAGGTCCCCGCCTACTTCTTTAGCAGGAATCATTTTAGCATAAATATCAAATTCATTTCTATCAGGGAATGCAGGAAATTTAACAGGAAGAATTGATGATTGGATTGCATTTGCAATATCAAGTTCTTTTTTGAATGCAATTAATTTATCGTGTGCAGATAGTATAATTTTATACTCTGCAATTTCTTTCAATGATTTTTCGATAGTAATTTCAAGGTCTTTCAAATCAATTGGCTTTGTTATAAAATCATAAGCTCCTCTGTTCATTGCTGTTCTTATATTTTCCATATCGCCATAAGCAGAAACAATTATAGATCTCAGAAGTTTATTATTTAGTTCATTTATTTTAGAAAGCAGTGTAAGTCCATCCATAACAGGCATATTAATATCTGTTAGTACAAGATTGATTGCCTCTCTACTTTTAATAATTTCTAAAGCTTCTGCACCATCTTTGGCAAACAGAAATTCATATTCTCCCGATTTTATCTTTGCCCTAAATTTTTGAATGATAAGAAATTCAAGATCCGGTTCATCATCAACAACTAATATTTTTGCGCTTGTCATTTTTCCTTTCAGGTTGCGTTAAGATTTAGTTTTTCTTTTAATAAATCAAATTGAAGAGGCTTGGTAAAGTAATCATCTGCACCAAGTTTTTTAGCCATATTAATATTCTGCTCATCTTCATAAGCCGTAATCATAAAAACTTTTTGTGCAGGATAGCGTGTTTTTATTTCCTTAAGTAGTTCCATTCCACTCATTTCTGGCATGTTAATGTCTGTTAGAATACAATACTCAGTCAGATTCTGAGTAGTATTCAAAAATTCAAGAGCAGACATAGCATTTAAAGCATATTTAATAAATATCTGACCTTCCTTAATTTCTCTTCTAAATTTTTGCTGAAATAAATACTGTATATCTAATTCGTCATCAACAACTAATAATTTCATTTTTTTCCTAAGATGATTTTGGTATAATAATTATAAACTCTGTGAATTTCCCTTCTTCACTTTCAAATTTTATTTCGCCCGCATGTTGTTTAACAATAATATCATAACTTAGCGATAAGCCTAAGCCTGTACCTTCACCAGTTGGTTTTGTCGTAAAGAATGGATTAAAAAGATTTCTTCTTATTGATTCAGGTATTCCGTTACCGTTATCGCGGATTTTTATTTCAATATAATCTTTATCGTTAAGTGTAGATACGGAAAGTACCGGATTAAAATCAGCTCCATTATTTTTCTTTTTTTCATTTGCCGCATAACAGGCGTTATTAACAATATTAAGAAAAACTCTGCTAATATCCTGAGGCACAACATTAATTTTTTCTAAAGTGTCATCATATTTTTTTTCAATTGTTATGTTGAAATCTTTATCCTGTGCCCTCATTCCGTGGTAAGCAAGATTAACATATTGATCCAGAAGATCATTAATATCAGTTAATGTTTTTTCGCCTGAAGTACCTCTTGAATGAAGAAGCATTCCTTTTACGATGGAATCGGCTCGCTTGCCGTGTAGGTTTATCCTTTCAAGATTCTGCTTTAATTCGTTAACTATTTCTGAAACTTCTTCCATATTATTATTCTTTAATTCAACTTCTAATTCATTAAATAAATCATTACTTACTTCCGAAAAGTTATTTACAAAGTTTAATGGATTTTTTATTTCGTGAGCAATGCCTGCGGTAAGTTCACCCAGCGAAGCCATTTTTTCGGAATGAATAAGTTGTGCTTGAGCAGATTTTAATTCGCTTAATGTTATTTCTATTTTATTTTTTACATCTTCAAGATTTTTAAAATCTTCATAACGTGCATAAGCAATCGAAAATGCTTCAGCTAACGTTTTAACCAAATCGAGTTTCTCATCGATAAGCGGAGAAATATCTCCAACATAAAGCATCCCTTGGGTGAATGGAACAAAATAAAGATGAAGCGATTCAGGTGGAATTGAGGAGCCTTGATAAGTCTCTGCTTTCTGAACCTGTCCCAATTCCATCATAGATTTTACCCAATTAATAAATTCTTCCCTATTCCAATGTTCTTGATAAACTTTCTGCTGTCTCCAGAAATCTACTGCGTTTTTTGTTAGTGTATTTGAATCAAAAGGCAGATTTAATACAGCAAGTGATTTACCATCCGGGGTAGTTAGGTAAACCTGAACTTTTTCCTGATTTTCATCAACTATAAAAACTCCGCAGCGAATAAAAGGAACTTCGAGTGTTTTTAGCTCATTCCATATAATCGGGGTTATGCTGTTTAGGTCTTCCGTTGTGCGCATCGAAGCAATCTCAGCTCGAATACGATCAAGAGATGCTTGCTTTACAGATTCAATGGCACGGAATTCAGCTTCTTTTAACTCAAGGTACCGTCTGTAAGTAAGCCCAATTACCGAAGTAAATCTGCGAAAAATTTGCAATTCTTCTTCTGATAATTTGGTTTTAGTCCATGCAAAAACAAATCCTTCTTTAAAATAAAAACAATTTCCATATTGTGTTACATCTGTTGGATATTCAGGAAATCCGATTTGAGGATTCATAACATCATAATAAGCTTTTATATCATTTCCCTTTAACACAGGATGATATTCTTTTTGCAACCTCCAATGATCAAAAATTCCATCAAGTACCGGATGACCGGTTTGTTTTATTTTGCCTATTACTTCAAAAGAATCACCTTGCTGAGAAGATGTTGTGGTAGTTAAACTTGTTGTTCGTGTTGCTTCATCAATTTGACCAACTCCACAACGAACTGGATTAATCCCCAGTTCTTTTAGTTCTTTAAAGAAAATATTAACTGTTGCAGATAAATCTTCAGGACTGTGCATTGCCATTGCCTTTGCACGCACTCTCTCCAGCGCAGCTTCAATTTTTGCTTCTCTAGCTTGTATTTCAGCCTGTACCAGATCACTATAGCGCTTGTAGGCAAATGCAAATACATTTCTAAATCGTTTCAGGAGCAGCTTGTGGTCATCACTTAACAGACCAAAATTAGAAATACCAATTGCACCGTTTCCAAAGGAGTATAGGTTATAAGTTAGTTGTTCAATCCGGCGGAGCCGCGGGTCTTCCTGTTCACCATTCTTTAACCTCATTTCAATTAGGTCTTGCAAATCTTGTCCTTCAAGTATAATCTCAAAAAAAGCATCATTGCTTGATTCAATTTGCCGAACCTGTTTCTCAATTATGGGATGATCGTAGTAGGACATAAGTGTAACTGTTTTTCCCATTTCATGTGAATAATCGTAATCTAGAAAAGTTTCATTATTGTTATTGTGTATATCTATAATCGCATTACGAATATTAGTAAATCCAAGTTCGAGCAATTGATTAAACAAAACTTCAGCTATATCTAACATTTCATCAGACTTTATCAAACTGAGAGCAACTGTTCTTACTTTTTCAAGAGATGCTTCAATCTGTGCCTCTCTTGCCTGGGCTGCTGCCTGAGCAATATCAATATATCTACGATATGCAAGATCGAACACATTGCGAAATCTTTTCAGAATTATTATCTGAGATTCGTCTATTGGTTTGAATGTTGAGATACCGATATCTCCAATTCCGATAGAGAAGAAATAATAATAAAGCGCGGTAGCCTTATTTAATCGCGGGTCATCCTTCTGACCGGATTTTTCCCGGAAATCTCTCCAACTATCTAACTGTTCTTCATTTATTATAACTTCAAAATAATCATCTTGGGCACTTTTAATTTTTTTTAAATACTCATCTACAATTGGATGTGAACCATATTTAATTTTTGTTATTGCACCGTCCGTCAAATCTGAATAATCATAATCCATAAAATAGTTTTGTTTATCATTAGGAATATGAATGATGGCGTTCCGGATGTTATTGAAACCTAATTTTTTAAATTCTTTAAATGATACCTTGCAGATACTTAGTAAATCATCAGTTTTATGCATACTCATTGCAACTGCACGCACTCTTTCTAATGAAGCTTCAATTTCCAGTTCGCGGTTTTTTTCTTCCAGCTCGACAGTGTAACGTTTAATAGCTTCGCGAAGCTCCAAATTTTCCTTAACGATTTTATCAACGGCAAGGGTTTCTATTTCTATATTTTTAGTTTTCTTCATAATAGTTTGTATAAGGCAGATTAATTATAAAAACAGTTCCTTCACCTTCTTTTGTCTCCACTTTAATCTCACCATTATGCTCTTTCGTGATAATCTCATAACTAAGCGAAAGTCCAAGTCCCGTTCCTTCACCAGATGGTTTGGTTGTAAAAAACGGATTAAAAATATTTGCTCTTATATCAGCAGGAATTCCATTTCCATTGTCACCAATTCTGATTTCAACTTTATCTGATAATCTATGGGTAGAAACTTTAAGTAAAGGTACAAACGCATTTGTACTCTTTTTCTTTTTATCGTTTACTGCATAACAGGCATTGTTAACAATATTCAGAAATACTCTGCTAATGTCTTCCGGCACTACATTTATCTTCTTTAAAGTTTTATCATAATTTTTTTCAATTGTAATATTAAATTCTTTGTCCTTTGCTCTAAGTCCGTGATACGCAAGACTAACATATTGATCAAGCAAATCATTTATATCGGTTAATGATTTTTCTCCGGAGGTTCCTCTTGAATGAAGAAGCATTCCTTTTACTATAGAATCAGCACGTTTACCATGTTGATTTATTATTTCAAGATTCTTATTTAAATCTTCAACAATCAATATTGCCTGATCATAACTGCCATTATCTAATTCTATTTTCATTTCGTCAATCAGTTCCCTGCTCACTTCAGAAAAATTATTTATAAAGTTTAATGGGTTTTTAATCTCGTGTGCTATACCAGCAGTTAGCGCACCCAGTGATGCAAGTTTCTCTTGCGTAACAAGTTGTTCCTGTGTTTTAATTATTTCTTCATTTTTTTCCTGAAGTGTTTTTAATGATTGAGCTTTTGAAATTGCAGAAACAGCATGTTCACGAAACCTGTTTAATATTCTGGCAGTTGAAGCATCAAATGCATTTTTATTTGCAAAACTATCAAAAACAACATATGCCTCGGGTTTTCCGTCCCATTCAACTTCCATAACAAGCATAGAATTTGGCTTACTGAATCCGGATAGCTTCGCATCAGCATACAGGTTTTTAGTATCATTAACTATATAAATTCCTTTTTCAATTTCATTTGATGTTTCTGTATATCTTTTTTTCAACTCATCTGGACTAAATGTTATTTTATCCAGGTCTTCAACTTGATACCCTGATGTATATGCAACATTAAATTGATTGTTTTTTCTATCTAACAAAAAAACGGCAGCTTTTTCAGCCTGTGGTATAAAGTTAACTGTTTGCTCCAACAGGGCTTTGAATAATTTTTCTAAATCTTCAGCATTGTTGATTACTCTTACCAGCCTGTCAACAGTTTCAAGTTCCTGCGCTTGTTTTTTTATTAAATCAGCTTCACGCAACTTGGCTCTATCACGTTCTCGATTTATTATTTTAAGTCTCATAACTCTGTCGGTTATAAAAATTCCAAGAATTATAATAAATGCATAAATCAAATAAGCCCACAAGGTTAGATACCAGGGTGGTAAAACTTTAAAGCTGAAACTATCTTCGTTGCTTATAGTTCCATAAATATTTTTTGCCCGAACATGAAATCTATATGTACCGCCGGAAAGGTTTGTGTAATCCTTCTTTGATTCTGTTGTCCAATCTGACCAACCATCCTCAGATCCTTCAAGATAATATTGGTATTGATTTGCTGATGATTTTTCATAACTGGTAGCAGTAAATTCAAACCGAATGTTATTTTGTGAAAACGGAATAACAACACTTGAATAGTTTTTAGAAGTGGAATGAATACCGTCATAGATTAAAGAATCACTTTTAACTATTGCTTTTCTAATTAGAACTGAAAATTGAATATCAAGATTTTTAGAGATTTCGGGATCATAATAAATCAATCCTTCTCTTGTGCTAATCCACAATGCTTCCTTATTTGTAACCGGATCATAATCAGGATAAATAGTATTCACGTGCTCAAGTTCGACACGTTGAAGTATCGGTAAAGGTTCCCATTTATATCTGCCATCTTTTTGCAGCGTTGCTTTACCAATTTGCTGCTGTTCATTAGATTCTACTAGAATCCAATATCCACCTTTACTGCTTTTCTCTATAATAGAAATAACTTTTTTACCAGAGGCAAAATCATTTCCAAAAATTGAGTCTGCAATAAATGTTTTGTTTTTTGTATCAAACTTATAAGTTCCCTTATCGGTTCCAACAAGCAATCTTCCATCAATATTATAAAGCAACCATTGATTTCCTGGAAGTCCGCTAATCTTAGAATAGTCATCCATTTGAATTTTATCGTTGCCATAAAGTAGTTCAAATCCCCGTATTTTGTTGGTTATATGTACAATTGGTTTTTCAAAAAATTGTATCCATAGAGTACTGTCACTATCCTCAACAATCATACTAACTTCATCTGATATTCCATCGACAGATTTAGAAATAGGGGGCTTCCCTTTCTCCATTTTCATAATATCAAGAGATCCTCTTGCTCCAAAGTAAAACAAATCTGGAAACAATTTAGAAGGAGTAATAGAATTGATTGAGTTAGCATTAAGTTCGGCTACAAATTTATTTTCCTTAATTATTTTAAGCCCCCAATTAGTTGCGGCTAAAAAAGTTCCATTAAAATTCATTAATTGATAAGCAGGTTTGTTGCTTCCTTCAATTAATTCAAAGACTGATTTTCCTTTGTCCAAAACCATTACTCCCAGATCATTACCTGCATATATTTTATCATTAAATCGGATTATTGAAATAACCTGACTTCGTATTAAACCTTCCGCAGGTATAATTGATAAAGGTGAATTTACTTCACTAAAAACAATCCCTTCATTTGAAGCAATCCACAATCCGCCTTGCTTATCAGGAAAAACATCATAAGCCACATTTGTTGGTAATCCATTGTTTTGATCAAGCATTTGTACAAGCTTACCGTTTCCATCAATTATTGCAACCCCACCCCGCTGCGTTGCAAGTGCAATATTTCCATTTGAAAGAATACAAGCATTATATACCTGGCTATTTTTTAGAAAGGAATCTATTTCGGTTTTGAACGGTGAAAATTTTATTCCATCATAAATAAATAAACCGCTGTAATTTGTTGTTATCAAAATTTGGTCGGGTTTATTTGAATCCAGCGAGACAATTGGAAGCATATCAAAAACACCTGTTGAAGTAAAGTGCCCACCATCCGGTATAACATAAATTGAATCCCCGTCAATTTTCATTAAACCTTTTCCTTCACTGCGTGAATATATATCATCACCAATTTTGTACAACCTGAAGGCATAAACGGAATCCCAAATTTTAAAATCTTTACCATCCCACCTAATAATTTCATCAGGTGTTTTTAAGAAAACCCCTTTTGAGTTGATAGCAACATCCCAAAATTCTTTATCGATTTTATATGTTTCATCCAATTGCTTTTTGAGTGATTTAAATTTTAATTGTCCAATTGAATCCGGATCAAGATACCCAAAATCGGTAGAAGCAGTAATAAAAATCCTTCCGTTATCATCCACCGCTATTGTTCTTACATTAGCAGAGTAAGTAGTTGCTATCTTACGCCAGGAATTTCCATCATATTCCAAAAGTCCTTGCGAATTACCAAAATACATAATACCGTTTTTACCCTGACCAATGCACCAGTTTGTTGAAGCCGCTTTATAATCCTGCGAACTGAAATATCTTGAAAACGGTTGTGTGACTTTTTTATAATCGTAATTTCCATTTTGACCATTGGCTACCGAAACCAAAAGCAAAAAGAGTATAAACGGAATTAATAAATATTTCATTTTAGAAGTCATTTGTAATTGCATTAAATATTCTTGAGTGATTTATTTTAAATAGATAAAAATATAAGAAGTAGTTCAGCTCTATTTTAAACTCCTGAACACAATACCGCCTAAAAATTAATTATAAAAAAATTATTTTTGCAGCCCTTGCTGTAGAAAAGTTATTGTAACCTATACATTTATTTAATAATCAGCAAATAAATTGTTGTGTTCTTAATTCAATTTAGATGTTATTAAAATATTGATAGTGGCAAAGGTAATAGATGAGGTTACACTTTAATAATTATTTTAGTCTGTTAATCCATAACGGCGATATATTTATACATCAAAATAAAATGAGAGAAGCTGCCAAGCAGTACAAACAGATGAAATATTTCGTGGAAGCCTAATATGCCTGGATAAGGATCAGGCTTTTTTCTTGCGTAGATAACTGCACCAATCGTAAAAGATAATCCGCCTGCAAAAAGCCAAAATAATGCTGCGGTGGGAAGTACATTAAATAACGGGACTATAACAAACACAGCTAACCAGCCCATAAGCAGATAGATACTTGTTGATAACCATCTTGGTGCGTTCATCCAGAATACTTTTATTAATATGCCTGCTATTGCAACAGACCAGACTGCTATTAATAAACCTAATCCTAAATTGCCGCGTAAAGCTATTACGCAAGTAGGTGTATAAGATGCGGCAATATTAATAAATATCATTATGTGATCTGCTCTTCTTAATTTTTTTGTTCCTTCTTCCGATAGCTTTAACCAGTGATAAAGCGTGCTTGTTGTGTAAAGCAGAATCAATCCCAAACCAAAAATAGTAAGAGAAATAAAATGTGCAGGTTTATACGGATACAATGATATGTTTATTAATAATATTGTTCCGATTACAGAAAGCACTACACCAATAAAATGCGTAAAGCCATTCATTGGCTCTCTAAGATATTTTTGCAATTTCATATTGTAAAGTTAAAACTTATTTTTTTAGTTCTTTGACTTTGATTTGTTGAAGATAGTAATGGATTTAAACAAAAAAATCCCTGCTGCTAACACAACAGGGATAATTAAAAAGCACGTTCAATGAATATTAATCTTTATCCTCTGTATCTTCTTCTTCATTCATCGAATCTTTTTTCTCAGGCTTGCCATTTGCATCAAACAAAACATCTTTTTTCACCTTGCCTTTAGTTACTTCTGCCTCATAAGTTACAATCCCTTTTGCATCAACAATTTTTGCAGCTTCAGAAATTTTGAAACCTTTATAGTTATCAGAGACGTATTTTTCAACTCCCTTTGGAAGTTGTGATATCTCAATTTTTGTCTCTGTCTCTAACGCATTTCCTTTAGCATCAAAAACAACGGAAATATTTTTTCCATCATTTTTAAAGCTTGCTTCAAAACTTTTTCCTTCTTTATCCCATTTTACATCTGTTGCTTTGGGATAAAGTTTCGCAAAACTAATCTGCACTTCTTTTGTAGATTTTTCTTGCTGAGCAAATGCTGTAAAAGAAACGAGAAGTATTGCTATTAAAAAATATTTGGTTTTCACATTGCACCTCTTTTAAATTATTAAATATTATCACATACAAAACATAATAAACGATT
>JAGOXU010000323.1 GCA_018059515.1 Ignavibacterium sp.
TTTCACTTTTAATTGCATAAACGAAATACATAATTTTAAGTCCTGTGCGTCTTCCAACCAGCCTACCGGCAGGCAGGTTCCGCCATCCCGGCAAATTTAGATAGCTAAATTTTTTAAGAACTCTTTAACAGAACCACCTTTAAAAAACTTTTCCTTTTCACGGGCTTCAACTCTTGTTTCAAATTGTTCAGAATAAATTAAACTAAATGGTCTGTATGGTTTAGTTGTTTTATTCATTCCACCATTATGCTCTGCTAATCTTCTTTCTAGATTATTCGTAAGTCCTACATATATATAATTTCGGTTTTCACTTTTAATTGCATAAACGAAATACATAATTTTAAGTCCTGTGCGTCTTCCAACCAGCCTACCGGCAGGCAGGTTCCGCCATCCCGGCAAATTTAGATAGCTAAATTTTTTAAGAACTCTTTACCAGAACCACCTTTAAAAAACTTTTCCTTTTCACGGGCTTCAACTCTTGTTTCAAATTGTTTAGAAAAAAACATATAAATTGATTTTTTCTAAAATTAGCGTGTAAAAATAGAGAAAATGATTTTTTATTGCAAGAAACTTGTAATAACTTTTTTTCTATACTTTTAACTAAGAACAAAGAATGAACTGCTTTAAACAAAACCGTTATTTCTCACATCTAAGAAATATGTCTTTCAAATAGGAATTGATTAACAATTATCAAATTGATCTTTTATCATTAAATTAACATTCCTAATTTATTTTGTAATGGCATTAACTTTGCCAAAGCGTTGCGATTTGAATTATTTCACATTAATAAACTATCAAGAATAACTACAATGAACATTTCACACATAGAACATATCGGTATAGCAGTTAAAAATATCAATGAAGCAATTAAATATTATGAAGACATTCTCGGTTTAGAATGTTACGCTGTTGAGGAGGTTACTGATCAAAAAGTTAAGACTGCTTTTTTTAAGGTTGGAGAAACTAAGATTGAATTACTCGAATCTACTTCTCCAGATGGACCAATAGGAAAATTTATTGAAAAGAAGGGCGAAGGAATTCATCATCTTGCTTTTGCGGTAAAAGGATTGCAAAATGCTTTAGATGAAGTTAAATCTAAAAACATAATTCTTATTGATGAAAAAGGACGCAAAGGTGCGGAAGGTTTAAATATCGCTTTTCTTCACCCAAAATCTACATTTGGTGTTTTAACGGAGCTTTGCGAAAAACCGGAATAACAGGTTGAGTAGAATCTTAAATAAGATTGAAAATCAATAAAAGATTTAAAAATATGCTGAAACAATTCGCATTGGCGGACAGCACGACAGAAAAAAAATAAATTACAGGTAAATTAAATGGCAATGGAAGATAAAATTAAAGAGTTGATGGCACTTCGTCAGCAAGCTAAGCTTGGTGGCGGAGAAAAGCGCATCGCATCTCAACATAAAAAAGGCAAGAAAACTGCAAGAGAAAGATTAGAACTTTTACTTGATGAAGGCAGCTTTGAAGAATTTGATATGTTTGTTTGTCATCGCAGTATTGATTTTGGTTTAGATAAAGAATCATACCTTTCGGATGGGGTTGTTACCGGATACGGAACAATTGATGGAAGGCTTGTTTACGTCTTCTCTCAAGATTTTACCGTGTTCGGAGGTTCATTATCTGAAATGTATGCACAAAAAATTTGTAAGATAATGGATAAAGCGATGAAAGTTGGTGCTCCCGTTATTGGTATTAACGATAGTGGCGGCGCTCGTATTCAAGAAGGTGTAAAATCTCTTGGTGGATATGCAGATATTTTCCAAAGAAATATTTTAGCTTCAGGTGTTATCCCACAAATATCAGCGGTCTTTGGACCTTGTGCCGGCGGTGCAGTTTACTCCCCTGCACTTACTGATTTTATAGTTATGTCAAATAAAACAAGTTATATGTTTGTAACAGGACCAAAAGTTGTAAAAACTGTAACCGGAGAAACTGTAACAGATGAAGAACTTGGCGGCGCAATGATTCACGGTGCAAAATCAGGTGTTGCTCATTTTGTTGCCGATAGCGAAGAAGAAGGAATCCAACTTATCAGAAAACTTTTAAGTTACCTGCCTCAAAATAATTTAGAAGATCCGCCAATCTTACCATGCGATGATCCGATAGACAGATTGGATGATACTCTAAATACATTAATTCCCGAAGCAACAAATAAACCTTATGATGTTAAAGATGTTATACACACCGTAGTTGATTATAATGAGTTTTTAGAGATACAAAGACACTATGCTCCAAACATTGTAACAGGTTTTGCAAGATTTAATGGAATGCCTGTTGGAATCGTGGCTAATCAACCAAGTTATCTTGCAGGAGTTTTAGATATTAATTCATCACGAAAAGCTGCGCGCTTTGTTAGATTTTGTGATGCATTTAATATTCCAATCGTAACTTTTGTAGATGTACCCGGATTTTTACCCGGAACAACTCAAGAGTATGGCGGAATAATTATTCATGGGGCAAAATTGTTATTTGCTTATGGAGAAGCTACTGTTCCAAAAGTAACTGTAATCCTACGCAAAGCTTATGGCGGTGCTTACGATGTAATGAGTTCAAAACATTTACGCGGCGATATTAATTACGCTTGGCCAGGTGCTGAGATTGCTGTGATGGGACCCAAAGGTGCAATTGAAGTTCTTCATCAAAAGGAATTACAATTAATTACAGATCCCGAAGAACGAATTAATTTTGTAAAACAACGCGAAGAGGATTATCGTAAGAAATTTGCAACACCTTACGTAGCGGCAAAATACGGTTACATAGATGATGTTATCGAGCCAAGAAATACAAGATTTAGAATAATACGTGCTCTGCAATCGCTTGCAACAAAGAAGGATGTAAATCCACCTAAAAAACATTCTAATCTACCATTATAAAGAAAGGTTAAAAAATGTTTTTAGGATTAATTCAACAAGCTGTAACTGACACATCTTTAGTTACTATTAATAAAAACTCTCATCTATTTCTTGAGATTGATCCTTGGGGAATTGGAATGACAGTTATTGGATACGTAGTTGTATTT
>JAGOXU010000324.1 GCA_018059515.1 Ignavibacterium sp.
GATCAACAGGGTTATCAGATTTTTTAGAACATCCTATCGTTAGAGAGATTAATACTAGAATCACGAAGGTGAACAATTTTGCTTTTTGGTTTTTCATTTTACTTTTCCTTTTTATTTATTAAAGTTTATTTTTATACTATTAAATAAGACTTATTATTATCGCTATTATCGAGATAACAACCAGTATAATTGTAATGTTTATAACAATGGTTAATTGTTTTACCCTCCTCTTACTTTTTTCGTAATTGTCTTTCATATAAGACTTTCAGGGTTATTTGATTAATTGCATTTTTTTTGTTGATGTATAATCTCCTGCTTTTAGTTGGTAAAAATATATGCCGCTCGCAATGGCAGGACTGGAGTCCCGCCCTACGGAAAACTCAACTTCATAACTTCCTGCTGGTTTTTCTTCGTTTACAAGTGTGGCTACTTCGTTACCGAGAACATCGTAAACTTTAAGTGTTACTTCAGAGATACTTGATACTTGATATTTGATCATTGTTGAGGGATTAAATGGATTTGGATAGTTTTGTTGTAAAAGAAATTTATTTGGAGACCCAATTTCAACTTCAACGATGTTTGAGTAGTTAAATGTTCCATCAAAATCTATTTGCTTTAATCTGTATTGATATTTACCACTTTTTAGATTTTTATCTTTAAATGAATAAGAATGTGTCTCTGTTGTAGTCCCATTTCCATTTATAAAACTAATTTTATTCCATTCCTCATTGCCAACTGAAGACTGTGGACCTGCCTGTCCGGTAGGCAGTCTAAAGGTTTGTTTTCTTTCTATATCAAATCCAGAATTATTTAATTCTGTTGCTGTTAACCAATTTAAATTAACATCGTTATCAATTACAGAAGCATCAAAAGATGTTAACTCAACTGGAATTATAGAATTGAAAATTTTTAGAATAGTTCCGTTAATTCCTGATACATAGGCTACTGTATCAGTGATACTAATGCTAATTAAATAATTATTAGTACCAGATGTCTGATTTATCCAACTGCTGCCTGCATCAGTTGAAAATAGAATTTTTCCACTATCTCCGATCGCTATCATAGATGATGGATTTATATATTTTACACTAGTTAGTGTAGCTCCATATTGAACACTATATACAGCATCCCAAGTTGTTCCGGAGTTTGTGGTTTTCATTATTGTTGATTGCTCCCCTACTAATACACCATTATTTTGATCAATAAAATCAATGTTAGATAAATATTTATTTGTTCCACTTACCAAATTGTTCCAGTTTAATCCTCCATCGGTTGTCTTCAAAATAATTCCGTTGGAACCGCATACAAAGCCAAGATTCGTATCTATAAAATCAACACCAGATAAAAATTCACTTGTACCGGAAGTTTGAGCAGTCCAGCTATCCCCGCCATCAATTGTTTTTAAAATCTTCCCTTGAAGTCCAACTGTAAAAGCAACATTATCATTTACAAAATTTAACTTTTCAAGAGCAGCAAAAGGACCACTTGGGAAATAATTCCAGTTTTCACCACCATCGGTTGTTTTATAAATCCATCCATTCCAATCAATTGCAATTCCATCATTAACATTTTTCATATGAACATCTTTAATTATTGGATTGGTGATTACATTAATACTTTTATCCAACCATGTAATCCCACCATTGGTGGTTTTTAGAATTGTACCTTCAACACCAGTGGCTATTCCAAATAACGGAGTAACAAAGTCTATCGAAGCTAATGATTTTTCTTTGCCGTTTGTGTATGAGTTCCAGGTAGTTCCACCGTCAGTAGTTTTAAAAAGCTTTCCACCGGTTCCAACTATATAACCAATGTTTGAATTGAGAAAGTAGCCATTTAACAAATCCATTTTTGTACTTACTGGTATATCTAACCAGGTAGCTCCTGCATCTGTTGTTCCCTTAATATTTCCTTGATCACCAATTGCAAATCCGTTATTTGCATCCTTAAAAAAAACATTTTGAAAAGCTGATTGATTACCTGAAATAAGGTTTACCCAATTCTGCCCACCATCGATTGTTTTATAAATTACACCACTTCCGGGATATCCACCTACAATATATCCGGTTAAGGAATTTGTAAATGATATACCGGTTAGACTTGTAATTGGAGATATGTTCATACTATACCAAATATTTCCCCCATCGGTGGTTTTAAGTGCGGTGCTTGCATATCCAACAATATATGCGTTATTTATATCCACGATTTCTATGGATTTATTATGGTAATAAAATATTTTCTTTTGCCAAGTAAAACCCCCATCGGTAGTTTTTAGAACTATACCAAAATAACCAACTGCATATCCAAAATTTGAATTAAGAAATTTTATAGAAGTTAGTGTTGTATCAGTTCCACTGTTTAATGCTAACCAATTTAATCCTGCATTAGTTGTTTTAAGTATAAGTCCATTATCTCCACAAATAAATGCTGTATTTGCATCCGCAATACTAAGTGAATTAAGATTTGTAGGTGCATGCAGATAAATATGCTCCCAATTAACACCGCCATTTGAAGTTTTAAGAAGCGTTCCATAATTACCGATAGCAATTCCATCATTTGAATTGAAAAATCCAACTGCCTTTAAATCATTTCCTTGCGGTTTAGGATTTTGCCATTCAAATCCCTGGAACTGTGAGTATATTGTTTGAAATCCTAGAACGATAAATAAAATCATAATAAGAATATTTTTTCTCATAAGAATTTCCTTTTGAATTAAATAAAAAATCTTTTAATAACTACCGCAGAGCTTATGAGCAACTGCGGTACGAGCCCAAGGAGAATTGATCGATACTTCCTATTCCTTGCCTAAATAAATTTTTCACATACTATTTTAGTAACGTCATTTTTTTTATTGATAAAAATTCTCCAGCTTTTAGTTGGTAGAAATATATTCCACTCGCAATGGCAGGACTGGAGTGCCGCCCTACGGAAAAATCAAATTTATAAGTTCCCGCAGACTTTAATTCATCAACAAGTGTGGCTACTTCATTTCCTAATACATCATATACTTTAAGTGTTACGTAAGAGACGCTGGATACTT
>JAGOXU010000325.1 GCA_018059515.1 Ignavibacterium sp.
CAAAAATTACAGTCGTTTTTTCATTGCTAAAATATAACTTATCTTATTACTTAGGAACAACTTAGCTTATCTCTTTTCTATTGGCGGTCATTAGAAATTTTTCCTTAATGACAAATCTGGGTTTAAAGTTGAACTGCTTGATAATCTGACAAATGAAGTGCTTGGTGTGTTTGATGAAATTACATATACAGAACAGAATGTTTATCAATACAATAACATTGGCTACCAGATGAATTTAAGCGGCATAGATAACAGGACGGTAAAATTTAGACTTGTAACCAATACAAATGGAGCATTTGGATATTCATTATCAAACAGAACGGCAGATCAAAGCATACTTGCAAAAGGTAAATATCAACCGGTTAATTATCAGGGCAATTTAGCAGTAACAGAATATAGCATTGGGCAAAATTTTCCAAATCCGTTTAATCCAAGTACAAGGATAAAATTCCAATTACCACAAGATGGATTTGTAACATTAAAAGTATACGATATACTTGGAAATGAGATAACAACATTGATCAATGAAGAAAAGCCCGCAGGAAAGTACGAAGTAAACTTTTCCGCCACAGGCGGAGCATCTGCTCTTGCAAGTGGAGTTTACATCTATAAAATCCAAGCTGGTTCTTTTATAAATTCTAAGAAGATGATACTTTTAAAGTAAAGATATAAATCAGAGTTAAATCTATTTCAATATCAAAAAACTATTACCCCAATTATTTATTTGATTGGGGTTTTTATTTATAAACCAAACACAAATTTATGCTGCAATAATTATTTTTTTTTCATTTAAAATATCAACGGGTTGATCAGCCTTTTCCTTAATTTTTTCTACAAAAACACTAACCTCGCTTATAAATTTAGATAAACAGTTAATTCAAATTTATTGATTAAAATTGCTGTTAAAATAAACAACAAAATATCTACTAATTCTTGCTAATCCGCTTTAATTTTTTAGGGAATTACTCATTTTCTTTCTAATTTTGATATATAAAAAATATTGATTTTATCACTAAATGCTAAACGCAACAGTAAAATTTAATATGATAACAAGTGCTTTACATACCGAAATTTCTTTGTCCACATTTACAATTAATAAAAAATTATTTATCACTAATTTGATTCATCATTGATGAACAACAAACAAAAATAGAGGTCTTTTATGTCTGATTACACGAATAAATTAATAGCTGATGTTAAAGCTAAAAATCCTGCTGAACCAGAATTCCATCAAGCAGTTGAAGAAATAATGGGATCGTTAGAATTGGTTTTACAGCGCCACCCTGAATATCGCTCAATGAAAATTTTAGAAAGAATGGTTGAGCCGGAAAGAACTATTATCTTCCGTGTACCATGGTTAGATGATCAGGGAGAAATTCATGTTAACCGGGGATACAGAATTGAAATGAACTCCGCAATTGGTCCTTACAAAGGCGGATTGAGATTTCACCCATCTGTTACAATGGGCATTTTAAAATTCTTAGCATTCGAACAAGTATTTAAAAACTCACTAACAACATTACCAATGGGCGGCGGTAAAGGCGGAAGTGATTTTGATCCTAAAGGAAAATCAGATAACGAAGTAATGCGTTTTTGCCAGAGCTTTATGACAGAGCTTGCAAGACATATTGGTCCTGATACTGATGTACCTGCAGGCGATATTGGTGTTGGTGCAAGAGAAATTGGATTTTTATTTGGACAGTACAAGAGATTACGCAACGAATTTACCGGAGTGTTAACGGGTAAAGGAATTAATTGGGGCGGATCACTTGTTCGTCCTGAGGCTACAGGTTTTGGTGTTGCATATTTTGCAAAGGAAATGTTAAAAACAAAAAACACATCCTTTGATGGAAAAATAGTTGCAGTATCTGGATTTGGCAACGTTGCTTGGGGTGCCGTTAGAAAAGTAACTGAACTTGGCGGAAAGGTTGTTACAATTTCCGGTCCTGATGGATACGTTTATGATCCGGATGGAATTAAAGGAGAGAAAATTGATTATATGTTAAAGCTGCGCGCAAGCAATAAAGATATTGTTGAAGATTATGCAAAAGAATTTAAAGTAAAATTTGTTGCAGGCAAACGTCCGTGGGAAGTTAAATGCGATGTTGCATTACCTTGCGCAACTCAAAACGAATTGAACGAAGAAAACGCAAAAGACTTGATTAAGAACGGTTGTATGTGTGTTTGCGAAGGTGCAAATATGCCAACCACTATTGAAGGATTTAAAGTATTTATTGATGCAAAAATTCTTTATTCACCGGGAAAGGCTTCTAATGCAGGCGGAGTTTCTACTTCGGGATTAGAGATGACTCAAAACTCTATGCGCTTACCATGGAGCAGTGAAGAAGTTGATAAACGCTTACACGAAATTATGATTCGTATTCACGAAACCTGTGTTACAACGGCAGAAAAATATGGAACGCCGGGTAACTACGTTAACGGCGCAAACATTGCAGGCTTCTTAAAAGTTGCAGATGCAATGATTGATCAGGGACTTGTTTAATTTAGAAGTTATAGTTTAGTAAGTACTATTAAGGCGGTCTTCGGATCGCCTTTTTTATTTGGTGATTAGCAAGCATTTAAACTAAAATTTAATTTGACTTTGAATTATTTTTTGACTTAGTTAGAACTAAACAATTGGAGTTTATTATGAAGTATGTACGGGTACGTAATAAAGTTCTGTTTAATTCTTCTCTTGATTTTTCAAAAATAATTTTGGCACGATTGTTAACTCTCTCTCTCTCTGAGGTTCCGGGAGAAATTAGAGCTTCTTATCTTATGTCTTTTCCCAAACAAAAAATATATAACTTTAAACACAACATTAAAAAAACAAACTAAGGCTTAGCCGGGGAGCTAAAATGAGAAAATATATTTTCTTTTTATTCTTTAACTTAAACTTGTTCTTGCTTGTACCTTTGGGAAACTTATTGACAGGCTGCAACACAACCGACCCCAAACTTGAACCAGACCTTAAACTTGAACTTAAAGATGTAAGCTGCACAGAAGCCTGGCTACAACTAACAACCAACAACATACAAC
>JAGOXU010000326.1 GCA_018059515.1 Ignavibacterium sp.
CTTCAATCGAGAAAAACATTCTTGCTAAAGTTGCAGAGGATTTTGAATTAGTTCAAAATACTTTATTTAAAAGCGATGAATTACTAAGAGCTATCAAAAGCCCGGTAATTAAGGCGGAAACGAAGAGATCGATTCTATCTGAAATTTTTGGCAAGTTGATAAGTAAAGACTCGATAAGTTTTATAGAGTTTACTATCAATAAAGGAAGAGAAGAAATCTTACCGGAAATTTTAGAAAAATTTGAATTTCTAAAAGATGAATACACCGGTTTTGTTAAAGTTGATGTTACTACCGCTTTTAATTTTACAGATGAACAGAAACTGCACTTACAAGAAAAATTTGAATCTCATCTTAAAAAGAAAACACGTTTAACTTTTAAAGTTGATCAGGGAATTATTGGTGGCTTTATAGCCAAAGTTGGTGATACAGTTTATAACGCTTCAATGGCTCATCAACTTGGGTTATTGAAAAAAACATTTTTACAAAGCAGCATTACATTAAATTAATTCTAAAGGAATTTAATAAAGGAAATTACAAATGGCAGAAGTTAGACCTGATGAAATATCTGCAATATTAAGAAAACAACTTTCCGGTTTTGAAAGCGAAGTTGATATTTATGATGTTGGAACAGTTTTGCAAGTTGGCGATGGTATTGCACGTGTTTATGGGCTATCACAAGTTATGGCAAGTGAATTGGTTGAATTTCCAAACGATGTTTTTGGAATGGTATTAAATCTTGAAGAAGACAGCGTTGGTTGCGTTCTTTTTGGCGATACCACATTGGTTAAAGAAGGGGATACTGTTAAAAGAACAAAACGTGTTGCTTCAATGCCGGTTGGCGATGCAATGCTTGGTCGTGTTATCACTCCATTAGGTGTACCTATTGATGGAAAAGGACCAATCAACACAACTGGATTTTTACCAATTGAAAGAAAAGCGCTTGGCGTCGTTCAAAGACAACCAGTAAAAGAACCACTTCAGACTGGTATAATAGCTGTTGATGCTATGATTCCAATTGGGCGTGGACAAAGAGAATTGATTATTGGTGATAGACAAACAGGTAAAACTGCAGTTGCCATTGATGCAATTATAAATCAAAAATATACGCACACCGAAGAAGCAAAAGCTTTGGGTATAAATCCTGTTTATTGTGTTTATGTGGCTATCGGACAAAAAGAATCAACAGTTGCGCAAGTAGTTGCAAAGCTGCAAGAAAAAGGTGCGATGGAATACACTACCGTTATTTCCGCAGGTGCTTCTGACCCTGCGCCGCTGCAATTTATTGCTCCTTATGCTGGCGCAACCATAGGAGAATATTTTAGAGATAACGGAAAACATGCGCTTTGTATTTATGATGATCTTTCAAAACAAGCTCAAGCATATAGGGAATTATCTTTACTATTAAGAAGACCACCAGGGCGTGAAGCTTATCCGGGTGATGTGTTTTATCTTCACTCAAGATTACTTGAAAGAGCTTCAAAACTTAGCGATGCTGAAGGCGGCGGAAGTTTAACTGCACTTCCAATAATCGAAACACAACAAGGTGATGTGTCTGCTTACATCCCAACAAACGTAATTTCAATCACTGATGGACAGATTTATCTTGAATCAAATTTGTTTAATGCCGGAGTAAGACCTGCTATTAACGTTGGTATTTCTGTATCAAGAGTTGGTGGCAATGCTCAGATTAAAGCAATGAAAAAGGTCGCAGGAAGTTTGAAACTTGATCTTGCATCATATCGTGAGTTAGAAGCATTTGCAAAATTTGGTTCTGATCTTGATAAATCTACACAAGCAACCTTAGCTAAAGGCGCAAGGTTAGTTGAACTTTTGAAACAAGGTCAATACGCTCCGGTTCCTATTGAAAAACAAGTTGTTAGTCTATACTACGGTACAAAAGGTTTTATGGATACTGTTGCAGTAAAAGATATAAAGAGATTTGAAAAAGAAGTTTTGGAATTTATCGAGGTGAAATACAAACAGATTTTTGATTCAATTAAAAAAGATAAAGACGTAAGTAAAGAAACTGAAGAATTAATTAAAAAAGCCGGACAAGAATTTTTATCTACATTTAAGTAGAGAAACATTTATACTATTAGATATTAATGGCAACTTTAAGAGATATTAAACTTCGCATAAAGGGTGTTAAAAGCACTCAACAGATTACCAAAGCAATGAAAATGGTTTCAACGGCAAAATTACGCCGTGCAACTGAATCTATTTTAAACGCTCGTCCTTATGCTAAAAAAATATCTGTTCTTCTTTCGCACCTTGTAAATGAGGAGGATAAAAAATCCAATCCTTTATTTGCCGAAAGAGAAATAAAGAATGTTGCAATAGTTGTTGTTACTGCTGATCGTGGGCTGTGCGGAGCTTTTAATACTAATATTATTAAAGAAGCAGTAAACTATATTGAAGAAAATATCAAACAAAAGAGATTATCATATCAGCTTTACTGTCTGGGTAAAAAAGGTACAGATTATTTTAGCAGAAGAGATTATAATATCGCTGCAAAATACCCGGGAATATTTTCCCAATTGGATTATACCGTAGCTCAAGGATTGGTTGATGAAATAATTCCAAAATATCTTGATGGTAGAATTGATAAAGTTATTCTTATCTTCAATGAGTTTAGATCTATCATCCAGCAAAAAATTGTGGTTGAACAGTTTTTACCTATTATATCAAGTGATGAAAAAGAAGTCGAAAAGCATGATCCGGCAAACTATATTTATGAACCGGATCAAAAAGCAATTTTCAATTATTTGATTCCTAAACATCTTAAAGGACAAATGTGGAGAGTTTTATTGGAGTCAAACGCTTCGGAGTTTGCTGCGCGTATGACAGCGATGGATAATGCAACTACCAATGCTAAAGAATTAATTAGACCTTTAAGCCTTACTTACAATAGTAAACGACAAGCCGCAATTACAACAGAGATACTTGAAATTGTATCCGGTGCAAATGCTTTGAACGAAGGTTAGTTAGATTAGTAATGTTGATTTTTTGAAATTA
>JAGOXU010000327.1 GCA_018059515.1 Ignavibacterium sp.
GAGTTAGATTCTGAATCTATCAATACTTGGAAAGCGGGAGTTGCAAGAGCTTTAAAACGCTATATTCCTGATGGAACGGAAGTTGACGGACATAAATGTAGCAATTGTGGTTCTGACCAAGTGGTTTATCAAGAAGGTTGCCTGATTTGTAAAAATTGTGGAAATTCTAAATGTGGGTAAGAGTCGGAAGATGGAAGACGGAAGTCCGAAGATTAAAAAGTTGACTTTTATTTTGCCTTTCCGATGGAATCTAAATAATTTTACTTAATTTATAAACAATGAGCCACAAATTTTTGTGGCTTTTTAATTTTCTAATATCTTTGATAGTCTTAAAAAATTCAAAATTTATTTACCTTAATCCAAAAGGAAGTAAATTTTGAATTTTTAACTCGAAACAAAAAAACTTTATGAATAAAAAATTAAAACTTTGGGACGCAACCATGTTGGTAATGGGTTCCATGATTGGAAGCGGAATTTTCATTGTTTCTGCGGATATGATGAGAAATTTGGGTTCTGGATATTGGCTCATCGTAGTGTGGATTATTACTGGAATTATGACGGTTGCAGCCGCTTTAAGCTATGGCGAACTTTCGGCAATGTTTCCAAAAGCGGGTGGACAATACACTTACATTACAGAAATTTTCGGAAAAAAACTTGGGTTTTTGTACGGTTGGGGAATGTTTACCGTAATTCAAACAGGCACCATTGCAGCAGTTGCAGTAGCTTTTGGGAAATTTTCGGCGTATCTTTTTCCTGCGCTCAATGATGCAGCTCCGATTTTCCAAAGTGGAGAATTTAAAATTACTTGGATTCAAATCCTTGGTATTGCGGTGATTTTGTTGCTCACTTACATCAATACTAGAGGTGTAGAAAGCGGAAAACTCCTTCAAAATATCTTCACAGGTTCTAAAATTGTGGCGCTTTTGGCCTTGATTTTTTTAGGATTTATTTTGGTTAAAAACTCTTTCTTGACAGATAATTTTAGTTTCGGTTGGGAAGCTTTTAATAATATCACCAAAGATGCTAAAGGTAATTTTTTACAATTAGGTTGGGAAAAAATCTCTGGAGCTACGCTTTTCGGAGGAATTGCTGCAGCAATGGTAGGTTCGGTTTTTAGTTCTGTAGCTTGGGAAAACGTGACTTTCGTTTCTGGTGAAATAGAAAATCCACAGAAAAATGTGGTAAAAGCGATGGTTTTAGGAACGATTTCTGTGATGGTTTTGTATTTGTTGGTAAATTTCGTTTATCTGAATGCTTTAGACAGAGATTCCATCGCATTTGCAGCGAATGATAGAGTAGCAGTTGCTGCTTCGGAAAAGATGTTTGGTAGCTTAGGAACGATTATTATGGCGGTTTTGGTGATGATTTCTACTTTTGGTTGTGTGAACGGAATTGTTTTGGCTGGAGCTAGAGTTTTTCAAACGATGGCAAAAGACGGATTATTTTTAAAATCTGCCATTGAAAATAATAAAAATGGCGTTCCCGAAAAATCTCTTTGGATGCAAGGAATTTGGGCTTCGCTTCTTGCTTTAAGCGGACAATACGGCGATTTATTAGATATGATTTCTTTTGTAATAGTGTTGTTTTATATGATTACCGTTTTTGGGGTGATTTATATGAGAATAAAACAACCGAATGCAGAAAGAAGTTACAAAACGTGGTTATATCCTGTTACGCCGATTATTTATTTGCTGATTGGAACAGCGTTTTGTGTACTTTTATTTATTTACAAACCAAATTACACTTGGCCAGGATTGATTCTAATTTTAATTGGTTTGCCAGTGTATTATTTGATTAATAGAAGGAATTCTGAGAAGTAAATAATTAAAAAATAAATTAATGAATAGAGTCGGGCTTTTGTCCGACTTTTTTTTGGAACTCATTTGGTTAAAGATGAAAGTTTTTGTTAATTCAAATTTTTAAAAATAATCAATGTTTTGTAATAAAGACGCGAATCTAGAGGCTTTGGATAGTAGGTAACTACTTTACCGTTTTTTTTGTGGATAAATTATTTATTGTTATTTATTTTTCCAATGGATTGTGTCTCCATACTGATAACCTTCAGCAAAAATTCCTTTTATTAATTTTCCATTTTCATAATCAAAATTATAACAAGATATTAATAATGCTTTTACAAATTCAATTTTGTGTAGACTACTTTCAAAAATAGCAATATTTTCACCTCTAAATTTATTTGCAATACTTGGATATACGATACCATCAAATTTTTTTTGTGCCCAATTTTCAATATTTTGAACATAATTTGAAAAATAAGCCGATATTTTATAATCGTCATTTTGTTTAATTGTGGCTTTTGTAAACTGTTTAGAAAAAAATGAAGAAGTTAATATACTATATTCTTTATCATATTCTTTTAAACTTTTCAAATTGTTATTTATATTATGTGATAGCTTTTTAAAAGATTCTCTTTTATTTATAATTTCTTTTGTTGGATTTAAAATTACTAAATCTAAAACCTGATTTTTTTTTACTTTCCAAACTCCCATTGTAAAATTTTTAATATCCAAAGGTGCTAAATTTTGGCAGCATTCAAATAGTGCTAAATCTCCTTGGTGAGAGCCATAGAAAACAGGTTTATTGATAATGTTAGCACGTCCAAAAGATTTTACTTTTTTTGGCATATCAATTTCAGAAATAAAATTAAAGGGTTTCTGTAAGGAATTATTTATATTTTCTCTTACTCTAAAAATGTTATATCTTTCATCCCAAATTACTGATGTAAAAGAAATAATTGGGAAAATTTTTTCAAGTTGGATTTCCAAATCCTCATAAGAGATTGTAGACAAATCTAATGATTCAATACTTTGAATATTTTTTTTTAAAATATTTAAATTTGGCGGAGTTAAATTTTTAAATAAATCAGTATCAAAATTTTCCATATTAATATTAATAACAACCAAATTTAATTATTTTACCTAAAATTACTCAAAAAAATTCCCGAAATTTGGCTAAAATTTCTTTCATGTCGCATTCTCACGATCACGGTCATAGTC
>JAGOXU010000328.1 GCA_018059515.1 Ignavibacterium sp.
CTTTTAAAGCAGGCTGTTGCGTATCTCTAATGAGACATTGTAAATTAGCAGGGATACTAATGCTATCCAAGTTTTCACAGGGATTTGCACTCCCTAAATAATTCATTCTTGTTTTTTCAAACACCATTTTATGCAAATCAACACTAAACAATGGCTTCCAATGATCAGTTAAAAACTCGTGTGCTAAATAGGTACTACTATTTTTTAGCGTATTTAAAACAGCCTCCATTTTAGATTGATGTAAAAATGCACCTGCATCATTTAAATCATTAAATAATTGCGTAGCTACACCAATACTTTCCACCGATAAGTCCGATTGATGCTCATCCACTAAACTGAATAACTTCTGAAGTGGAATCAAATCTTTAGAACCGGGATAACACATGTAGTGTAAATAGCAGATCCCAAACTCTTTTAATGATTGATCAATAATATCAAGTATATGTTGCTGTTGTTCAGATGATATCCAAGTAAAAGTGCCATGGTTTACAATGAAATCAAATTGTTGAGTATTTGACCTTAAAAATTCTGAAAAATCAGCATGAATAAACTCTATATTTTTTAAGCCTAATTTTTGTGCTGACTTTCGTGCTAACTCGATATGTTGCGGATTGAAATCTACACCAATAAAAGAGCCATGTGGATGATTCATCGCCGCTACGAGCAAATTGACGCCTGTCGCACATGCCAGCTCTAAATATGAAAATTTCTGACGGATACTCGGTGTTTTAAACCCTAGAAACTGAACAACGGTATTCAACCAAATCGGCTGCATTTCTTTATAAAAAAACACAGGATAAGTTGTATCCACCACATAACCATCTTTTCGTTTCATAACATTCCTGACAAAAATGCAAAATAAGCACTTAAAACTAGAAATGAGGCTTTAAGCCCCATTTCTATGAGTATGGTTTAAAACTTATAGTTCAAAGCAAAACTATATCTTCTGCCGTCAAGGACATATGAATTACCATCTTCAACTACATTTTTATTGGTTACGTTATAAATACCTGTTGAGAACTGTAATTGATCATTGTATTTATAGACGGCACCTAAATCTGCAAATGTATAAGATGGAGTTTTTTCATCATCAGAATTACCAGCAGTTTCACCACGATAATTCAACTGTGTCCAAACGTATACTTGATCATTTAAATCCCAATCCAATCCTGCGTTAAACATATGTTTTGGAAGATCATTTAAAGGTTTACCCTTATTATCACCAGATTTTTGCTCACTATCTGTAAAGGTATAAGAGTGGCGGTATTTTAAATAATCTGTAATTTGATAATCTGTTGTTAACTCAACACCTTGAATTTCGGCTTTATCAACATTGTAATTCCGTGTATACCCAGTTGAACTATAAGGTAATTCAGGGTTATCTTTATAGAATTGACTCGTAGCATCTTGAGTACCCGCCAAACGTCCCGTTCTCGTGATTTTATCTTCGAAATCTGTTTTATAAACCATTAAGCTAGCGAGAAGACCTAAGTCTGAATTTTCAAAAGCTACACCAGTTTCATATGTCCAACTTGTTTCTGGTTTCAATTCGGTATTCGCAATAATTGCCCCACCCATTGATCCTAAACGGTAGTCAGGAGATGAACTACGTAAACTAGGTGCTTTATAGCCAGAAATTACACCACCCTTCAATGTGAAGTTATTATTTGCCTTATACACTGCATAAGCTTTTGGACTAAAGTTGTCACCGAAGAACTCATTTTCATCATATCGGCCACTTAAAGTTAATGCTAATTTTTCGTTTACACTCCAAGTATCTTCCGCAAAGATTGACCATTGATAACGATCCATTTCCGTTACTTTACCAGCCATAGTCACATTCTGGTTTGTTGTACCATCTTCCAAATTTTCTTTTAAATAACGACCTCCTAATGTTAAAGAATGCTTATCAAAGAAATAAGTTCCTTGTGTATTTGCAGTTATGGTTTTGAACAAAATACCACCCGGATTAGTAACAATGACATCATCCTTAGAATTATTAGGCGTACCATTATCATCAACAGTAATTGATCGGCCAGTAATCGAGTTGTTTTTATCTTTGTCATACTGTAAATAAGAATTTACAACGAAATCATCATATTTACCTTCATGAGTCATGTTATACGAATTTTTTTCAAGTTCTGAATATGAACGTGTATTAGGTACTACATCCGATCTATATACTGGTTTACCTTTATTTAATGTTCCTGTATCTACAGCCGGATAAAGAATACCATTTATATCAATATAATCTTTTCCTCCACTTATAACCCGATCACCAGTCGAAGAAACGAGTGAGGTATAACTTTTTCCAGGGTTATGTGTTCTTTCTTGTTGCGTATGAGTGTATTCCGCTGTAATTGTATTTTTATCATCAGGAGTAAATACAAATTTTGCACCAAGATTTGTTTTTTTAAAATCTGGTTCACTTTCACCAGATTCTGAAGTGTTTTTTTTTGCAAAGAACTTTCATCAATAGATTGTAACCCTGCTGTTACTTGCAAGGACAAAAATTTATCAATCAATGGTGCATTGACATACAAACTCGTATTCGTTGCATCATTGTTCACATCATTCGACTGACCTGCTTTGATATATTCAGTACGAATACTTCCCGTTAATTCATCCTGATGCTTTTTTGTAATAATGTTAATTACACCACCCATCGCATCTGAACCATAAAGTGATGACGAAGGCCCTCGGATGACTTCGATACGTTCAATTGCTTCAATCGGTGGTAAGAAATTAACCGATACCCCTTGAACACCACCGTTTGTGGTTAACAAGCTCCCATCATTCATGGGTTTACCATCAATGAGAAAGAGTGTATACGCTGATCCCATACCACGAATAGAAATAGTTTGGTTCGTTCCTCCACCTTGCACAAATACACCGGGTACATTTTTCAAAGCATCTGTAACATCGCTATACGATTTTTTTTCTAACTCTTCCTTTGAAATCACCGAAATCGTTGCAGCTGCATCCGCAATATTCTGTTCGT
>JAGOXU010000124.1 GCA_018059515.1 Ignavibacterium sp.
CCATAAAGCAAACCGTTTCTGATTCCTTCAATATTAACTTTACACATTTGGTTTTCTAAATCTTTATCAGTTGTTTTTTGAACTCTAACATAATTTGAGGAAAAACCCTTAACGGTTCCATCAGGATCTTCGGATTCGAAAAGTACATCAACTGTTTTTCCAATCATTTGATTGTAAAAATAGTTTTTCTTTTTATCACTTAATATCCTTAGCATTTTGTTCCTTCTTTTTCTTTCAGCCGGATCAACTTGATCAGCAATTAAAATTGCTTTTGTATCAGGTCTTTCAGAATAAGTAAAAACGTGCAAGTAAGAAATTGGAAGATCGAGAAGGAAATTATATGTTTCCATAAATTCTTTTTCTGTCTCTCCTGGATATCCTACGATAACATCAACTCCAATTCCAGCATCTGGAATCATTTCTTTAACTTTTAGAATTACATTCTTATAATCATCAACACTATATCTTCTTTGCATCGAATGTAAAATAGTATCGCTTCCGCTTTGCAGTGGAATATGAAAATGCTTACACATTTTTTCAGATTTAGCTGTGAGATTTATAATATCGTCTGTAAGCAAATTTGGTTCGATTGAACTAATTCTAATTCTAAAATTACCTTCAACTTGAATCAATTTTTTAAGTAACAAGAAAAAATCTAATTCGAAAGATTTTCCATAATCACCAACATTAACGCCGGTAAGAATAATTTCCTTGTAACCTTGCTTAACAAGATTTTTAAAATCTTCAACTACAAGATCAGGATTCATACTTCTGCTTTTACCGCGTGCAAGAGGAATTGTACAAAAAGTACATTTGTAATCACAGCCGTCTTGAATTTTAAAATAAGCTCTTGTTCTGCTGTCAGCATCAGTCGAACTAGCTAATCCAAATTTATTTAGTTCATCTTTTGGGGAGACATAAATGCAGGATAAATCTTTTTTATTAAAATCTTTTATAAGTGAAAATATTTCAAACTTTTCATTACTTCCAAGTACAGCATCAACACCATCAATTGCGGCTATTTCATCGGCTCTCAACTGTGCATAACATCCTGTAACAATAACATAAGCCTGCGGATTAGTTCTTAAGACTCGGCGCACAAGCTGTCTGCATTCCTTCTCAGCATTTTCGGTAACTGAACAAGTGTTAAAAACATAAACATCAGCTCTATTTTTCATATCAACAACGGAAAAACCATTTTGTAAAAAATGATTTCCGATTGTAGATGTTTCTGAAAAATTGAGTTTACATCCTAATGTATGTAATGCAACTGTTTGGGGCATTTTTAGTCTTGTTTGATATAAAAAGAGCGGGAAATTTTCCCGCTCCAATATAGAATATTTAAGAGAATTTATTCAGTCTCTTCTTTTTTTGGTAGTTCAGGTTCAGCCACTTCAAAGATTGGGAATTCTGAAGAATCAATAGTTCCCATTTCTGCACTTTGAATATTTTGAACAGTAACTCGTTCTAATTTATAGGTGTTAATATATTGTTCAATTTCTTCATCAGATTTTTCTTTAAGAGCTGCGATAGCACTTAAAACTATTTTCTTGCTTTCCTTATCAAACTCAATAACTTTTAATGGTATTGTTGACTCAATAGGGAAGTGGTTAGCAATATTTTTAATCTTTGATGTAGAAAGCTGTGTCGTTGGTACAAATCCATCAACGTGAGAAGGAAGTTCAGCAATAATTCCTTTTTCAATTATTCTTACTACCTTACCAGTAGTTAGTTTGCCAACAGAATAATCCTGTTCAAAAGTATCCCAAGGATTATCCATAATTTGTTTGTGTCCGAGAGATATTTTTCTTTGATCAACATCAACACCCAGTACTAATACATCTATTCTTTCGTTCTTCTTTACAACTTCCCCGGGATGACGGATTTTCTTTGTCCATGATAAATCTGAAATGTGAACTAATCCATCTACTCCAGGCTCAAGCTCTACAAACACGCCAAAGTTTGTAAGATTACGTGCAACACCTGAGTGTTTTGATCCAACAGGATATTTAGCCATCAAAGTTTCCCAAGGATCCGGTTCAAGTTGTTTTATACCAAGAGAAATTTTCTTTTCATCTTTATCAAGACTTAAAATAATTGCTTCAATAATTTGTCCCATTGCAACTATTTGAGAAGGATGTTTGATATGCTGTGTCCAGCTCATTTCAGAGTTGTGGATAAGACCTTCAATTCCTTTTTCGATTTCAATAAAAGCACCGTAATCAGTAAGAGAAACAACTCTGCCTGAAACTTTATCACCAAGATTATATTTCTCAGAAATTTGTTCCCAAGGATGCGGTAAAAGTTTTTTAAGAGAAAGTGAAATTCTTCTTTTCTCTTCATCAAAATCAGTAACAACTACTTTTATAGTTTCATCAAGTTTTACAACTTCATTTGGATGATTGATTCTTCCCCAGCTTAAATCAGTAATGTGTATAAGTCCATCAACACCGCCAAGATCAATAAATACACCAAAATCCGTAATTGCTTTTACGATACCTTCAAGTATCTGACCTTTTTCTAATCCTGTAAGTATTGCATTTCTTTGATCTGAAATTTCTTCTTCAACAAGTACTTTGTGTGATACAACAACGTTTTCAGTAGGAACATTAACTTTAACAACTTTGAAATCCATTGTTTGACCAACGAATGCATCAAAATCTCTGATAGGACGAATATCGATTTGTGAACCTGGTAAGAATGCTTCCATTCCTAAAAGATCAACAACCATTCCGCCTTTAATTCTTTTAACAATCTTACCTTCGATAATTTCACCGGTATCGTGCGCTCTAAGAACTTTTTCCCAGATACGTAAGAAATCTGCACGCTGTTTGCTAAGAACAAGGTTACCTTCCTGATCTTCAACACTTTCTAATACAACTTCAATTTCTTGTCCTACTTTTAAATCAACACCTTCAAAAAATTCATTCTTTGGTATTGTACCTTCGGATTTAAAACCAACATCAACGATAACATTATCACCCATGATTCTAACAACTTTCCCCTTAATCATCTCGCCTTCTTTAACATCTCTAAATGAATCTAAGTAGAGCTTGGCAAGTGCCATAAACTCTTCTTGAGAGTATTCTTCAGCATTAAATTTATTCTTGGCTTTTTCATACTCATCGGCAGTCACAGTTTTTAGAGTCGTTTCTTTTTCTTGGGACATTAATCCTCCTAAAATATTTTTCTGTTTTTCTGAGTCTCAGCCGGATAGCTCAGTAGAACAGGCTATTTAGTTTAACATTAGTTTAGCCGGCTTAAATTCTAATTCCTTTTTTATCAGCAATAATTTTTACTTGATTTAAAATCAATTCAACTTGTTCTGTAATTGTTGTGTTAGAAGTATCAACTTCTATCGAATCAGGAGTTTTAGTTAAAGGGCTTGCTTCGCGGTGTGAATCGATATAATCTCTATTTTTCAAATTCTCTTTAACTTTGTCAATCGGTACAACATTTCCTTTTTCAAAAAATTCTTTTGCGCGTCTTTCAGCCCTTTCATCTATACCTGCGGTTAGGAAAATTTTAACATCAGCATTTGGATAAACAACCGTTGTTATATCTCTACCTTCCATAACAACGCCGCCGTCTTTTCCCATTTCCTGCTGTTTCTTTACAAGAATTTTTCTTACAGCTTCGATGCAGCTTATTTCGCTAACGTTACTGTTCACTTCAAAAGATCGAATCTCTTTAGAAACATCTTCGCCGTTAACAGTAATGTTGGTTTCGCCATCAATAAAACTTAGAACAATTTGTAAACTGTTTGCAAGCTGGATAATTTCATTCGTTTTTCCCATCAAACCATTTCTTAAAACGAATAACGTAACCGCTCTGTACATCGCACCTGTATCTATGTAAAGATAATTTAATCTTTTAGCTACAAGTTTTGCGGTTGTACTCTTCCCGGATCCTGCAGGTCCGTCTATGGCAATGATTAGGTTTTTTGACATAGGGCACAAAAATATGTATAACTATTTAATTATCAAACGTTTAGAGCTGCTCAAAGATTAGAAATATTGCAGATAATCTTAGTCTAATTCCCGTCCGCCAAGCTCTTCGATTATGATTTTTTCGTAAGGATCGAGGATTTTGGAAGTTTTTTCATTTTTTGTGGATTTTGGCTCTTTTGCAACTGTGGCTCTTATTTTTGAAGTCTCACTTTTACCAAACTTGATATTTATTTTTTTACCAAAAAAAACACGGGATTTTTTATCAATATATTCCTGATGTAAAAGCAACGAGGATTCAGTTGTCGGATCGGAAGATTCCAATTGCAGATTTATTCCATCAAAATTTATTGGTTTTACATTATTTAAAAGCGGAGTAAGTAAATATGATTTTTCTCTGCAAACATCATCCACAAAACTTTGCCACTTTTGGGATATCAATTCAAAATTCAAATCTGTTTGGATTCCCGAAAGTGTTTCTTTAATTGGAGGAACAAATGTTTCAGTTTTTACCGCAGGCTCTGACTTAACTTCTCTTTTTTTTTCAGGAGCAGATTGTCTCGGAGAATAACTTGCTGTGTTATTTTCTTTTGCAATAGAAGTTGAAGTGGAATTTTTGATTTCGATATTTCCAGATTCTAATCCGGAAATTATTTCAGAAATTGTAGCCGATTTTTCTAATCCAACAAGATTTGTTAATGCAATTTCTATTTTAAGTTTTTGATTGTTCGAATACCTTAACTCCTGCTGTAGTTTACTTAAGTAATTTAAAATTCTTAGCAAATCACCTTTAGAAAAGGTTTGAATATAATTTGCATACTTTGTGCGATAAACTTCTGCGGTTTCAACAAGCTCAGTTCTTTCAGTTAAGATTACTGTTAATATATTTCTAAAATGCTCAAGCAATCCATCATTAAAATCTATAAAGTCCCAGCCGTTTTGATAAATTTTATCCGTCGTTTGAAATACAACATTAAAATCTTTTTCAAGAATCGCATCCGAAATCGTAAAGAATAAATCATCATCAATCAAGTTTAACATCTTTGCAACTGTTTCAGAATCAATTTTATCTCCGCAAAAAGAAACTACCTGATCAAATAAACTTTGAGCATCGCGTAGTGCGCCGTCAGCTTTTTTTGATATTAGTGTAAGTGTTTTATCATCGATAGAAATATTTTCTGCTTTTGCAATTTCGCTTAAAGTTTTTTTAATAGTTTCAAGTTGTATTCTTCTAAAATCAAATCGCTGGCAGCGTGAAATTATTGTAAGCGGAACTTTATGAATATCTGTTGTTGCAAAAACAAAAATTGTATGTGCCGGCGGTTCTTCCAAAGTTTTTAGGAATGCATTAAACGATTCCTTTGTTAGCATGTGAACTTCATCGATTATATAAATTTTATACTTGCCGCGCGTTGGAGCATATTTTACAGATTCGCGCAATGTTCTAATCTCATCAATACCACGATTTGATGCGCCGTCAATTTCAATTATATCCATTGTCTGGGAATCATTAATCGTTTTGCACATTGCACATTCATTGCAAGGTTCAGCGTCCTGAGGATTTTCGCAGTTCAAGGCTTTAGCAAGTATTCTTGCTGTTGTAGTTTTACCCACACCGCGTGGACCCGTAAAAATATATGCGTGTGCAATGCGATTAGTTTTTATTGCATTCTTTAATGTTGCTGTAATATGTTCCTGACCGACAACATCTTCAAATTTTTGCGGTCGCCATTTTCTTGCTGTTACTTGATATGCCATAAAATTTAAATTATTTCTTTAATTAAAAATCTAACTAATTCTTCAAGATATTTTTTGTCTGTTTCATTAAATGAACCGTATTCTGTGCTGTCTAAATCCAAAACACCAAAAAGTTCTTGCCTATCGGCAGGCAGGTTTTCGTCCTTAACTATCGGTACTACGATTTCAGATTTTGATTCAACATCACACGCAATATGTCCGGGAAATTTATCTACGTCATCAACAATAATTGTTTCTCTTTTTTGTGCTGAGGTTCCGCAAACGCCACTGCCCATTTTTATTTCTGTGCATGCAACTTTTCCCTGAAATGGTCCGAGATAAAGTTTAGTACCATCAAAAAGGTAAAATCCCACCCAGCTAATTTTACTAAATGTTTGTTTTAGAGCAGCAGTAAAATTAGAAAGATTGGTAATAAGATTATCTTCTTTCCTCAATAAATTTTTCACCTGCTTAACTAAAAGCTGATATTGTTCATCGATAGATGCAGCGTTATTTATAACTAATGATTCAGGCATTATTTCTTTTTCTTTGCCTTGATAACTTTCTTAGTTGTTGTTGGCTTAATTTTTTTCATATCAGGAAAAACATAAGGAATAGCTTCTTCCAATTTTGCTATAGGAATAATTTTTAATCCTTCCTTAACCTTTTCCGGCATTTCTTTTAAATCAATTTCATTATCCTTTGGGATAAGAATAGTTTTTATATCGTTCCGCTTTGCAGCGAGCAGCTTTTCATTCAATCCACCGATTGCGAGAAGCGAACCTGTTAAAGTTATTTCACCTGTCATAGCAATATTGTTGGATGCAGGAATTCCACTAACTGCAGAAAGCATTGCCATTGCCATTGTAATTCCCGCAGACGGTCCATCTTTTGGAATTGCACCTTCGGGAAGATGAATGTGAATCTCTTTTCCCTTGAAGAAATCAGGATTCAATCCCAACTGTTTTGATCTTGAACGAAGATAACTCAATCCAGCGTGCGCAGACTCTTTCATAATGTTTCCAAGCTGTCCTGTAAGTGTAAGCTTTCCGCCGCCATTCATAATTGTAACATCAACAGTAAGAATTTCACCGCCAACACTCGTCCATGCTAAACCTGTAACGCTTCCAACCTTATTTGATTTGCTGTGCCTGTGAGATCTGAATCTGGGAGTTTTTAAATATCCTTCAATTCTATTTTCATCAATAATCTGTTTGCGTGAGTTTTTAACTTTTCCATTTGCTGATTCTTTAACAACAATATCGCGTGCAACTTTTCTGCAAACTGTTGCCAATTCTCTTTCAAGATTTCTAACTCCTGACTCACGTGTATATTCTGAAATTATTTTTTTTATTGCTTCATCAGAAAAAGTTACATTTTTATTTTCTATTCCGTGCGCTACAAGCTGTTTTGGTAAGATATGCCTTTTTGCAATTTCAAGTTTATCATAATCAAGATAGCCGGGCAATTCAATAACTTCCATTCTATCCTGTAAAGGAAGGGGAATATTATATCTTACATTTGCTGTTGTGATAAACATAACCTGGCTTAAATCATAATCAACTTCAATGTAATGATCGTTAAATGTGTTGTTCTGTTCAGGATCTAAAACTTCAAGCATCGCAGATGAAGGATCACCGCGAAAATCCATGCTCATCTTATCAATTTCATCTAATAAAATTACTGGATTTATTGTTCCGGCTTTTTTCATTGAATGAATAATTTTTCCCGGCATCGAACCGATATATGTTTTACGATGACCACGAATTTCAGCCTCATCACGCACACCGCCAAGACTTATACGAATAAATTTTCTGCCAAGTGCACGAGCAATTGATTTACCTAAAGATGTTTTACCAACTCCGGGTGGTCCAACAAAACATAAAATCTGTCCCTTCATATTTTTAACAAGATTAAGAACAGCAATATGTTCGATGATTCGTTCTTTTGGTTTTTCTAATCCAAAATGATCTTCATCCAAAATTTTCTGAACATGTTTTATACTTAAATTATCTTTAGTTCTTTCAAACCACGGAATATCAACAAGCCAATCAAGATAATTTCTTATCACGGTTGATTCCGGAGACATTGTCGGTGTTTTCTTCAGCTTGTTAAATTCTTCAAGAGCTTTTGCTTCAACTTCCGCGGGCATTTTTGCTTTTACAATTTGATCTTTAATTTTTGCAAATTCAGATGTTGATTCTTCATCGTCACCAAGCTCATCCTGCAAAATTTTTATTTGTTCCTGTATGATAAACTTACGCTGCGACTTAGCAATATTTTCTTGAACTTTGTTATCAATTTCTTTTTCAATTTTCAGGATATCAATTTCAGAATTTAGAATTTTTATAACTTCATAATACTGTTCTTTCAAGATGTACTTTGAAAGTATATTCTGTTTGATATCGATTGATTGATTGATATTTGCAGCAGCGTAAAAAATCTTTCTATCCGGTTCTTCGATATTATCAAACGCAGCAATCGTTTCATTCGGTACGTTGCGGCTGATCTTTACATAATTCTTAAACAACTGAGTCATTTGTCTAACGAGAGCATTCATTTCGTGATCAACAATTGTTTCAGGAATTATAACTTCAATCTTACCTTCAAAAAATTCTTTACGATCTGTAAACGAAACTATTTTTGCCTGCAATAATCCATCAACTAAAATTTTAAGTAAACCGTTCGGTAATTTTAATATTTGTACAATCTTTGCAACTGTGCCTTCTAGATAAAAATCTTCGGGCTTGGGGTCTTCTATACTGGATTTTTTTTGCGTGGATAGAAAAATGTATTTAGTATTTTCTAACGCAAAGTTTGCAGCATTGATTGATTGTTCACGTCCGACAAGAACGGGAAAAATCATATACGGAAAAATCACAATATCTCTTAATGGAAGAATCGGTAAGATTGATGGAATCTCATCAACGAGATTATTTTCTTTAGACTCTTTTTTAACTAAATCATCAGTTTGGCTCAATTTCTCTCCTTATTTTCACACAAATTTGTGCGCAAATATACCCAATTACAAATGTGCTATCAAGGAACAGAAAAAGCACAAATTTAGGCTTGTGATGTGGAGTTTTTATATTTGCACTCAAAACTGAAAGAATTATGATTAAAAACATTTTAGAAGTTGCAGGAATTGCAGGAGAAATTATTCGCAATGGTTTTGGAAAAAATTTTCAAATAGAATTTAAAACGAATGAAAAAAATCTTGTAACAGAAATTGATAAGAAAGCTGAAAAAGCAATCTTAGATTTTATTTCAAAAAAATATCCAGCGCACAACATATTAACAGAAGAATCAGGTGAGTATAAAAAAGACTCGGATTATTTATGGGTAATTGATCCTATAGACGGCACAACAAACTTTGCACATGGTTTGCCAATATTTTCGATTTCAATTGGTGTGATGAAAAAGGATGAAATAATTGCCGGTGTTGTTTACGATGTTATGCAAAATGTTTTTTATTCCGCTGAAAAGGGGAGCGGCAGTTTTGCAAATGAAAATAAAATAAATGTTAGTGATAACAATAAATTAGGTTTGGGAGTTTTGGTTACAGGTTTTCCATACAATATTGCTGAAAATCCTGATAATGCTTTTGAGAGATTTGAAACCTTAACTAAAAAAGCAAGAGCGGTACGCAGATTAGGTTCTGCTGCAATTGATTTCTGTTACGTTGCACGCGGAGTTTTTGATGGATTCTGGGAAGTTTCTCTTCAGCCGTGGGATTTGTGTGCCGGAAAATTACTTGTTGAAGAAGCTGGTGGAATAGTTACTGATTTTTCCGGAAATGAAATTGATATTTTTTCTCCGCAAATTTTAGCAAGCAATAAAAAAATCCATCAACAAATGATTGATGGATTAAAAGTATAGTTAGTCAACCTGAACTTGTTTCAGGTTCTTTGGTTGATACTAAAGATTCCGAAACAATTCGCCACGGTGAACGGAATGACCTTAACTTGCTCATGGTAATATTTCTATTTTCGTACTGTCATCAACAGCATTCCAAATTTCTTCAATATCAATGTTACCAACTGCAATGCATCCATCAGTCCAATCCTTTTTATCGTAAACAAATGGAAGCCAGCCAAAATAGTTTGGTTTACCGTGAATCATAATATCTCCGCCTGGCAAATATCCATTACTGTCTGCTCTCTCAATATCATTTTTATTTGGATAGGAAATGTGCAGAGAAAGATGATAACTGCTT
>JAGOXU010000329.1 GCA_018059515.1 Ignavibacterium sp.
CTAAATGCTGTTGCAAGTGCAAAGCCGCCGCCGAACAATAAAATTATTCCCCAGGGAATTTGCTCAAACACGTTTGCACCAAGTATCGTTTTTTGTTTTTCATCTTTGGATGGAAAAAGAAAAAGTAAAAATGCCATTGTAATTGCTATAGTTCCATCGTCAATAAATGCCGGAGTCGAAAAGATTGAAGACCAGCCTTTAATATTTACAAATCCAAGGTTTAAATCCGTTCTAAAAATCCATAGTAAAGATGTTATTCCAAAAACTATTGTGATCACTTTTTCAGAATAAGAAAATTTACCGAGCAATTTGTATTCATTCCTAATAAAATCTTTACTGATTTTTATTTTATTGTTTGACTTGAAAACTATTTTTGATAAAAATATTGCAGTAATAATTAAAAGAATTATTGTGATAGGAATTGCGAGAAGCATCCAATAGCCAAAAGATATCTCCGGCGCATTTGGAAAAGCGATTTTATGGATTCTTAGTAACGCAAGGTTTGGTGGTGTTCCAATTAAAGTTGCAATACCGCCGATAGAACATGAATATGCAATTCCAAGTAAAATAGATTTTGAAAAATTTTTAGTTTCTTCTCTGCCAAATTCATTTTCAATTTTTGTGATAACAGCCAGAGCAATCGGCAGCATCATTACCGCAGTTGCTGTATTTGATATCCACATTGAAAGAAATGCGGCTGATAACATAAACCCGTATAAAATTGAGTTTGCTGTTCCGCCGAATATTGAAATAATTTTTAGAGCGATACGTTTATGCAAGCCCCAGTTTTCCATTGCGATGGCAAGCATAAATCCGCCAATGAATAAAAAGATAACTGAGTTAATGTACGAACCGGAAATTTCTGCACCCGAAAGCACTCCAAAAAATGGAAAGAAAACCAATGGTACTAACGATGTTGCGGCTAATGGAACGGCTTCTGTAATCCACCAAATTGCCATAAGTAATGCTACTGCAGCAACTTTACCAACGTTTGGGTTTTCTGGAACCGGATTAAAAAAAATTAAAACCATTACAAATGAAATTAATCCAAGTACCAATCCAATCTTTTGTAATCGTTCCATAAATCAATTGGTTAATAAATGATGTTGAAAATAATTATATCTAAAGTAATATAAAACCGCCCGACAAACTTTTCATCCGGCAATCATCGGCAATCATAAAAGATAAATTTTAATCTTTCTATATAAAGTTCATCATCTATATATTTGCCCTCGTAAACAATATCAATTTATGAATACAAAATACGAAGCAGTTATAGGTTTAGAAGTACACGCCCAACTTTTAACAAACTCAAAAATTTTTTGCGGATGTTCTACCAAGTTTGGTAACGAACCTAACAGTAATACTTGTCCGGTTTGTCTCGGTCATCCCGGAGTTTTACCAGTTTTAAATAAAAAAGTTGTGGAATTTACCACGTTAATGGGTTTGGCTACCAACTGTAAAATAAATAAGCATTCCATCTTTGCAAGAAAAAATTATTTTTATCCTGATCTTCCGAAAGGCTATCAGATCTCGCAATACGAAGAACCGATTTGTGAACATGGATTTATTGAGGTAAATCCAAAAAATTATTCATCTAAAAAAATTGGAATAACAAGAATACACATGGAAGAAGATGCCGGAAAATCTATTCACGATCAAAGCACTGCAACCTTGGTTGATGTTAACAGGTGCGGCATTCCGTTGATGGAAATTGTTAGTGATCCTGACATCCGCACTGCGGAAGAAGCCTATTTATATTTAAGCAAGATAAAACAAATTGTGCAGTATCTTGGAATTTGTGATGGAAATATGGAAGAGGGTTCGCTAAGATGTGATGCAAATATTTCTGTTCGATTAAAAGGTGAAGAGAAGTTTGGAGTGAAAACTGAAATAAAAAATATGAACTCGTTCCGTAATGTTGAGCGCGCAATTGAGTTTGAGGTGAACAGACAAATTGAAATGATAGAAGACGGCGAAAAAATTGTTCAGCAAACTCTTTTGTGGAATGCAGATGCAAACGAAGCTTATCCAATGCGTAGTAAAGAAGAGGCACACGATTATAGATATTTTCCCGATCCTGATTTACTGCCTGTAATTGTTGATGAAATCTGGAAAACTGAAATCGCAAAAGGTTTACCGGAATTACCGGATGCAAAACAAAAAAGATTTATTTCAGATTATTCATTGTCCGTTTATGATTCAGAAATTTTAACACAAACAAAAGCACTTGCAGAATATTATGAAAAAGTAATTTCTGTAACAGATGACTATAAAACAGCTTGCAATTGGGTAACAACTGAAGTGCTTGCAATTGTTAATGAAAAAAAAATTGATATTTCGGATTTCACAGTAACTCCGTTAAATTTGGGCAAGCTAATTAATCTTATAAAAAGTGGAACGATAAACGGAAAAATTGCTAAAGATATTTTTCCTATTATGATTGGGAGTAATTCTGATCCTGAACAGATTATAAATGAAAAAAACCTTGTTCAGATTTCTGATACAACTGAGATTGAATTAATAATTAAAAAAATTATTGAGGCAAATAAAGAACAGGTCGAAGAGTATAAATCAGGAAAAGAAAAGGTTTTTGGGTTTTTTGTCGGACAAGTGATGAAAGAATCAAAAGGGAAAGCTAATCCGAAGATTGTTAATGAGATTTTAAGAAAAATGTTGATTTAGGAATTTTATTTCATCCCTAAAGGGATTTTTAATTTTCTTTTACGTTTGGTGTTTACCAACATTAAATCCCTAACGGGATTTGATTCGGAAATTACATTTGAAAAAATATAGTCCCGTTAGGGACGTGATGTTGTTAACAAAAATAAAATCACAATAAAAACAAAGTCCCGTTAGGGACAAGATGTTGTTAACAAAAATAAAATCACAATAAAAATAAAGTCCCGTTAGGGACGAGATGTTGTTAACAAAATAAAATCACAATAAAAATAAAGTCCCGTTAGGGACGAGATGTTGT
>JAGOXU010000330.1 GCA_018059515.1 Ignavibacterium sp.
AGGACTTGGCAAACAGAAGATGAATACTGGCATATACAGTGTAATAGCGATGTTTGTGGCGCTTGTATGGATGATTTTACAACCGAACAAGAAGCAATTAAACAGTGGAATGTAAGGTCAAACTAACGATGTTGCCGATAAACTGCTTGCGTTAAAAAGAGAGAATGGATTGAAGATAATTAACTTAAATAATTTATAAACAAAAATAGCCAGAACAGATAGCAAGTCAGTTTGATTGGCTTGTTAGGCTGATTTTGGCGGGAGAAGTGAGATGAAAGATTTTGGAAGTAAAAAGAAAAAAAGGCGAGCAGAATTTGAAGCACGTAAATTTAAGAAAGATATTGAGAAGAAAAGAATTGAAAACTATAATAGGATAATGCGAGACAAAAATAGCACAATGGAAGAAATGGCAGCAGTAATGGGAATACCATTAAAGTGATAGCCAAAATTCAGCCTAACATTGTTGCAATTGTGCCGATTGCGAAAAAAGATTGATGGAAATATTTAACAAAATAAATTTTGACAGTGAAACAAGTTTAGTAAGCAAATACCATATATACGTTATTACAAAATATGGGTTCATTAAAATATTTAAGAACTAAATTAAGCAGATAACAATAGCAATTCGGTACGAATTGCGAGTTATACTTTGAAGGAGCGAGAATGAAAACCAAATACAAGTTTATTTATTTTGAAATGCTATATGATGAATATTGGAGTATTTATAATAACAGAACGAAAAACTTACTTGGAGAAATTAAATATTATAAAAAATGGAAAGAATTTGAATTATATCTTGAACGTGATGTAGCATTTACAAAGGAATGCTTACTTGATGTTGTGAACTTTATGGATCAACTAAAAGCGACTGAGCAAGTATAACAGATGGCGGTTAACCTGACGGAAACAAAAAGAGATTATGAGTAAACAACAAAAAAATATTGCAGAACAAAAATTAAGCGAAGTAAATAATAGTTCAGAGTTGAACCGCTTAGTTAGCTTGCCGCCAATAGCAATAAATGAAATTACACACGGAGATAGCTTAGAATTGACTGGTTGCGTGTCCGCCAAAGCTGACCTTATACTTGAGGATATGCCGTACAATACGACTAATTGTGATTGGGACAAAGAGCCGATTGATCTTAAAAGATATTGGGAAAGCCGAATGGAACTGATAAAACCAACGGGCGTAATTTGTTTAACTGCGAGCCAGCCGTTTACGACAATTTTAGCGAGTAGTAATTTAGTTATGTTAAAATACGAGTGGATATGGGAAAAGACACATCCGACACAATTTGCTATGGTAAGCAAGCGACCATTGAAAGCACACGAAAATATTTTAGTTTTTAGTTATATGCAACCAACCTATAACCCACAAATGAGAAAGGGTGAACCTAATCATTCTATGGGTGCAATAGTAAACGGTGGCGAAATAAATAGTAATAGCCAAATAAAAACTAAAGCAGTACAATCACAACAAAGCGAAATGAAATATCCTAAATCAGTTCAAAAATTTGCTAACCCCCGGGAAAAAGATATGCACGAAACCCAAAAGCCCGTTGGCTTATTTGAGTATCTTATTCGCACGTACACGAATGAAGGAGATTTAGTATTTGACGGTTTTGGTGGTAGTGGTACAACAGCCGTTGCTGCACATAAAAGCAAAAGAAATTTTATAGTAATAGAAAAAGAAAAGAAATATTTTGATTTAGCAGTAAGGCGGTTGGACATCGAGCGAGCACAATATACAATGCTGTAAGCGGTCAGCCCAACAGATTTGCTGATAAAGCGATTACGGAAATAACTGAGAATGATTTTAAGAAAAAAAATTAAATAATTATTTACAAACCAAAATAAGCCGGAAGCAAAAGTAATTCGCTTTGATTAGCGAGTTATGCTTTTGCGGGCGGACGGAGGAAAGCAAAATGGGAATGACCAAAACAAAAACATTTAAACTAACCGGCAATGAATGGCTGGAAGTGTTCGTTGAAAAGAATGGGATTAAATACTGCATACAGTTTACAGAAAAACATTTAAATGTGGTTAGAGATTGGGATAGGGACGAAAAAACGAAAACCTTATTGCATACGAAACTTAGCCCGCAATAAGCATAACTATTGCATACAACGAAAGGAGTAAAAGATGGATAATTTTTATGTTTTCAAAACAAAAAGGAAGCGCAGTAATTATGTAATACAATCAGAGGTAATATATAAAGGCAAGACGTTCCAATTTAGGGCGGATTATGAATTAAGGGAAAATATAGAAAACTTAGCGAAGGGATTAGATCAGTCTGATGCCAAAGTTATTAAAGACATCTTAGATAATTTCTTTTTAGACCAAAAATTAAAACGCCAACAATTTGAATTAGAAGGGATTGAAAATGAATAATATAATTTGTGTTTGCGGTGCATCAGTACAGAATAATATTCAATTTTGTAAAGTATGCGGATTAGGATTACCGGAATTGGTGATTGAGTTGAAAGAGCCTCGTGCAAATATTATGATTTTAGATGATTGGCAAAAAGAATGGATTTCAGAAATAAAAGAGGAACACGAAGCATTTATAAAGTTATCGGAGTTATTTTAAATTGATAACAAATTTTGAAGAAATAACAGCGCCACTAAGTATAGAAGAAAAAGAATTATTACTTTGTGTTTATGATGTAGTAAAAAAGATTGATAAAAAAAATCCAATCAAAGCACCAAACTTAATTCAAAGAGTAAAACAAATAACAAATAAAGAAAAGTTTGCACAGGCTCGATTAAGAAAAATAATTAACTTCATCAGAGCAAACGGAATACTCCCGGTAATTGCAACATCAAACGGATATTATACAAGCTACGAGACAAATGAAATATTAAAAGAAATTAAATCACTAAACGAAAGGGCAGAAGCAATTAGGTTTGCAAGTGATGGCTTAAAAATATTCCTTGAGAAGAAAGAACAATTATCTTTAATGCTGGACTAAA
>JAGOXU010000331.1 GCA_018059515.1 Ignavibacterium sp.
CCTATAAACATGGTGTCTACGGTTATGAGGTTCCGACTAGTATTGTGCCACCGGTGCGGGATTGCCTGTTGTATTTGGAACTGCTCCGATTCATTTAGCAAGTTCTCCGGCAAAGGCTAACAAGCCTATGTTGTGTTATACCTATGCTGAAGCGGTAGAGCAATTTGGCTATAGTGATGACTGGGATAAATACACTTTATGCGAATTTATGAAGTCGCACTTTGCGTTATTTAATGTAGCACCGGTAGTGTTAATTAATGTTTTAGATACTAATGTTCACAAAATTAATATTATCGATAAAGCAATTACTTTAGTGAATAAAATAGGAAAAATAACAGAACCGGTTATCGTATCAACACTGATAGTCAAGTTGACTTCAGCGGGACAGCCTTTAGTTAGAAATACCGACTATACAGTGGCTTATAGTGACGAGGGTGATTTGATTATTACAGCATTAACCGATGGTGCAATTACTGGTGATAATATTGTGGTAAGTTTTGATAAGGTTGATCCTAGTGCCGTAACAAAAGATGATATTATTGGCGGAGTTGATATTAATACCGGTGATTATGAGGGACTAGAATTAATCAATCAAATTTTTCCTTACTTTAGATTAGTACCAGGTTTAATATTAGCGCCGAAGTGGAGTTGTAATTCAGAAGTTGCTGCTGTCATGGTTGCAAAAGCTAGTAATATCAACGGACATTTTAAATGCATTGCCTTGACAGACATACCTACTGAAACGATTACGAAATATGCTGATGCACCCAATTGGAAAAATCAAAATAACTATATGAGTGCAAGACAAGTTGTATGTTGGCCGAAAATTAATTTAGGGGATAAACAATATCATTTAAGTACGCAACTAGCAGGGGTTATTTGTAAAACTGATGCTGATAATGAGGATGTACCATATGTAAGCCCATCTAATAAATCTTTGCAAATCGACAGTGCTGTATTAGCAAATGGTAAAGATATAATGCTTGGAACTGATATAGCAGCATATCTTAATGGGCAAGGAATTATAACTGCAATTAATTTTATTGGTGGTTGGAAGGTATGGGGTAATAGAACCGGTGTATATCCAAGTGTAACTGATCCTAAGGATGCATTTATTCCAATTCGAAGAATGTTTGATTGGATTAATAATACTTTGATAACAACCTATTGGCAAAAAGTTGACTTTCCAATAAATAAAAGATTGGTAGAAACGATTGTTGATAGTGCCAATCTTTGGTTAAATGCGCTAACAGCGAGACAATTTATATTAGGTGGTCGAGTGGAGTTTCGTGCTGATGAAAACCCTAATATAAATTTGATGGACGGAATTATAAAATTCCATGTATATATTACGCCACCAAGTCCAGCAAGAGAAATTGATTTTATTTTAGAGTATGATCCAAAATATTTAGAAACTTTATTTGCGTAAGAAAGGAGCGGTGAAAAATGAATCAAGTACCTGAAAAGTTAATTAATTTTAGGGTTTATGAAAATGGCGTTGATTTGTTGGGATTAGCTGATGTTCAATTACCTAGCCTTGAATATATGTCTGAAACAGTAAAAGGTGCAGGCGTTGCCGGTGAGGTAGACAGCTTAACAATCGGCCATTTCTCCAAGATGACAGTTCAATTAAATTGGCGCCAGATAACAAAGCCGTTGATTGGCTTAGCTAAGCCTGTTGCTCACCAACTCGATATAAGAGGTGCGCAACAAGTATATAACGCCAGTACCGGTGAATATAAAGTTGTTCCTATAAAAGTAGTAGTTAAGGCAACACCGAAAAAAGTGGAATTGGGTAAATTAAATGTAGGAGCAACAACAGATTCTTCAACTGAAATGGAAGTTGTTTATATTAAAATATCTATTGATAATATTAATGTTTTAGAAATAGATAAATTTAATTACATTTGCAACATAAACGGTAGTGATAGTTTAGAAGCGGTTAGGTTAGCTTTAGGATTAATATAAAAAAAATAGCCTGCTTTTAAGCGGGCTATTTTAATCTTCTAACAATTCGTCTGAGTGTAAAAAATGAAGGTCCTCTTTTAGTTGATGATGGGTTGCTTTCTGCATTAGCTTCAGTATCTTCATTAGAAGAATAGTTAAAGCCCTAAAAAAGAATGGCAGAGATTATTGTTATTATCCAAAAGCCAATATCCCCTAACAAAGGTTTTAAAAAAGAGCCTATTACTCCACCGAAGAATATTGAAAATGGTACTAGCATTATATTAAGAAAAATGTTCATAAATTACACCTCTTTCTAGTGAAATTGTACAACAAAAGTAAAAATATAACAATAAGGGAGAATTAAAATGATTAAAAAGATTAGTTTAAAAAATGAAGTTGATATCAATGGGCAAAAAGTTAATGAATTAAATTTAAATTTTGATAATTTAACCGGTAATGATTTGTTAGTAGCTGAAGAAACAGCTCGTACTTTGGGCGACAAAACTCCGGCGATTTGCTATTCAATGCGATATCAAGCTATTATTGGCGCTAAAGCTGCCAATGTGGCAATTGATGATATCCAAATGCTTAAAGGCAATGACTATTTATCCGTTATTGCTGAGGTGAATAATTTTTTGTTCGGTTAAATTTGGGCAAAAATATATTAGAAGAAATCAGAAATAAAGTTGTTTTTTTATCTATAACCACCAAAACTCCGCTAGATTTTTTTCTTGGGAGATCACTAAAAGACTTAGATAAGTGGATTGAAAGTGCTATTTTTGTAAGAAGGGAGATGAAAAATTAATGGGTAGAACTTTTGAATGTAGTTTTAATATCTATGGAAATTTAGACGGAAAGTTTAAAAATGCTTTTTCTTCGGCAGGAAGTACTATTTCAGGATTGCAGACCAATATCAAAACATTGAAAGATAACATTAAACTTCTTGATAACTCATATAAAAATGGCACAATTAATATAAATTCATATAAGAATGCGCATAGTAAA
>JAGOXU010000125.1 GCA_018059515.1 Ignavibacterium sp.
TACACTCTTTATTCAAGATCTTGCCGAAGTTAAAGAAGTGCTTAGAAGTAACTTGCTTGGTATCCATGTTATTAGCGCACTAATTGGATATGCGGGAATTACAATTTCTGCTGTATATGGAGTTCTCTATTTAATTCTTTATAATGAAATAAAACTGAATAAGTTTGGGTTGATATTTGACAGGCTGCCAAGTTTAGAAATTTTAGAAAAGATGAGTTTCATTGCAGCTATTATTGGTTTTGTTTTTTTAACCATCACAATAATTATCGGAATAATTTGGTTACCACAAGCCTTCCCTAAAATAACATTTCTTGATCCAAAATTAATTGGAACATTTGTAGTTTGGCTTCTATATGGCTTTGGACTTATTAATAAATTTCTTGGTAAATGGCGTGGAAAGAAATTAATAATTCTTTCAATCATTGGATTTACATTTGCAATTTTATCAACAGTGCTTACAAACTTTCTAGCAAAAAGTTTTCACTCTTTTTATTAAGATATGAATCTCCTTGGAATATCAATAAATCACCACACTGCACCGGTTGAACTTAGAGAAGCGCTTCACTTAAGTGAAGATGAAATCAGAAAGTTTATCCAGCAGACAAAAGACAGCGCTTTTGCAGAGGGAATAATTATTTCTACTTGCAACAGAACAGAAATTTATGTGATTCCAAAGGATGAGAAAACAAGTATTGATGATTTACAAAATCTTATAAAAAAATATAAATCAAGTTTTCATGTTAAAGATGAAAATTTTCAGAATTTTATTTCTCGTGAATCTATCGAACATCTTTTCCGTGTTACTTGCGGAATTGAATCTTTACTGATTGGTGATAATCAAATTTTTAAACAGGTAAAAGATTCATTTCTTATTTCGGAAGAGATGAACTTTGCCGGAGTTTTAATTCGCCGTGTAATGGATGCTGCAACGCGTGTTGGCAAGCGCGCAATTAACGAAACAACAATAAGCGAAGGCGCTGTTACTGTTAGTTATGCTGCGGTGCAACTTGTTGAAAAGATTTTCTCTAATCTTCAAAAAAAATCTGCTTTGATAATTGGGACAGGAGAAACAGGTGAGATTGCTGCAAAACATTTGCGCGATAGAGGAATCGGAAGATTAGCATTAACAAATCGTTCTTTTGATAAAGCAGAAAAACTTGCTGCTGAATTAAAAACCGCAGTCTTCCCTTTTTCAAATTTTAAAGAGCATCTATATAAGTTTGATATTGTTGTTAGTGCTACAAGTGCTGAAGGACTTATCATAACCAAACAAGATATTGAAAATGCGATGAAGAAACGTAACTACGCATCGATGGTGCTGATGGATATTGCAATTCCGCGCGACATTGATCCTGAAACCAAAAAGATTGATTATGTTTTTTATCATGATATAGATTCTTTAAACATTATTGTTGAACAAAATCTATCCAAAAGAAAAACGGAAATTCCAAAAGTTGAAAAGATAATTCAGGAAGAGCTTGATAACTTTTTTGGATGGTACAACTCGCTTGAAGCTGCGCCAACAATTAAAACTTTGCGCGATTATTTTGAAAGTGTTCGTGCAGAGGAAGTTGAAAAAAACATAAATAAGTTTTCTGAAGATGACAAGGAAAAATTAGAAATAATTACTAAACGGATAATGAATAAAATCCTTCATCATCCAACAATTGAATTAAGAAAAATCTCAGAATCAGATTTACGTGCCGAAGATACAGCAGCTAAAATTTCTGTAATTAGAGATTTGTTTGGACTGAATGAAAAGACAAAAAATAAAGATTAAATTAGAAATGTCAGCCTAAGCTTGTCGAAGGCGGAATAATAAGTTGAAAGTCACACTTCGACAGGCTCAGTGTGACAAAGTTTTTAAGGAAAGATATTTGAAACAAAAAATTGTAATCGGTTCACGCGGAAGCGAGCTTGCACTTTGGCAGGCAAATTTTATTAAACGCGAACTTGAAAAGAAAAACAAAAATGTAAGCGTAGAAATCAAAATCATCAAAACTAAAGGTGATAAGATTCTTGATGTTGCGCTTTCAAAAATTGGAGATAAATCTCTTTTTACAAAAGAACTTGAAGTTGAGCTTCTTGCTAAACGAATCGATTTAGCTGTGCACAGTTTAAAAGATTTGCAAACGCAAATTCCTGCCGGATTAAAACTTACCGCTGTTACAAAACGCCACGCTGTTGAAGATGTTTTGATTGCAAGAAAAAAAGGAATGACAATAAATAAACTTCCCGAAAATGCAAAAGTGGCAACAGGTTCTTTGAGAAGACGGTCTCAGTTGCTGCATCTTCGTCCGGATTTACAAATTTTTGAATTACGTGGAAATGTTCCTTCCAGAATACAGAAATTTTTAGAATCTGATTGGGATGCGATTGTTCTTGCACGCGCCGGTGTTGAAAGATTAAATCTCAAAAAACACATCTCCTCTTTTATTTCCAAAGATGAAATACTTCCAGCAGTTGGACAGGGAGCATTGGGAATTGAAATTCATAAAGACAATAAAGTGGTGGAAGAAATTATCATATCACTTCATCACGACGAAACATATAAAGCTGTAATTGCAGAGCGTGCTTTGCTTCGTGCTTTAGAAGGCGGATGTCAGGTTCCTATCGGAGCTTTTGCAGAGGTTACAACAAGCGGATTATATCTTGATGCCGTCGTTGGCTCGCTTGATGGATCAATAACTTATCGTAAAAAATTGCGCGGCAGTAAAAATGATCCGGAAAAACTTGGTAAGAATCTTGCCAAAGATTTATTAAAAGCCGGCGCAAATAAAATTTTAAAAGAAGTATATCAAACGGCGAGAAAGAAATGAAGAAAATAATATTTAAAACATTTTTCTTTGATGTGTTTGCGTTTTTGTTATTTGCCTTTTTTTTGTTTTATGCCGGATGCTCCTGCAAACCATGTCAGGAACAAGATGAATCACAAATTCCATTAAGTATTCTAAAAAAATCAGATCAATTTATTGTTTCTAAAACCGGTGATGAATTTTTTAAAAAATATATTACGATAGATTTCAATCAATCCAAACATATTGAATCAAATTATTTAATGGTATATAAATTTTATATGCCGGAAAAGCTGTTTGTTGATGAGTTAATTAGATTTACGGCTGATAGCACAGGTAAAGTTTTAAATCAATATGAAGTTGTTGGAATTCCTGATTGTAATGCTAACCAGTATGATTGTGATTTTGTTGTTGATGAAAATACAGCAAGACAAATAGCAACGGAATACGGTTTACCAAAAGGAATAAAAGATTGGAAAGTAGATTTTGTTTGGGAGGCTAAATACAACAAATATGTATGGAATCTATTTAGCACTCTAAAAGAAAATAAAAGCGCAGATAACTACCGCGCAGAAGGTGAACAGATTGTGATTGATCCAAACAATGCATCTGTAATTTATCAGAATAGCTGGAAAATAAACTAAGCAGATGGTTGTGAAAGAAGAAAAAATAAAACGCAAAGAAAAAAAACGCGAACTGATGCTTGAAGTTGCGGCTGAACTTTTTTCTCAAAAAAATTATCACGAAGTAATGATGGATGATGTTGCAAGGCTAACTGATGTTGCAAAAGGAACAGTATATAATTATTTCAGCTCAAAGGAAGAACTTTACTTTACAATTATGAGTTCCAAACTCGAGCATCTGAATGTATCGCTCAAAAATAAAATTGATTCCGAAATTAGCGTTATTGATTCACTTCATACCTACGTAATACAGCTTTATATGTTTATGATAAAGTATCAAAATTTTTTTCTGATCTATCAGAAAGAATATATGAACGCTGAAAACGAATTTTGTAATGGACTACGCACAATGAGTGATGAACTAAAATCTATTTTAAGCAGCATTATCTACAAAGGAAAGCGAGAAAATCTTTTTCGTGATATTGATGAAAGTTTTGCAGTTAAACTTGTTTTGGGCAGTGTTTTTGGGGCTGTTCAGCGAGGTATAGAAAATAAGTATGGCAGTGAAAAGCTAAAAGAAGAGCGCGAAAAACTTTTTGATTTTATTTTACATGGTTTGTATTCTGGTTTTAAGAACAGCAAAGTTAGACCACTAAAAAATAAAACAATTGTTCTTACCAGAACAGTTGAACAATCAAAAGAATCCGCTGCTATTTTTAGCGAGCTTGGTGCAGATGTAATTGTGTTTCCTACTTTAGAAATTGTTCCTCCAAACAGTTGGGATAAATTTGATGAAGTAATGTTATCATCACAAAAAATTGATTTTATTGTTTTTACCTCGGCTCACGCTGTTACAATGTTTAAAAAGCGTTGTGCTGAATTGAATCTTGAGATAGAATATGATAAAACATCAATTGTTGCAGTTGGAAATAAAACAAAATCTATTTGCGAAGAAAATGAAATTAAAGTTGATATTGTTCCGGAAAAATTTTCAGGTGAAGGTGTTGTTGAGGAATTATCTAAATATAATTTAAAGGATAAATTAGTCTTCATTCCACGTTCCGCAATTGGCAGAGAAGGTTTACCAAAAGGATTGCAAGAACTTGGAGCAAAAATTATTACCGCACCAGTTTACAATGTTTCATTGCCATCAAAAGAAACAGTTAAGCATAATGTTGCACAATTAAATAACAGCAAACCGGATGTTTTTATTTTTACAAGCCCATCTACGTTTGAAAACTTTTTAATAATAATGGATATAAATAATGCGGTCTCATTTTTTAAAAATTATGATGTCGCTGCAATCGGACCAACAACAAAATCCGCAATTGAAAACAGCAAGGTTAGTGTTAGCATAATGCCGGAAGAGTTTACAATTAAAGGTCTGGCAAATAAGATGATTGAGTTTTATAGTAAATAAAAAATATGGAGAACAATTTGAGCCAACTTAAAAATGATTTATTTCTGAGAGCCTGTAAAAAACAAAACGTAGAGCGAACACCAATCTGGATTATGCGTCAGGCTGGAAGATATTTACCAGAGTACCGTGCTGTGCGTGCTCAGTCAGATTTTTTAACAATGTGCAAAACCCCTGAATTGGCTGCCGAAGTTACAATCCAACCTATTGATATTGTTGGCGTTGATGCAGCGATACTTTTTTCCGATATACTTGTTATTCCCGAAGCAATGGGAATGCATCTTGAGATGAATGAAGGAAAAGGTCCTGTTTTTCCAAATCCAATTCGTACTGTTGAGGATGCAAAGAAATTGAAAGATATTGATCCAACAAAAGAATTAAAGTATGTTCTTGATGCTGTTATACTTACAAAAAAGAATTTAGATAATCGTGTTCCATTGATAGGATTTAGCGGTTCACCGTGGACGCTGCTTACTTACATGGTTGAGGGAAAAGGCTCTAAGAATTTTTCAGAAGTAAAAAAACTTATCTATAATAACCCCGAGCTTGCTCATGCTATTTTGAACAAGTTATCAAAAATAATAGCTGATTATCTTTCTGCAAAAATAGAAGCTGGCTGTAATGCTGTTCAGATTTTTGATACCTGGGGCGGAATACTTTCACAAAAAGACTTTGAAGAATTTTCTTTGCAGTATGTTGAAAAAATAATTTCACAGATTAAAAGAAAAGATGAACCTGTAATTTTTTTCGCAAAAGGTGTTCATTTTAAATTAGATAAGTTGGCAAATATTGGAGCTGATGTTCTTGGTCTTGATTGGACAATGGATTTAGGTGAAGTTAGAAAGCAAGTTGGGGATAAAGTTGCTTTACAAGGAAATATGGATCCAACAGTTCTCTATGCAAATAAAGATTACATCAGGAAAGAAACTAAGCGAGTTCTTTCATCATTTGGAAAAGGGAATGGACATATTTTTAATCTTGGGCATGGTGTTTTACCTGATATCGATCCAGAAAATGTAAAAGCACTTGTGCAATCTGTAAAAGAAGAAAGCAAGGTTTTTCACCACTTAGAAACTAAGAGCATTTAGAAACACTTAGTGAAACTCTGTGTCCTTAGTGTTTTGTCTTAGTGGTAAATGAATTTAAGGAGTTTTAATGTTTGAAATAGATTTAACAAAATTTAAAAAGTACGATAAACCGGGTCCACGCTATACAAGCTATCCAACGGCGCCACAGTTTAATGAGAATTTTACTCACGAAGATTATCTTAACGAGATAGTAAAAACTAATTACGGTGTAAATCTTCCGGATCTTTCTCTTTACTTTCATCTTCCGTATTGTGATACACTTTGTTACTTCTGCGGATGTAACATGATTATTACACGTAACCGCGATAGGATTACCGAGTATATAAAATATCTTAAAAAAGAAATTGATCTAACAAGAACTTACTTGCTGCCGGATAGAAAAGTTGCACAGCATCATTGGGGTGGGGGAACGCCAACTCATTTAAATCCTGATGAAATAAACGAGCTTGCCGGTTACATCAAACAATCTTTTAACTTTAAAGATGGTGCCGAAGTTAGCTGCGAAATTGATCCACGTGAACTAACTCGCCCACATCTTGAAGCGTTACGTAACAATGGTTTTAACAGAATAAGTATGGGTGTGCAGGATTTTGATGAGAAGGTTCAGAAAGCTGTAAATAGAATTCAGCCAATAGACATAACCCAACAAGCTATAGATTGGATTAGAGAACTTAAATATGATAGTATTAATCTTGATTTGATGTACGGACTTCCGTTTCAAACAGTTGATGGATTTGCAAAAACGGTTGATAAAGTAATTGAAGCCAATCCTGATAGAATTGCTGTTTTTAATTATGCGCATGTTCCGTGGATGAAAAAACATATGGCACTTATTCATCCGGAAGATATACCTGCTGCAGAAATTAAACTTGAAATATTAAAGATGACAATTGAAAAACTTGTAAACGCAGGTTATGATTTTATTGGAATGGATCATTTCGCAAAGCCTGATGATGAGCTTGCTGTTGCTATGCGGGAGAAAAAACTTTATAGAAATTTTCAGGGTTACAGTACAAACGCCGGCGCTGATCTTTACGCAATGGGAATAACATCAATCTCTCAGCTTAAAAATGTTTACGCACAGAATTACAAAACTGAAAAAGAATATTATTCTGCTCTTGATAATGAAACGATTCCAACAGCAAAAGGTTACCAGCTAACTGAAGATGATCATTTGCGCAGAGAAGTGATTATGAAACTGATGTGTGATTTTGAGTTAAACTTTAAATCGATTGAGGATCAATTTAAAATTGATTTTAAAAAATACTTTGCCTGGGGATTAAATAACCTTAAAGAAATGGAAGCGGATGATCTAGTGGAGATTTCTGATGCCGGATTTAAAGTAAAGAATATGGGCAGAATGTTAATCCGTAATATCGCAATAAACTTTGATGGTTATATTGAACGCAAAGAGGATAAGGCGAAGTATTCAAGAACGGTTTAAATTTATCTTAACAACACCATTTTTTTCGTTTGCACAAAATCATTCACGCGAATTGAATAAAAATAAATTCCACTCGCTAATTGAGAAGCATTAAAAATTGTAGAATACTTACCAGCAGATTTTCTTTCTTTAACTAAAGTATTTACAAGATTCCCTAAAACATCATAAATAAGTACTTCTACGTTACCTTGCTCTTTAACAGTATAACTTATTTTTGTAATAGGATTAAATGGATTGGGATAGTTTTGTTCTAATCTATAATTTGAGATATTGGTTTCATTACGATCATCCACCGAGACATAATTGGGATCATATATAAGTTCATAAAATCCTGAATCCGGAGTGATTGAATATTCAGGAACAATTCCTTTATCAACAGCCATAATTTTATAATAAAATTTAAAATCATTTTTCATTAATGTCGAATCAAGCGAAAACAAAAGAGAATAATTAATTGAAGAAGGTTCATTTTCAGCAATAACTTTTTCATTGAGTATAGTTGAGTCCCCATTCGAATAATAACTAAACATTGCTACAGAGTCTATAAAATTTATATCCCCATATTGAGTATAACCGCTATACAAGTGATCAACGATTAAGCTTAAATTAAAATCAAATTGTGAAGTCACAAAAATTGGTTGAAAATTTATTATTGGCTTAACATGATCAGAATAATATCTAACATCTGAAGAATCAAACAATATTGCTCTAATTAATTCTCTAGTACAATTTCCACCAGTTCCTCCAGGGCCAGAATATGAAGATAGTTCTTTCGTTTCTCCAAGTTTTTCAGAATGATAGGTTGTATGGCTTTCATATAAGCTGGGGGGAAGACCATCTACCCAATAGTTTCCTTTGGAAAAATAAATTGAATCAAAGATGCTAATAAATATTGGAGTAACAATCGTTGAATTTTTTATCTGATGAGTGTTAAATAAAATTTGGGGAAATGAGGAACCTTCATTAAGAGTATAATCCATTACAACATAGTCAGAATCGTTCCATCTCAAAAATAATCTGTTTCCCATCTGGTCATATCTCACCCAATCGTTCAGATCTCCTTGAAGGAGAAAATATTTTTTACCAGATATTATTGAATCTTTTTCAACATAATAAATTGTATTGCCTGCAAAATTATTATTGCACGTGGTGTTAAATTGCCATTTATTCCCTAATGCCAATGGAAAATAATTATTCCCGATATATGGTTGATAAGATGGATCGTGTAGATAGATGCCTTTTGTTGTAGCTGCAAAAATTAATGAATCAACAAAAGCGAAAGACCCGACCCAAAAGGAGCCTGATGGGCCGATTTCTGTCCAAGTTGCACAATTATCTAGTGATCGATACCCTAATGGACCCGAATAAAAATTGTGATATTTGTCTAGGAATAAACGCTCTAGTTGGATCCCTGAAATTGAAGTCCATGAGCTTCCATTGTCACTAGATATTAATCTAGTATTCCACTTGTTTACATAAATATGATTTGAATCATCGATAACAATTCCCCATATTCCAAGAGGCGGCGCATTATACACTATTTCCCAATTGGTGCCCAAGTCAGTTGTCCGATAAATTCTCCCATCCATACTTCCAGCAAAGATAGAATTTAATCCGTTTGAAGCAATGGCCCAAATACCTTCATTGTCAAGAGAGTTGGTAACCCAAGTATTTCCAAGATCTGTTGAATGAATTATTTTGCCATCAATCGTTCCAGCCCATATCCAGTTGTTAGGAGTAATAGTCAATGATACTATTTTATCATTCGAAGAAAACGATATCGACCACGTTTCTCCTTGATTTGTCGATTTATAAATTCCACCAGAAGCACTATTACCTCCCCATATAATACCAGTACTATCAATTGCTATTCTATAAAGGCCTAATGATCCATCGCCAAACCTTTCCCAAGTTAAACCTAAATTATTTGAGCGCCAGAGATAGTTATATGACTGATTGCCAGTAAAATAAATATTTTGTTCGCCATCGTAGAGAATATCGTAAACATATATATCAGGTGAAATTCTTTGCCAGTAAAGAGTTTGAGCAGAAGTGGATGAAGTTATTGTATAAATTATGGAAAGAACAAAGAAGCATAAATATATTTTCGACTCTTTCATAAAGCTATTAGCAATTGCTTATGTAAAATTAATGCCTACAATTGATAGTTAAAAATACTAAATTTGTGGGTGATCAAACAAGGATTAAGATAGGGGTAAAGAATATTTTATAATTTACTCAAACACTAAAATTCTATTGTAAATAAAATCAAACGACAACACTCTGGTTTTCGCTTTCTTCTCTAATCTTCTCATTATTACGGATGATTTCTTCTTTTCTCATCCGTTCTAATCTCATAGAATTCGTTCTGAATTTGGGAATGAAA
>JAGOXU010000126.1 GCA_018059515.1 Ignavibacterium sp.
TAACATTGCTGGCAGATATGATTTTCTAAATCATTTCTTAAGCTTTGGCTTGGATTTTTACTGGAGGAAAAAAGCTTTAAAACTAACTGGTTTAAATTCTAATTCTATTTTATTAGATGTTGCCTGTGGAACAGGTGATGTTGCAATCCAAGCAAAGAAAATGGGTGTGGAAAATATTTATGGCGCAGATTTTTCTTACAACATGCTAAGGTTATTTGATAAAAAATCAGAATGGATTGATGGGAAACTTGTTCAAATGGTTGCGGAAAAAATTCCGTTTAAGGATGAATCTGTTACAAACATTACGGTGGCATTTGGAGTGAGAAATTTTTATGACATTCAAGAAGGATTTAATTCATTTTATCGAATCTTAAAACCTGAAGGTAAAGCCACTGTAATCGAGTTTCGAATGCCTTCAAACAAAATTATAAAGAGTATTTACAAATTTTATTTTAAAAATATCTTGCCGTTTTTGGGTGGAATAATTTCCGGAGATAAAGCCGCTTATACTTACCTTCCGGATTCAGTGGAAGAGTTTGATGAAAAAATAAATTTGATTTCCCTTCTCACCAATTCAGGTTTCAGGGAAATCAAAAAATATGATTTTACTTTTAAAACTGTACAGGTTGTAATCGCACAAAAATAATTTTTTGGGTTATCTTTACTAATAAACAAAATTATGGAATTAAATATTGTTTTAGAGTTTGTTTTATGTGTCCGCCGGGAGCAAATAAATTGTTGCCAATCATAAAATTAATAGCTTCAGAGTTTCCTTCTAATTTTACTAATCCAACATTTTCAACCATCCAAGCTTCTGCATAAAAATATTGTATAGGCTGATTTATATCTAAAGAAATACCCAATTGAAATTTTAATTTTACGGCTTCTTTATTGAATGCTTCATTATTTACTGTAAGTGAAATATTTTCAACAGACTCAACATTTGCTGTAACATTTACAACGTTTAATAGTATGCCGACGTTTAACGCTAATTTGTAAACCTGCCAGTTTTTTCCAACTGTAAACGGAACATCCAACAGACAAGCTTCTTTATCAACCACTACAAAACTTTTTAAAGTATCCGGAATCAACATCATAACTTGAGAGTTATCTGTGTTGTAAAAAACTTCTTTAGTGGTTTTTCTGAAGTAAGCTGAATCAGTTAACGTATAAACCACATAGTTAAACTGATCAACAAGTATTTGATAATTGGAACCATCTATGGTTGTGGTACCATTATAGTTAACAGTTCTTTCGCCAGTGATTGTGTTGTTAAGACTGTCGGTTACTTGTAAATCATAAACATAGCTTGAACCATTTGAGTTTGGAAAATAATCTTTTTGAGTTTCAGGCGGTGTTGGTTCTTGTGAGTTATCACTGCAAGAATAAAATGATATGAACGAAACAAATAGTACCGCTAATGTTAGCTTCGAGTAAACTTTCATAATTTTCCTTTTAAATAATTTGATTTTATCGACTTTGATTTTACAGTCAGTAATTGAAAATAATGTGCCAGTCAATTATCGTAGAATAACAGATTATTTAAAGGGGTGAGATGAAATTATTGTAAAAGAAGGTATTTTTTACATATTTATTGTTAAAATTGATACGAAATCAAATCCATTTTAACATTGGTTTCGGGTGGAAAAATATTTTCATTTAAAAGAAAATTAAACACTTCGGCATCTCCATCCCATTTTACAAAACCTAATTCTTTAACTACCCAGCCATACGCTTCGTAAAGAGTTTCAGGTCCTGTAGAACTTGTTCTAACAACAAATGAATATTTTATTTTAAATGTATTAAACTGCTCGGGCAAATTGTTTATGGTAGTATTAATAATTTCTTGAGATTCAACAACTGCATCTATATCAATAACATTGATTCCAACAATCAACACACTTAATGTTAAAGTGTAAACCGGAAAAGTTTGATTTACAGCTAATGGATAAAATAACAATCTTGATTCTTTATCAACGCTTAAATATTGTCTTAAAGTATCAGGAATAAAGCCTGTAAATCCTGTTGTATCTGCATAAGAGAACACGCCGGTATTACTTTTTCTAACATACAAACTGGAACTGTGTGTTAATGTATCAAACGGAAGGAATGTTTGAAAAGAATCATTTTGGATATAATAAGTTGTGCCTTCAATAATTGTACTGTCATTAAAACTTGTAAAACGATTTCCGGTAACTGTAAAACCGGTACTATCTTTAATTTCAAGATTGTAAATTAATGAAGCACCATTTTGTATTTTATAATATTGATCATTCATTGTTTCAACCGGAGGTTCAGTTGTTGATTCTTTACAAGCCGTTATTAAAAATAAGGCTGCTATTAACAGAAATAATAAATTCTTTTTCATTTATACCAAAAACTTTTTTAATTGTTTAAATGCATTTAAACGGTGACTAATTTTATTTTTTTCTTCGTGAGAAAGTTCCGCCATTGTATTATCGTATCCATTCGGAATAAATAAAGGGTCATAACCAAATCCGTTTTTGCCTCGTGGATTTTTTATGATGTTTCCTCTTACTTCTCCAATTGCTGATTTAAATTCTTTACCGTCATAATAAACTGCTGCGCAAACAAATCTTCCGGGATGAGGCTCAGGATAATCTGAAAGCTTTTTAACCAATTTAAGATTATTTTTTTCATCATCATTATTTTCTCCTGCATACCTAGCAGAATAAATTCCTGGCTCTCCATTTAATTGAAATGATTCTAATCCTGAATCATCTCCAATACTTGGAATGCCGTATTTTTCAAATGCGGCTTTTGCTTTTAATTCTGCATTTTCTAAAAATGTTAATCCTGTCTCCACAACATTAGGATAATCTTTAAAGTTCAGAAAGGATAAAACTTTTACATCAATATCTTTTAAAATTTCTTTAACATCTTTAAGCTTACCTTTATTTGTTGTTGCAATTAATATTTTTTTTGACATTGGATTTTTTCTTTTTGTGCTCTTTGGTGATTTTGTGGCAGAAAGAGAAAATGCCACTAAAACACTAAGTCACAAAATTTCACTAAATTTATTTTACATTGTGCATTTGATATTGAATTAGCAATTATTTGCTTACCCGTTTTAAAAGTTTTTTTAATTCTTCCTTTGAATTGTAATTTAATTCAGTCTGATCATACAAAAGAGATTTTTTATTCAGCACTTTCCACTCACCTTCGATCATTACAGAATTAACAGTCTCGCTTGAAGATGAATAAACAATATTTGAATAAATCGATTCGCTGCTCTCAGACATTGAATGAATATTCGAATTCAAATCTAATAAAACTAAATCAGCCTTCTTTCCAACTTCAATACTTCCAATATCTTTTTGAAGATGCAAAGCTTTCGCTCCTTCAATTGTTGCAAGTTTGAAAACTGTTTTCGCATCCATCACTGTTGCGCCGTGTATTGGTTTTTGGATTAAAGCAGCTAATCTCATTTCATTAAAAATGCTAAGATTGTTATTGCAAGGTGCGCCATCTGCACCGAGCGAAACTGAAATTCCTTTTTTAAAATATTTTGGAATGTTTGCAATTCCGGAACCAAGTTTTAGATTTGATGATGGGCAGTGTGAAACTCTAACATTATTCCTTTTCAACAATTCAGTTTCTTTATCATTAACGTGAACGCAGTGTGCAAGAACTGAATGATCATCGATAACGCCGATTGAATTAAAGTATTCAATATTTTCTTTGTTATATCTTCGCTTTACTTCTGCAATTTCATTTTTATTTTCTGATGAATGTGTGTGATACAAACTTCCGGCAAAATCTTTTTTCATTTCAAAAGATTCTTTAAGAAGCTTTTCTGTGCACGATAAAACAAATCGTGGAGCAAAACCATATTTAATTTTTCCGTTTGATGAATTGTGAAATGTTTTTGCAAGTTGATAAATCTCATCAAGTTCAGATTTTGTTGTTGATTTGAACTCAGGAAACAAATCGTTCTCATCAATCAAACATTTACCGGCAATGGCGCGCATACCGGAATTTTGCAGCTCTTCAAAAATAATTTCTTGATGACGTAATGTTCCCATATCCAACAAAGTTGTTGTGCCACTTAAAAGCAGTTCATTCAAACCTAATCTAACAGAACTTAGAAGCGAGTTTTTATTATGTGCATTTTCAAAAGGAAATATTTTTAATTGAAGCCAATCAAGCAATTCAAGGTCATCTGCCAATCCGCGAAAGAGTGTTTGGCAAAGATGAATGTGCGTTTGAATAAATCCAGGAATTAGTGTTATGTTTTCAAATCTATATACATTGTTTTTATTTTTTTTGAAAAACTGTTCATCATTTTTTGCGATTCGAACAATTTTTCCATCTTTAATTTCTACAAAATGATTTTTTAGAATTCTGTCTTTTGCATCAACAGTAACAATATTTTTTGGTACAATAATCATTATTTACTTTTCTCAATATCATTGAATATTTCATCCATAACTTCAAACGCATATCTTAAATGAGGAATAACTATTGAACCGCCAACAATCAATGCAACATTAAATGTTTCCATCAACTCTTCACGAGTGGCGCCTTCCTGAATTGATCGATCAATGTGATAAAATATGCAATCATTGCAGCGCAAAACCATTGATGATGATAATCCCATTAACTCTTTTGTTTTTGCGTTAAGCGCTCCATCAATATAGGCTTTGTTATCAAGTGCAAAAAATTTATTAAAATCTCTAAAACCGGAGTTTAATATTTTGTCGTTCATCTCTGTGCGATACGCGCGAGTTTCAGTTGTAGTTTTTTTCATGTTAGTTCCTAGAGCTTTTTAGTTTATTTATTATCACTTACTCTGTCATTGCGAATCCCTGATTCATTGGGGCGAAGCAATTTAAATTACAATTATAAGTTTAGATTGCTTCGCTCGAAGACTTACTCGCAATGACGAATCCAATTAAATCTCATTTAAAAATCATTTTTATCAGCATCGTAAGATACTTCCAACTTTTCAACCGGTGTATCGGATTCTTCATCCTCCCAATCATATCTTTTTGGTGGATCAACTTTTCTGAAAATGAAAGCAGCAATAATTCCAACAATTGCTCCGGATAAATGTGATTCCCACGATACTCCTTGCTCAACCGGAAGCACACCCCAAATCAATCCGCCGTAAAGAAAAATAACTACGAGCGCCAGCGCAATTGATCGATTATCTTTTCTAAAAATACCGCTGAAGAATAAGAACGAAACAAAACCATAAATTATTCCGCTTGCACCGATGTGATAAACCTCGCGCGCAAAAATCCAAACTAAAAATCCTGTACCCAAATAAATGATTGTAAAAACTTTATAAGCTACTTTGGGATAGAAATAATATATCCCAAGCCCCATAAAAATTAATGGTGCTGTGTTGGAAATAAGATGAGAAAATCCGCCATGGATTAATGGGGATGTGATAATTCCTAAGAGTCCGCTCAAATTTCTTGGAAGTATTCCCAACTTATATGGATAAATATTAAACAGATAGGTCAGTAAATAAATCACCCACAGCATTATTGGAAATGTTAGAGGAATTATCAGTTTACGAAAAAATTCTTTTGGGTTTTGCAAGTAAATTTATTTAAGTAGTTCAAATGATGTGTAAAAATAAGACTATCTTTTTTATTAAGAAAGATAGTCTCAAATCTATTTGATCTTTATTACAGATATGAACTAACCGAACGAAAACTTATTGATTAATTATCTCCTCCAAAATCTTTTCATCAACAGTTAATAGACCGACTGGTATTAATCTTTTTGTTAACTCTTTCCAGTTTTTATCTTTTTCAAAAATTTCTTTAAACATTGGAAGAGATTTTTCAACATCACCGGTATTTGCTAAGCTAATTGCAGTCCAATATTTCATTTCAAGATTTTCCGGAAACATTTTCATTGCAGTATTGTATTCATCCATAGCAAGCTTCATATCGTTTTTTTCAACAGCAAGATCACCTGCATTCATATGATCATAAGCACGATGTACTTTTAAAAGTCTTTTCAGTTCAATAATCGGATTTGGATTATCTTCAACTCGTAAATCGATAAGTCTATCTTCCCAAATATTTCCTGTTGGTGTACCGCGAACAACAAGCAAGCAAGCTGATTGTTTGCCGCGAATATCGCCGCCTTCATTTTGAGCAGCTTCAAGTGCTGTAATTAGTCTTTCTGCAAGTGGACCTTTTGAATTTTCAAATGCTTTTGACATTGCACCCCAAACTGTATTATTCAACATCATATTTGCCTGCACTGAATAATTATCACCAATAATATTTCCTGCTTCTGAAATACATTTTGCACCTGTATATGAAGCGGAATTCCCTTTTGAATCAACAATTGCAAGTTGTCTTACATCTCTTCCTTCATCAGATGCAATAAGAATATCAACAACTTCTTGCGCTGTTTTTCCTTGCTTCAGTAAATCCAACCCATGCGGACCAAAAGATGGGTTTACAAAGGATTGAGTCGCAACAACTCCAACTCCTGCCTCTCCCCACGCAACGATTGATCCAACAGAAAACCAATGCGATTGAACAGCAACACCCATTTCTCCGGTTTCAGCATCTCGTGCAACGATTGAAAAAGTATGAGCGAGTGGTTCATTTCCAAAAAAAGTTTGAGGAAATATTTGAATGGGTAAAAAAGTAAAAAGCAAACAAATAAGGACTATCATCTTTTTCATTAGTTACCTCTTAAATTTTAACAATTTCACACTTCGACTTCGCTCAGTGTGACTTAGGGTTGTTAGTTTATTAATAATGTCATCCTGAGCTGAGACGAAGGATGACATTGGAGTTAAATGATTTTCTTGTCACACTAAGCCTGTCGAAGTGTGACCTAAGCTGTATCGACAACAATATCATTAAATATTACTTAAGAACTTTAAACACCACGTTACTTGAAAAATCCTTTGAATGATAAATTTTAATATTTGCTTTTACAAATTTATCTTTATCAGCATTATAAATATCACAAAAAGTATTTGGATTTACATCAAAGAATGGGAAGTACGATGATGAAACCTGAATCATAACTTTATGTCCGGCTTTAAAAGTATGAAAAGCGTCGTTCAGCTTTATTTTTACTTCGGTTACTTTATTCGGTTCAAATGGTTCTGGATTTTCATAACTGTTTCTAAATTTGCCGCGCATAATTTCAGTACGAACCAATCTTTCATATCCGCCCATTTCTATTTTTGCAGGATTTGGATCGGGATCATTTTCATCATCGGGATAAACATCAATTACTTTTACTACAAAGTCAGCGTCTGATCCCGTTGTGGATACAAATAAATCTGCAGTGATTGGTCCGGCTATTGTTAAATCACTACTCAAAACATCAGATTCAAAAGTTAAAACATCTGGACGAGTTGAAACATATCTTTGATCTTCAATCAAGTGAACAGGATTGTAAAATGCCTTTGAGTCTTGAAACTTGGCTGTGTATGGAACAGGATTAAATGGATCGCTTATGTATTCCGAAAATGAGCTTTCAGAATCGGGATTTTGTTGATTCAATTTTTCATCCTGATGAAAAAAATATTTTATTTCACTTACATTTTTTGGAGGCCATACATCATAATTGCTCCATTCATTTTTTCCCGTATCAAATACATAGGAATCATTTAGTTTTAGATCACCTTCGTCTTTTAAATAATATTTAAAAAATGGCAAAAGTATTTGAGTACGATAATAATCGGCAGTGTTTGAACCAAAAGAAAAATCACCAAGTGAATCACCGCTTGCCCAAATCCAGGAACCGTGAGTCCAAGGACCCATTACAATTTTCGTGTAATTCGATTTATTATTTTGTTCAATTGCTTTATAAATGTGAAGTGGTCCATACATATCTTCTGCATCATACCAGCCGCCAACTAATAGTAATGCAGGTTTAATATTTTTCATATACTGTAAATTACTTCGTGATTTCCAGTAATTATCATAAGTACCGTGAGCCATCATTGTATCCCAAAAAGGAATTTCATTTTTTAAAATCTCATCATTCAATCTGTTTAATGGAGTATGAGCTAAGAAAAAATTGTAAGCATCAGGTGAAGGATATTCTGCCGCCGGTGGATATTTTATTAATGGTTCAGGTCTTGGCTTACCAAATTGTTTGAAGAAATTAAATGACATTAAAACCGAAAAAGCACCGTTGTGGTGCATATCATCACCAACAAACCAATCTGAAATTGGAGCTTGAGGAGAAGCACAAACGAGATTTGGATGCGCATCAATAACACCCATAATTGTATAAAAACCCGGATATGAATTTCCCCACATTCCAACCTTTTTATTATTGTTATCAATATTATTAATCAGCCATTCAATCGTATCGTAAGTATCACTGCTTTCATCAATATCGTTTTTATTTTTTTTGTTTGGATTATAGGGACGCATATTATCAAATAATCCTTGAGACATATATCTACCGCGAACATCTTGAAAAACGAAAATAAATCCTTCATTTGCAAATTCTTTTGAGGCTCCAAGAAATCCGCTGTACTTATCTTCGCCATAAGGAAAGCAGGAATACGGCGTTCGAGTTAACAGAATTGGATACAGTTTTGATTTATCTTTCGGAGTATAAACCGCGGTAAATAATTTTACACCATCCCGCATTTCAATCATATATTCTTTTTTATCATAATTATCTTTTACATAGGCTTGTTGGGATTGAGTGCAACTGGTAAATAATAATTGGAATAATATTATCAAGACGGTTAAAATTATTTTGGGTTTCATAAGCTACCTTTAAGATGTATTAAGAATTAATATTGAAAGTAAAATATTATTATTAATAGATATTATTGCTGTCATTTCGAAGGAGTCCTCGACTGAGAAATCTTTTTAATTCTGTTCTCAGATTTCTCCCTTAGGTCGAAATGACGAAAAAAAAGAATATAGATTTATCTAAAATTCTTTTCATCAATAAAATAAATTATTTTAGCAACAGTTAAAATAAAAATTACAGGAATGGTTTGCCGGATTTAGTCGGAATTTTAATTTTGTTTGCAGTTGGCGCAGTTGCTGCATTTATAAACGTTAACGCTGGCGGCGGTTCATCACTTACTTTGCCGGTTTTAATTTTTCTGGGATTAGACCCGACAGTCGCCAACGGTACTAATCGTGTTGCAATTCTTTTTCAAAATATTTCAGCAGTTCAATCATTTAAACGAGAAAAATTTTTTGAGGTAAAAAATAGTTTGATTTTATCAGCACTAACTTTGCCTGGTGCAATTGCAGGTTCAATTATAGCCGTTAAAATTAGCAACGAGTTATTTGAAAAAATTCTTGGTGTGATAATGATTTTAATCATTATTACTATGCTGCTGCCTAAAAAGAAAACAGATAAAACGAACACAGATTTTACAATTGATTGGAAAATTGTTTTATCAATGATAATAGTTGGATTTTATGGTGCGTTTATTCAAGTTGGAGTTGGGTTTTTATTGATGGCTTCATTTCAATATTTGATGAAGCTTGATTTGATTCGTGTTAATATGCACAAAGTATTTGTTGTGTTTGTTTTCACAATTCCTGCATTAATTGTTTTTATGATTACAGATAATATTAACTGGTATTACGGATTGACTCTTTCGGCAGGAAATGTTTTTGGCGGCTGGTGGGGTGCAAAACTTTCTGTTAAGAAAGGAGAAAAACTTATCAAGTTTGTTTTGATAATTGCAATACTAATTATGGCTTTAAAG
>JAGOXU010000127.1 GCA_018059515.1 Ignavibacterium sp.
CTTGACTCGACCCAATCGTCGTTCTGCTTCGACACTCGTTAACGACTCATCCTGAAACACGAGTTCGGCATCAATATCAATCTCGGCCAGTTCTTTGGCAAAAGCCTCAACAGCAGCAGTTTGCTGAGCGGCAACAAGAACCACAGGCCCAGGAATATCATGGCTGGCAAAATGACGTTCAACCCGGACTTCAAAGAGTTTGTAGAGTTATTAGTCAAAAACCAGGTTGAATATCTTGTGGTTGGCGGCTATGCCGTTAGCCTTCACGGTTATCCAAGATATACTGGTGATTTAGATATTTGGATAAATCCAACCCTAAAAAACTCTGTTAAAGTTTTAGATTGTTTAAATGAATTTGGATTCTCATCTCCTGAAATCACTAAAAATGATTTTATTAAAGAATATGGAATTGTTCAGCTCGGATATCCTCCAGTGAGAATAGATATTATGAATACTCTCGATGGGGTTAAGTTTGATGAATGTTTTCGAAATAAAACAATCATTGAAATTGGTGGCTTGCTTGTAAACTTTATATGTCTTAATGATCTGATTAAAAACAAAAAAACCACCGCTCGACCGCGCGATATTGATGATATTGAAAACCTCACAAAATAAATTTGTTTTTTTGCTGATATTGAAACCGCAGGAAAATCTTCTGCGGTTTTTTATTTTTAAATCATTGTTCTCGTTGTTTTCTTTGGAAAGAATTCTGAAGTTTGTCTATAAAATCGATTTTTATGGTAAGTAATAATTGTATGGACGTTGCGGTCATGAGTCTGTCCGAGAACTATATTATTGATGGTAGTTGCAAGCCCTGCCTACCGCAGGCAGGTTTAGCTTGCGCTTTTGATTAGTTTTCGCAGACATAAAGTCTGCGACTACCAGTTCCCAGACTAGCAGCGTACTGTGACGTGAATGCCGTTTTTTGCCACGATGTGATCGTACTGGATATGTCGTTGTTGATAAGGCAAAACTGGTGTTCCTTAAATAATTTAATCCTGATTTCGTGCGACACAAAATTTTTTGTCCCCACATAAATTAATATGTAAATATGAGTTTTTGTTTCTATGATGGTTAAATTGCATATGATCAAACAATCATAAAAAAATTAATTATGTTCCAGTTACTGAAAAGACATATCAACAAAAGAGTTCATCTAACAAACGAGGAATTTGAAACTTGTGCAAAATATTTTATCCCAAAGAAATTTAAAAAACACCAATTTCTTTTAAATGAGGGAGATGTATGCAATTATGTTGGTTTTGTTAATTCAGGCTGCTTGCGTAAATACTCAATTAACAACAAGGGTGCAGAACATATAGTTCAGTTCGCAATTGAAGACTGGTGGGTTTCTGATATGGATAGCTTTCTTTCAGGTTTACCTGCCACTTACAACATTGATGTATTGCAGGATTCCGAAGTTTTACTGCTCGAAAATTCTTCAAGAGATAAACTGCTGAATGAGTGTCCGAAGATGGAAAGATTTTTCAGATTGCTGATTGAAGCGAATCATGTAGCCACATACCAACGTATAACAGATTCTTTGAGTGCATCTGCAGAGGAAAGGTATTTAAAATTCATCAAAACATATCCACAACTTTTTGAACAAGTTTCACAGAATCAAATTGCTTCTTACCTTGGTATTACACCACAATCACTTAGCAGAATCCGAAAAGATTTAACACAGAAATAAAAACAAGTTAACTTAGATTCGTTAAGTTCCTCAGACATCCTCCTCGTATTAACATATGTTAACCTTATTTCTTACCCTATGTGAATGCGCCGGTAAACTTTTCAGCTTATGTTTGGGTTAGAAATAAACACATAACTACAAACAAAACGAAAGGATAATAAAATGACAACATGGAAAATTGACCCGGGACATTCAGAAGTAAACTTTAGAGTAAAACACCTTTTGGTTTCTACTGTTAGAGGTAACTTTGATAATTTCAATGCTGCTATCGAAACCAGCAATGAAGATTTTAGTGATGCAAAGATTAAATTCGAAGCAGATGTAAACAGCATCAATACAAAAAATGAACAACGTGATACCCACTTAAAATCTGCCGACTTCTTTGATGCTGAGAATCATCCGAAAATGACTTTTGAATCAACTTCTGTAAAAGTGGTATCCGATCACGAAATGAAAGTAAAAGGAATGCTCACACTTCGTGGAGTAACAAAAGAAATTACTCTTGATGTTATTTATAACGGAATAGTTTCGGGATTTGGAGATGTGAAAGTCGCTGGCTTCGAAGTGAACGCAAAACTCAACAGGTTCGATTATGGACTTAAGTGGAATACATTAACCGAAGCAGGTGGAGTTGTTGTAAGCAACGAAGTAAAAATTGAGATACTTGCTGAGTTCAATAAAGTGAACGAAGCAGTTAAAGCAGCATAACAATCAATCTGTTCGGATAATTAGATAAACCATTAATCGAAATAGTATGAGAAGGAAATGGAATTAAATGATTAAAAAAATATTAAACCCTGGAACTTATGCTCGGGAAATAAATATTGCATTATTGTTTCTACGTGTATCAATCGGAATTTTTATGCTTACACACGGAACTGGTAAATTAATAACACTGCTTGACGGAGGTGCGATTGAATTTGTTGACCCGATAGGAATTGGTCCAACAGCATCTCTTACATTTGCAGTGTTCGCTGAGTTTGTGTGTTCTCTGCTTCTGATATTCGGAGCTGCAACCAGGTTTGCAGTAATTCCATTACTTATTACAATGCTGGTTGCCGTATTAATTGTACATTCGGCAGATGCGTTTCAAGTTAAGGAGAAGGCGTTACTTTACTTTAGCGTATTTGTCTCTCTTCTGATTGCGGGTGCAGGAAAGATTTCGATTGATAATCTGATTTATAAGAAGATTAATTCGTAGATTTTTCTCCGCAGGTGTTCAACGGACAGTCCGCTTCATTCAGAATGACAAATAAATCTAAAACATTATACATCGGTGTTACTACAGGCATTATTGAATCAGATAGGATTAGGAAACAGTAAAATTTTTAGCCTTATTGCAGGTAAACAAGCATCAATGACAGAGTATGATGTAAACATTTTCAAAAAGGTAATTGATATGAACCTGATGGGTGTTTACTATGGTATGTGTTATGTTTATTCCTGTAATGCTGAAACAAAAGTATTGTTGATGATGGTTTTACTGTTACTTAATAATGATATAGGTCATATCCTAAGAATAGGAAATACTGTAACTTCATTCACTGATAAAATCATTTAAAAAAGAGAAAACATGGAAAAGAAAAAATCAAAACTCACAAGACAGACCGGATCTCCTGTTTCGGATAATCAAAACGTGCAAACGGCGGGTCCACGCGGACCTATGTTGATGCAAGATGCCTGGTTTCTTGAAAAAATGGCGAACTTTGACCGAGAGGTCATTCCGGAAAGAAGAATGCACGCAAAGGGCTCAGGTGCTTTCGGCACTTTTACTGTGACGCACGACATAACTCAATACACCAAGGCAAAAATTTTCAGTAAAGTCGGTAAAAAGACAGAAATGTTCAGTCGGTTTTCTACCGTTGCCGGAGAAAGAGGAGCTGCGGATGCCGAAAGAGATATAAGAGGTTTTGCATTGAAGTTTTACACCGATGAAGGAATCTGGGATATGGTTGGAAATAATACGCCGGTATTTTTCTTTCGTGATCCTTTGAAGTTCCCTGATTTGAACCACGCAGTAAAACGAGATCCAAAAACTAACTTAAGGAGTGCGAATAACAACTGGGATTTCTGGACACTTCTACCTGAATCTTTGCACCAGGTTACCATAACAATGAGTGATCGTGGTATTCCTACAGGTTACAGAAATATGCACGGTTTTGGAAGTCACACCTTTAGCTTTATCAACAAAGAGAATGTAAGACATTGGGTGAAGTTCCATTTTGTAAGTCAACAAGGAATCAAAAACCTGTCTGATGAAGAGGCTGCAAAAGTAGTTGGTATGGACAGGGAATCATCACAGAGAGATTTGTTTGAAGCAATTGAAAAAAAAGATTTCCCGAAATGGAAAATGTTTATTCAGATTATGACCGAAGAGCAGGCGAAGACGTATCGCTTCCACCCTTTTGACCTGACCAAAGTTTGGTATAAAAAAGATTTTCCGCTTATTCCTGTTGGTGAATTCGAGTTGAACAGAAATCCGGAAAATTATTTCCAGGATGTAGAACAAGCCGCTTTCAATCCGGCGAATGTTGTTCCCGGAATCGGGTTCTCGCCAGATAAAATGCTGCAGGGTAGATTGTTTTCTTATGGAGACGCACAACGTTACAGACTGGGTGTAAATCATTTTCAAATTCCGGTAAATAAGCCTACTTGTCCGTATCACGCCTTTCATCGGGATGGGACAATGCGTGTAGATGGAAACTATGGTGATGCTAAACATTATGAACCTAACAGCTATGGAGAATGGCAGGAACAGCCCGAGGCACAAGAACCGCCTTTAGAATTAGATGGCAGTGCTTATGCCCACAATTTCAGGGATGATGATGAAGATTACTTTACACAACCGGGTGATTTGTTCCGCATCATAAAAGCTGATGGCAAGGCAGATTTATTATTTAACAATACAGCTTCTCGTGGTCAAGTGGGTGGTGCTGAAAAATTTATTCAGATCCGACATATCAGAAACTGTTTTAAAGCCGACCCGGAATATGGAGAAGGTGTAGCAAAAGCGCTTGGCTTAACTATGGATGAAGTAAACAACTTCGACATGACACCCTATGATAAATGGGCACCGAAACCATCCAAGGGATAGGTTTTCCGAATAATATTTAAGTACTGAACATCCTATTGCAATTGATGGGATGGCTCGAATATTTATAACAATGTTCAATCAATTGCAAAAATGGGGCAAACACACAGTACAGAAGTGAAAGAAGTAATTTAAATAAAATTTTAACTAAAAAAGGATACAACCATGGAAACATCATTTTTAAAAACTTTAAAACACTCCATTAAACATTGGTACATTCCTTTACTAGTGGGAATTTTCTTTGTAATTGTCAGCATTGTGACATTTTCCTCGCCGGTAGGTTCACTAATAGCGCTATCTTTATTATTTGCACTGTCATTTTTATTTGGTGGACTTTCAGAAATAATTTTTTCAATTGCTAACAAAGACCAATTAGATAATTGGGGTTGGTCATTGGCATTCGGTATTGTCACTTTAATTGTTGGAATATTATTATTGCTAAACCCTGCATTGTCAATGACTGCTCTAGCTTTTTACGTCGGTTTCGTTATCCTGTTTCGCTCAATTTCAACAATTGGTTTTGCCATGGATGTTAAAAAATATGGCAGCAAAAATTGGGGTGGACTTTTAGTCTTAGGTATTATTGGCACAATCGTATCATTCATCCTTATTTGGAATCCGCTTTTTGCAGGCATGAGCGTTGTCATATTAGTAGCCTTAAGTTTCCTGTTTGCGGGACTTTTCAACATTTCATTCTCATTGCAGTTAAGAAAATTACATAAAGCATCTAAAAAAATATCCACTAAATTAATAGAACGGTATGATGATCTTATGAAAGAAATCCGTCAGGAGTGGGATAATTAATTAAAAGAATTGATTCTTATGAATCAGTAAAGACAAAGAAGAAAAATTTTAATTCAACAGTACATACTAAATAAGAATAAGAATTATGAAAAAGTACAAAATTGCAGTTATAGTAGGAAGCCTTCGGAAAGAATCCTTTAACCTTAAAACAGCCAAAGCATTGATAGCGCTTGCGCCAGAATCATTAACTCTTGAAATATTAAACATAGCAAATCTTCCGATGTTTAATGAAGACTTAGAAGCAACTCCGCCAAATGAATGGGTAGCATTCCGCGAGCAAATCATCGCTGCGGATGGACTTCTCTTTCTGACCCCTGAATACAATCGTTCGGTACCCGGTGTTTTAAAAAATGCTATTGATGTAGGCTCTCGCCCTTATGGGAAAAATTCGTGGAATGGAAAACCTGCGGCTATTGTAAGTGTTTCTATTGGTCCCATCAGCGGATTTGGCGCTAACCACCATTTGAGACAGTCCCTGGTTTTTGTTAACGTGCACACTATGGCACAGCCTGAAGCATACATTGGAGGAGCTGCAAAACTTTTTGATGATAATGGTAAACTTATTAACGACTCTACTAAAGACTTCCTGAAAAGCTTTATGGTAGCCTTTGAAAAATGGGTTGATACAATTGTGTAGCAACGGCGAGAGTAAAAAATGAAAAATTCAGCAAAAACAGTAGTAGAAAAAATGTTCACTGCATTTGATAACGGCGATGTAGAAAAATTCGTAGATACAGTTTCCGAAGACACCGTATGGATTTATCACGGTACGCAAATTATTCCTAAAGGAGTTTTTGAAAAAAAGGAAGGTGTAAGAACTTTTTTTAATAATATTATCGACAACACTGAAATCATCAGCTTTGAACCGCAACAATATATTGTTGAAGGAAACATGGTGGTTGTGTTAGGTCAAGAACATCAAAAAGTAAAAAGATCAGGAAGGGAACTAAAACAAAAATGGGTTCAGATATATACTGTTGAAAACAACTTGATTACAAGAATGGAGGAGTTTGCAACTTCGGAAGAAGTAAACTAAACACCATTATGATAAGTAAAATTAATCTTATAACATTATTAATTTCTTTGTTAAGCATCACAGCTTCTCAGGGACAATCAAAAACAAAAAATATGAATAACGAAACATTAAAAAATAATCCGCTTTTATGCGACATTGAAACCGGAATGTGTGAAACATCTGACGGAAATACGGATGCTATAAATCAAAACAATATGCAATCAACTAAGAAATCAGTAAAGGTAATTTATTACACAGACCCTATTTGCTCGTCGTGTTGGGGAATAGAACCACAATTGCGTAAACTCAAATTAGAATATGGTAACGCTATTGAAATAGAATATAGAATGGGCGGCTTATTGCCTGATTGGAGTTACAACAGCGGCGGCATCGGAAAACCATCGGACGTGGCAGATCACTGGGATGAAGTGAGTATTCATTACGATATGCCAATTGACGGAGATGTTTGGTTAGAAGATCCTTTAGACTCATCTTATCCTCCATCCATCGCATTTAAAGCCGCACAGACGCAAGACAATGAAAAAGCAATTCTATTTCTTCGGGAAATAAGGGAAATGGTTTTTCTACAAAAGAAAAATATTACAAAGTGGGAACATTTAGAAGCTGCTGCTAAAAAAGCAGGGTTAAATATTGAGCAGTTCAAAACCGATTTTGAAAATAAGGCAAAAGAGTTGTTTGAAGAAGATTTGAAGTTGGGGAAAGAATTAGGCGTAAGAGGATTTCCAACGATGTTTTTTGTAGACGATTCCGGAAATAAAGAAATGGTTTATGGCAGCAGACCATACCCTTTTTACGAAATGGCTATTCTGAAACTTAATCCGAATGCTGCCAAAAGTGAATACAGTAAAAATTGGGAAACACTCTTTTCAAAATACTCTACTCTCACGGCAAAAGAGTTTTCTGAACTTTCGGGAACTCCAAGAAACGAAAGTGAAAATGTATTGAATGAATTGGTTTCAAAAGGGAATTTAGAAAAGCATACTACCAAAAATGGTTCTATTTGGAAAAGGAAGAATATCGGAGGCTAAATGCATAATAACCGGAAGACATTAATTGAGAAGTTATTGACATTTTAAAAATCTGAAAAGCAGATATATAAAAGATAAAAACATTAATCTATAAAGATTTAGAAAGAGAAAATTATGACGACGATGAAAGCAGCTCGCTGGTACGCAGCGAAAGACATACGGGTAGAGGAAGTCAAAATCCCCACACCAAATGACAATCAGATAAAAATAGAAGTGAAATTCGCCGGTATATGCGGATCAGATTTGCACGAATACACCCACGGTCCGCAACTAATTCCGGTTGACAATCCTTACTCACTCAACGGGCATCAGGGAACAACAACCCTTGGACACGAATTTTCAGGAGTTGTAGTTGAAACAGGAGTGAATGTAACTAAAATAAAAAAAGGTGATCGAGTGACGGTGGAACCGATTTTCAGAAATCCCGAAAGTCCGTTTATCGCCACGGGAGAATATAATCTGTCCGAGCCTTTGGGGTTCGTGGGACTCACTGCCAACGGAGCCTTTACTAAATTTGTAGTGGTAGAAGACTACATGGTTCATAAAATGCCCGACAAGATGACTTTTGAACAGGGTGCCATTGTGGAGCCTGCCGCTGTCGCAGCGTATGCAATCCATCAAAGTGGAATGAAAATGGGCGACACTGTATTGGTAACTGGGGCAGGTCCTATTGGTCTTTTAACAGTTCAGGTTGCTTTGGCTTCTGGTGCTTCCCAAATTTTTGTGTCAGATATCTCAGAGAACAGATTAAAAAAGGCTAAAGAAATCGGAGCTACACACACGTTTGATGCACGAGACAAAGAAATTCCTCAAAAAATTAAAGATATGACTGGCTATGGTGTTGATGTTTTTATTGATGCAGCCGGTGTGCAGGCTTCTTTTGATACTGGCATTAACAGCCTTCGCAATGGGGGCACAGCAATAATTGTTGCGCTTTTTGCCAATGAAGTAGTTCACGATGCTTTAAATCATACTTTAAGAGAATTGACAATAAAAGGAACAGCCGCCTATCGAAACATTTTCCCCCAGGTAATTGCTTTAATCAATAGCGGAAGATTGCCTGTGGAAAAACTAGTCACTAGTGTTATCTCATTGGACGAGATTGTAGAAAAGGGTTTTGAAGCACTTACCAAAGACCCTTCAGAAGTAAAAATATTGGTTGATATCAACCGCTAATTAATAAACAATAACATAATTATAAATCATATAAAAGGAGAATCATGACTAAATTAAATTCAATCGGTTTGGACGAAACAAAGTCCAAAGTACTGGCAGAAAAACTCAATGAACTTCTGGCAGATTATTCAATCTTCTATCAGAATACCAGAGGATATCATTGGAACATAAAAGGGGATAAATTTTTTGAGTTACACGATAAATTCCAGGAGCTTTACGAGAATTTATTTGTAAAAATTGATGAAGTAGCAGAACGAATCCGGACGCTTGGTCACACACCAAATCACCAATATTCGATTTATCTAAAAGAAGCAAAGGTCAAAGAAAGTACTGAAGTATCTGACGGAATAAAGGATGTGAAAGACACGCTTGAATCATTAAAAATAATTATAACGCTTCAACGAGAAATTCTGGACTTATCCGCAGATACAGATGACGAAGGAACCAATGCACTGATGAGCGATTATATTCGTGAACAGGAAAAATTAGTTTGGATGTATTCCGCTTATTTAAAATAGAGACTACACCTTCAATTTCAATATTAAAGACGATTGTTTAGTATGCCGAAAACAAACCTACATCGGCAACCCAATGATTTTGAGATTGACTCAAGTACATTGCTTTCAGGAAATGTCTGATGCAGATTCGGTATTTAAGCAGACACTGCTTCGACAATACTGATTGCGAAAATGGACAAGCATTAAATTAAATTTAGCTGATTATGTCAAACATCAAACTGATAATAGAAGAAAGAGCCGCCAGCATTGGGAAGTTTATGGTGGGGCGTTTATTGCCGTTCAGACAAAAACGGATGGTAGGTCCCTTTATTTACAT
>JAGOXU010000332.1 GCA_018059515.1 Ignavibacterium sp.
CACCTGCCGGCCATTCATCACCGGTATTATACGTATTTGCACCTAAGTTTTTCATCCAGTAACCTTGGCCCGGTGCTGTCGTTGTTACAGGTAAGTATCCACCACTAAATCTAAATACACCTGCTGCTGGATCTTTTCCTGACCACCACGTTGTTACATTTTGATCAACTGGATGTAACCCTGGTACCGATACCATATTCCAGCCGTTGGATATGCCAACAGTCATCACAAATGTCTGAGTTGTGTTGCTATTGAATAACCCTAAACCATCAAAAGTATCTGTAGGATATCCAAGCCATTCAAGGGTTGGGTCAAAAATATCATTTGGGTTAGTATCTCCTTGAATAGTATTCTCTAACCTTCTAAGAGTATTATCTGCTGTTGATATTAAACCATTCCCCCATTCAGTACCAGGGTCAAAACCAATCTGTCCGATTACATCGAGAATGATTGAACCTTTTTTTAGAACTACTGCATCATTTCCATTAAAGAATGCAGATGAACTAGTTTGGTTTGCAATACCTAGTATTGTACTATTCGCTGAGGCTGAAGCGACAACAAAAACATTTCCTATACCCAAAGTACCCATCAAGTTTATTGTTGACCCTGCCGTAGTAGACCCATTAAAATAAAATTCCAGTTTATATCCGTTTGCTGATAAATTGATAGATGAAGAAGTTCCATTGTATATTTCAATAGCTTTATTGTTTGATGTCCCCTCAACATACTCGCTTATAAACAGATCGGTCAAATTCCCTCCACCAGAAGCACTTGTTTGAACGTTAAGTTCTGGGACTAATCCATCTGTTTTATAGTTATTATGTCCCGCTGTACCATTGTATGAATAAATCTTAAAGTAATAATTTGTGTTGGAGCTCAAGTTTGTAAATGTATACTCATTTAAAGTCGAATAATTGATATTCACTATTGCTGATCCATCAGATAAGTTTGTGTCATCACTATAAATAGATCCATCCACCGGGGTGTTAAATATTCCCGTCGTATTCGCAAGTAACAAATAAGCTTCAGGAGCCTGAATTCCAGGTAATGCACCAGTCCAAGTTAATTGTATAGTAGATGAAGTAACTGAACCATTGTTAAAATTTGTTACATTGTTTGAGGGTTCTATAGCTAATGCCCCATTGAATAATACGGACACCGATGGGAAATTGCCATCAATTTTATAATTAGTTAACGTACCCGAACCATTATAAGAAAAGATTGAACCATAATATTGTGTATTCGTTGTAGTACCCGTAAGCTCAACACTATCTGCCCCTGAATATGAAATATTTATCACTGCCATACCATCAGACAAATCAGTATCTGTAGGATAAGTCTCCCCATCAACAGGAAGAAAATAATTGTTTCGGTTATACACAATAAGTAAATAGCCAGATGGTGCTTGTGTTCCTGCGATCGCATCGGTCCAACTAAAGTTTATAGATGATGTTAAAGCGGTCGCAAAAAAATTTGTTACATAATATTCTGGTTCTACAGCATATATTGGTGAAAGTTTAGTCAGACTATTAAAATTTATATAATTTACATATTCAGGGTGATCAACAAATGGGTTTCTGTTTTGTTGGATATACTGGATATAATTATTTCTATCTACTTCCCATTTATCGGGTGGATCTTGTTTATGCCATTGAATCAAAGTAACTAAATCTTGGGGACCTTCACTAAGAGAAGGCAATCTTGTATTATTTAACCAATTAAATGTCCAGTCGTAACCATTTATTCCATTGTATCGGAGAGGCATATATAAAATTGCTCTTGCTGCATCACCTTTGTGTTCATCTCTTGGTTCATATACCAAATTTCCATTTATATCGGTTCCATAAGTACCTTCAAGAAATGTACTAATTACACTAACTACATTTCCAAGCGGATGATTACTTCTTACCCCATTTGCATTGTTCTGATTTGTTGGAAACAGATGATATTGATCTGAGTATTCATTAAGCGATGTAGAGGGATATCCGGGCTGCCAGCTATGACAAAACGTATGTTCACGGCTCATTGGTAACCAAGTAAATGTACCGGAATAGATATATTCATAATGGCTGTAAACACAAAACACTGATCTGGTTCCATTACCATTATTAAATGATGCAAAATTAGCAATGTTAGTTTCATCAAACTGGTCATAGCTAATTTTTACGTAAGGGATTCTAATCCTGCTTTCTAAGTCAGAGATAAAACTTGACGACGAAGGAATAATAGCGTTATAATATGTACCGGCCTGAGAAAAAGTTAAATCTGTAAGAAGAAATAAAATAATTAGTATCGATGTAAAAGTAAAAATAAATCTGTTATACATAATGACTCTGAAATTAGATGTAAAGAGAAGTCATCATTCCTTGTAAAATAAGGTAATGTTTTTAAAAAATGTAAGCAAAACTACATATAAGAGGTGAAATATAAAATATTAGTTAATTTTAGAATTTTTGTTAATCACTTTGTAACCACAAAATAATTGGATCGAACTACATAGATGTACTTCTATAAATACAAATTATTTAATAACAAGAAAATGGCTTGTATTAATTCCATTTTCACCACTTTGATTTATTTGGATTTAAATACATTAAATAAAAATTACAACCCCATCCCGAATTTTTCAGGATGGGGTTGCAATAAAAGAACACTTAACTTACTTCAAGAGCATCATCTTCTTAACAGATACAAATTTATCTGTTCTCAATTCATATATGTATAGACCTGTCGCTAAATTGCTTGCATTCCAAATGTAGCTGTATTTTCCAGCTTCCATCTTGGAGTTTACAAGCTCTGCTACTCTTTGTCCCAATGCATTGTATATGGTTAACCTAACATTGTTTACATCTTCAGGTATTGAGAACTCTATCTTTGTACTTGGGTTAAATGGATTTGGATAGTTCTGCTCCAATGCAA
>JAGOXU010000010.1 GCA_018059515.1 Ignavibacterium sp.
CAAGTGTAAGCAGGAGGGCAAGAACTATTATTAATAATCTAAATATATTTTTCATTTTTACTCCTATACTTTTAAACTTGATTTCATTAGAATCTATCAAGAATTTGTTGTTCCTGAATTATTGCTAGTTTAAGGATTTTTGTTTGTCCAAGTTCAGGCAAATCAATATAAGCGATATATAAACCGCTTGCTACTGGTAAGCCTGATTCGTTTGCCAGATCCCACCTTTGGAATTGATCAACATCATCCTTTTCAATTGTTCTTACATGAATGCCTGCAAGATTGAAGATTCTAATTGTTGCTTTTGTTGGTAAATGACTAAAGGTAACAAACTTATTGTATTTGTTAAGTTCTTCTGTATTTACACCATAGTAAGGATTTGGGAAAACATTTATCTTATCAACCTGGGTTACAGCAAGTTCCTGAGAATATGCAGAACCATTTGTACTATATCTATAAGTCTCATTTCCAATTTGTATTGGATTATCATATTGTATAGTAATTGTATCACCTACCGTTCCTGGACTTGACCAGAAAACAACTGCCCAGGTAGCTGCATCACGCAATGCGCCTGTTAACGGTGTTGTTGAATTATAAGGTGAATTAACCAAAACCGAATACATTCTATCTTTTATATTCCAAGCATAAAATGGATCTGCAGTTGCTGTTGCTTGGATACGATCTCTAAACATTAAGTTTACCTGAATGTTCTGATCTTTATTCCAAACTTCAAAAGGTACTCTAATTAAGAAAGGGGCATTAGTACCTGGATTTGGGTTTAATGGATGTGCACCAAGACCGGCAGTACCCGAAGAGGTAGAAAAGATTGTAGCAAGAGAACCTGTACCTTCTTTTACGATATATACTTTTCGTGTACCAACTGTAATAGAATCCCAAACACCAGTCCATCTTAATTCATAATCCTGCTGTAACTCATCAATACTATAAGTACCAAATCCAAAATTATCAGCAGCGTAACTTGTAATGGTACCTCCAAAAACTGTGTAATTTGACATTACATAGTTGGTTCCGGAAGGAGTTGTTCCTTCAACTAATTTAGATGGTGACCCCGTTGCTTTGCCCAAAGTAAGTTCATTCCAGTTTATTGGAGCTACATAACTACCTGTCATACCAACTTGTACACCATCAACTATAGGAGCGGCATGTGCGCCATAAATTGTGGTCTGGAAATCATCACGTTTAGGATAAAGGTCTAATCCATTAAGAACACCCTGGTTTTCAAGTTTAATAACATTGGTAGTTAAATCTTTTAGGTTCCAATATTTAGCAAGTCTAGATTCATTGCCAATAGCGGTTCCTGTAGTTGTTGTTCCAAGAGCATTAACAGGTCCGCCACCGTAACCATCATCAAAGATTTCCCAATCAACTGATAATGGAAGCGTATCTGCACTGCTAATAGTTACTATCCATTCTTCACCGCCGTGGAAAATTCCATCCTCGGTATAAGAGTTATCAATAAGACCATAATTGATTACGTTACCAACTATTTCAGGAGTCACTTCTCCACCGCCTGCTACAAATTTTGGAGCTCTAATAATAGTTGCTCCAGGAGGGAAAGTAAGTTTAACTCCATCAGCATAATCATCGTCAACAGAAACAAGATCTAAGCTGAATTTTACATCTATCTCGTTTGAGTTCAATCCATAGACCAAGGCAATATCAATAGAGCTGCCGGTAAGTGTATCCGGCCCAAATTTTCTATTAACCACCGAGGCTTGAACCCAATCACCATTTATATCTCTAATTTCCTGACGTTGTGTAAAGAACACTTCATAATTGTGCCCAAGGGTTGCCGCTGGATTTACTATTGTAGCGCTTAATCCGCCATCAGCAGTTCCAGTATGGGAAACTGATAAAGAAGTTCCTATTTGATCGTTGTAAATTACACCTGGTTTGGGTGTTTCCGGTACAACTGTCATAATAAGAAGAGGATTTTCCAAATTGTTTGGAACTTCCAAAGGATCAGGTGAATAACTATATGCAGTAACTGCATAATAGTATTTTATACCATTTATCAATGGTGTTTGTTTGATATAATCCTTAGTTAAAGTAATAGATCTGGTTAAACCAAAGTCATCGCCATATTGTGCAGGAGCAAGTATTTCAAGACCACTAATGGGATCAACTACGGCATCAAGAATAGTTTTTACACCATCAATGATATCATAAGTGGCAATTCTAACACCCGCGCTTTTATCAGCACTTGCAGATGGAAGTTGATAGAGATTATATCCTTGGAATTTAAACGTTTTGTTAACATCATTTTCAGTTTTTTCAACATCTGCTAAAGATGAGCCCCAATCCAATACGATTGTCTGATCAAATGATTGAGCAGTTACAACCGGTTGAGGTGGTGCTGCAGGTAGTTGAAAAAATTGATCATAAGCATTCTGAGCAACTTTGTCAAAGTTTCTAAGTGTTATTATCGCTTTTATATTGTCAGAGCCCGGTGTTGCACCTGCAACTATTTCAGCAACTACAACTTCTTGTGTATCTCCTGGCGCCATATTAAATGGTCCGGATGCACTTCCTTGTCTTCTATCACCTGCAGGAAGTTGAACACCATCCAACCAACCGGTGCCGGTTACAGGATCACCATTTAATGCATATGTTGTTGGCAGCCCGGTAGAAAGGTCTGTAAATACCTCACCGGAAATACCAAATCTACCGCGTATAAAATTATAAAATTCTCTTGAACCTTGAATTTCGCCCTGTGGGGGGTCACCAATATTATCATCACCATTAGCAAAATAATATGCTGCAGTCATTGGTAAATTGATAAATCCAGGTCCAACTTTTTTTCCATCAAAAATTCCAAAGTCTAATTCGTCAGATGTGCCATTTTTGTTTACGTCTTCACCAGGATTACCGACAACCAATGGACCCTGGAAGAAGTCAAATCCAACTGCAGGGGGAGGCAGTGGAGCATAAGTTGCATCTGTAGGAGAAGCATTGTAACAATATTGTAAACTTAAGGTAGTATCTACACCAACATAATCATCACCCGCATCTCCGTTATCAACATCAGAAAACATTGAAAAGTACATGTCTTCAAATGTAGTTGGGTTTGCAGTTCTATCTGTTATGTTTATAACTTTATATTTTCTAAAGTACATACTGCCAAGAGCGCCTGCTCTATTGTATGCCCAAATTGTGGCTTGCATTTCAATTCCTAATGGATTTGCACCATAAAGGAATCTTGTTTGACCAGCATTAAGATCGTTAGTAACAAACCAGAGAGTTTGATCTGCACCCGGAACGCCCGGTACGTCTATTGTAGGATTATAAACGCCGTTACTATCTTTATCATCAAATGGTGCGCCCATATCTGCGGGCCATTCAGTCCAATCTTTTTCATATTCAGCTCTTAAATCGGCAGCAGAAATTCCTTCTGCTAAAGAAGGAGAAGCTAAATCTATTGCCGGACCGCCTGGGTATATATCAGCACGCACTCTATATATTCTGTATTTATCTAAAGTTGAAACATCTGCAGTTCCATCAGGTAAAACTTTACCAGGAACAAGACCGGTTCTGTAAGCAGTACCGCCCATTCTTGGGTCCTGATCACCGGCAACTTTTGCACCCCATAAAAGTCCAGAGGTAAAAACCGCTGTTTTACCACTACCTTTGGGATACACAAGTCCCGAGTTTCCATCGGATGAAATATCAGAAATACCGTTATTAAAGAAATAACTGGAAATCTTATTAATATTTAAATAAGTAGCTGATTTTTGGAGATTAGTTTTATTAAGCCCATTATTTTGGGATGCTTTCTTATCTCCCTCTGCCCTTAATCCGGGCGCAAGGAATAATATACTCATCATTAAGACAAATATATATTTTATTGTTTTATAACTCATATTTTTGAAACTCCTATTTTTTTATACTATCAATTTTAGTATTCTAACTGAAATCCAAATCGAATTTGGCGTGGAGGACCATATAATACGCCAATGTTTGTCTGATAAGCCTGATAATAGTCTATATTTATTGCTCTATACATAGCTTCATATTCTTCTCTTTGGTAGGTTCTTAACGTTCCGCCTAATCCTGGGTCTGTTAAGAAGCCGTCATCGCTTGCAGCACCAGTTCTAAGAAAAACATTAGTGATATTGGTTGCGTCAAGCACATTTATAACAAAGAAATAAACATTAGCTCGCAATTTATCAGTAATCATAAACGATTTATCAATCTTAATATCAAGCTGGCTTGCCCATGGAGTACTTGATGAGTTCAAAGCTTCAATCGGTGATCTAAATCTATTATCACCTTCTAATGATCCTAAGTTATCTCCTTTTCCTTGTCCTAAAGTAAATGGATGTCCGCTGTCAAAAGTAAAGAGAGCAGATAACCCTAATTCACGAAGGATAGGAGATTCATTATCAGCAGCAAACCTATAATCTAAGTTTACATTTCCGGTAATTGCTTTGTTAAAATCAAGTGGAGCAACGTAGTTTGGTCTAAATACTGTAACACCATCTAAAGGCGCACCAACAATACCCGCTTTTGAGTTTGGATTAGAACCGGTGCCTTGTGCATCTTGAAAAGAAATAGAAGCATTTGCTTGAATGTTTTCTACTCTTCTCATGTTGAATGATACTTCGACACCTTTAGTTGTTGCAAAGTCACCATTTCTAAGAACGTTGTAAGATTGATAAGGTGAACCTGCTGCAACTTTTTGAATATCAAACTCAACCTGATCTTGAATATCTTTGTAATAACCGGTGATATCAAATGAAGCTATGTCTGAAATTTGTTGAGTAAAGCCAATTTCATATTGGGTTGTTCTTGTAGGTCTTACATCCAAACCAACAGGTGTAGAGATAAAGAACCCACCTCTAAGTTGTGTTCCAAGTCCATAAATTCCCTGATACATATCACGCAATCTTGACTGCTGAACAAATTTACCATACTGAGCATGGAATACTGTTTGTTCTGTAACCGGGAATGAGAAACCTAAACGAGGGCTAACAGCGCTAAATGTTGCAGTTTTTGTTAATCCTTTTGGATCAATTTTATTTGTTGCAAAATCAATTGCTGCTTCTGGACGTGTAGGATCTAATAGAGTTAAGTTATCCGTATCAAAATAATCAAACCTTAAACCAAAATTTAAGATAAGATCCTTATATGTTATTCTATCTTCAACATAAGCGCCAGCAAATAAAGGTCTTTTGGGCGCTAAAAGTCCTGGATCATCAACGCCGGCATTTGGATCAAATTCTGTATCAATCGCAGTACCAAAATGATCAAAGCCATAACTGTTTGTTAAAGCAATCATTATATCATTAATTGGCTTAGGATCGGTAGAATTATTGTTGGAAGCAATATCACTTGCATATTGAGTAGCTGAACGTCCGGCAGCAAAACCAAAACTTCTGATTGTATAGCTTGATAACTCACCACCTATTTTAATTTGGTGAATCTTATCTATTTCGGTAGTAAAGGCAGCATTAAAGTTTAGCACATCTCTTTGTGTTTTATTGTATGCAGCATTTACATCATTCGGAGCAAAGAATTGGAATCCAAAGATATCATAAGGAGTTGGTCTTTGATATCGACCGTATCTACCTGTTGTTAAATCTCTATTAGTTCTTTGCCAAACAGCACCAACCTCAGCATTAGCAACGCTATCGCCATATAATGTCCAATTGTTTCCCAACAATGGGTCCATATTTCTTGTGAAATTATATGTATATCCTCCGCTTATTTCATAATAAGTGGTTGGGCTTAAAATATGTGTCATCTTTGCAGAAAAAGATGCGTTTGAACTTTCGAAAATTGAGATTCTACCAAGATTTAATAGCTGGCTAATATTTCCGCCTCCGCCATTACCGCCCTTTGAATCTGTAAAAGAACCGGTTAGTCTAAAAATTAATGGATTCATATCAAACGTTAGTGTACCTGTCCCAGTATATGTTTGATTTTGGGCACCATAAGTAGGTCCAGCAGGATAAACTAAATTAATTGAATTGTTATCCGGCGTTGTAGATTTTTGATCTGTTATAACACCAAGGTTAATACCGGGGAATGGTAATGGGTTTTGGTCTAACTTCCAGTTAGAATTAATTAAACCAAAGAACTTAACTTTATCCGAAAATAAAGGACCGCTAATAGTTCCAGTAAATTCATTATACCCGTATTGGTATGCACCTAATGTTTTTGATCCATCAAATCTATCGGCTTTGCTTTTAAATGATAGATTATCTGTTACATAAGCAATGCTAAATTTAAAATCAGGTGTACCTGATTTTAGCTGTGTACGTACAATACCTGCATTTGCGCCGCCGTACTCAGCGGTATATCCACCTGCTTGTACTTGAATTTCTTCAACAGCATCCTGAACAATTGTAACACCGCGTCCGCCTAGTACGGGGTTAGTAATATTTGTGCCTTCAAGGTAGTAACCTACTTCGTCAACACGTCCGCCTCTTATATAAATGTTTTGATTTTGTAACACAACGCCAGGGGTTAAAGCTAAAATGTTATTAAAATCTCTTACCGGCAAATCATCGATTATGTCGCTGGAAGTAGTTCTAATAGCGTTTGTGTTACTTGGGTTAATAAGAGGTCTTTCTGAAACTACAACAACTTCTCCAACCGAAATACCTTCACCAGGTAATTGGAAATTTATGTCTGTTGTAAGATCAGCACTAACTCTAACGTTTGTAACTGTTATTGTTTGGTAGCCGATGTATGAAGATTTTACTTCATAAACACCCGCTTGTAAATTGGAAATAGAATACATTCCGTTTACGTCTGTAGCAGCACCTAAAGAGGTTCCAACAACTAAAACGTTGGCACCAATTAGCGGCTCTCCAGATGTAAGGTCAGTAACTTTTCCTTTTATTTTTCCTGTCTGTGCTAACATAAGTGTTGGCAGCAACAGTAAGGCAAATAGAATAGTAAACCATCTATTCATAAGATCTCTCCTTGATTAGATTACAGATGATGGTGGTTAATTAATTAAACGATCGATCAAAAGAAAAATTTCAATATTAAAAGAACAAATAAAAAAAATAATCCATACTGATTCGAATTGTATATAACTATCCGAATTTCTTTAACTATAAAAAGATTGATACTGAGATTTGTTTATGTGGTTTGTAAAAAATGTATCAATCAATCAGACTAATATTCCTTTTTTTAAAAAATTTCTAAACTTCATATTACAACGTCCTAAAAAATAGCGTTAAAGTCAACAATTATTTTCAGAATATTTATTTTTTTTAATAATTAACATTCGGCAACTCTTTGTTATAAAACTTAAAAGACATTTATAACCTCGTAAGAATTTTTAACTCAACACCCTGAAACGCTGGCTCGTATCTGCAAATTCCACCGATACAAATATTACCTGCCTGCCTTGATCCAAACAGCAAACTTAAATCACTATGATTACCAAGCTTGTATCCAAACTGAATAAAGCTCCAGAATTTTCTAATAGTCTTGCCTGCCTCTGGCTCTTTTGTTTGCATTTCCGTTACAACCGAAACATTAAAATTTGGTGAGCGTAAATATTCGATTGCTATAACATCATCAAAATATTTTTCATCTGTTGTAAGATTTTCTGTTTGCTGGTGTTCTAATACTAATTTTATTGTGTTGATGTCATCAAAGTAAAATTTGTTCTCTAAAATAGGTGTAAAATTTTTTGTGTTGGTTGATAGCTCTTCATTATATCCAAAGGCTAAAATTGATGTTAAAGATTCATTCCAGCTATGTGTGGCTTGCGCATAAACTTCTTTTAGCTGTGTTGTTATTGGCAGCGAAAAATTATTTACTCGCTGAAAGTATGATGTTGCTGGCAGCGTGTTTGTAACACCATAATTAATAACAACTGAAGTTTCATCAAAAAGACTATAATTTACTTCAACAGCAAATCCTTTTTCATTTGATTGATCTAAAGGGGAGGGGTGGCGATTGAGAAGTTGATATGTATATTCTTTTCTTAGTGATGGTGATGTGTTGTAAAAGATTGTTCCATCGTTGGATGTAAATGCAAAATTATCATAATACTTATATTCACCAACCACCGAAAAAACATCGTAATAAAAATTTAAACTTCCGTAAAATGCTTCGCCTATTTTCGATTCGCTATTATTAAATATCTGTTCCTGTATATCTTTATTGTTTTTAATTCCGTATTCAGCATAGCCGTCAAAATTCCAAATAGATGGCTGTACTCTAAAACTTGCTAAAGTTGTTCTCGCAATTCCATCAATTGCGGGCTGGTTAGATGCAAATGAAGTTCCAAGTTTTAAAATATCAAAACCTCGGTATTGTAAATCAACTGCATGCAAAATATCTTTTCGTTCATCAACTGAATTTGAAGCTGAACCTGAAAGTGCAGTAAGTGTAAAATCATTGTAGGTAGCTTCTAATTTTACTCCAAGTAAATTATTATCGACTCTAATATTTCTATCTTCATAACTTTTTAAGATCATACCTCGACCGAAAAGTTTATAGAAATTTCCGACTGTAATATTTATTCCTTCTTCAACATCACCAATATCTACAGCAAAATATTTATATGCAATATCTGCATATCTAACTTTGCCTCTGCTTATGGATGGATCGGGATCGTTAGGCTGAAAAGCTTCAAATCTTATTCCCGCACTAAAAATATTTTTATTGTAATCAAGTGTAAGCCAGTTTTCAAAAATTTCTATATTATTATCAATATTATAAGAGTATTCAAGTTGGTTTGATATGCCAAGTCCATCCGGCAATAAAAACCAGCGGCTATCGGATTGACTAAAAACCTTTGTTGATAATAAAAATATAATAAATAGAACAGCACAGTAAATTGAAGTTTTCATTTTTCTTTTTGATTTGAAGTAATTACAACATAACGCCCATATCAATTTGGTTACTATCCCAAAAGATTGAGAAACTTATTTTTCTAAAAGTTCAACTATTAATTTTTCAACTTTCATTTCGTCACCCTTCATATATCCAAGATGAGAGTAAACGATGTTACCGGATTTATCTATTAAAACAGTATAGGGCATTTGCTGTGCATAATATTTTCTTGCTACTTCACTATTTGTATCTAACAATACTGGAAAATCATATCCTTTTGATTTGATATATGGTTTTACTTTTGCTACAGATTTTTCTGTGTCGGTGGAAATAGCAAGCAATGTAAATCCTTTTTCTTTGTACTGATTATAAATTTTATTGTACTCTGTCATTTCTTCTAAACAAGGCTTGCACCATGTTGCCCAAAAACTTAACAGGATAGGACCGCTGCCTGTTGTTTTATTTAATTCAAGATATTTTCCATTCAGATCTATGAGTTTAAAATTAGGTGCTTTTCTACCTGATAAATCTTCCTCGTTTTGAGCAAGCATTGGTAGAGATATAAAAAACACAAAGACAATTAAAGACAATAATTTCATCTACTTCTCCAGTATCATTTTTCTTGTTTGAACAAATTCATTGGTAACTATTCTGTAAAAATAAACGCCGCTGCTAAGTCCTTGCCTACCGGCTGGCAGGTTTCGTGCATCGAATGAAACGGAATGATTACCCGCGGGTTTATAGCCGTTTAACAATGTTGCAACTTTATTTCCAAGAATATTATAAACAGTAATTTCAACATTGCCGGCTTTTTTTAATCCAAAATTTATTTTTGTAGATGGATTAAACGGATTAGGATAATTTTGCTGAAGATAAAAATCTTTTACTGTTACTTTTTCATCTTCTACAGAAACAGGGATTACTCTTGCAGTAAAATCTATAGAAGTTCTTACTGTTGGATTTCTAAGTGTACCAACTTGAAGCTGAACATTTGCGGTTCCTGTTGTGCTGCTATCTGCAACAACATGTAATGATGTAAAAAGTGTATCGCCCGGGTTTAAGGGACTGGAATTATAATCAGGTGTTGAAACAATGCTATCTAATGCTGGTGAAAAGCATGTCGTGCCAAAGCAAAGTGAGGATGTCCAATTTGAAGGCAAATTGTTTATCGTTCTTACTTCAAAAACAGTTTGTTGAGATTGCGAAATATTTCTCACTTCAAAATCAAAAACCATTTCGCTGCCGAGTGTGCTGTCAATATTGGTTCTGTGTACTATTATTTCAATATCCTGAGCTTTAGCATTGCCAAAGAAAAAGACAAAAAGAAGTATCACACTTATTATGTTTACTAATTTATTCATCGCTATCCTATTATATTTATTTGTTCTTTTGCAAATATCGAAAAAAAATGGGAAGGAACAAGTGAAAGTTCCTTCCCTTGAAAAATAATTATTTAAGAATACTCATTTTTTTAACTTGAGTAAAATTGTCGGCTGTCATTCTATAAAAATAAACACCTGAAGATAATCCACCAGCATTAAAATTAATTTCATAATTGCCGGGTTCTTTAACTTCATTTATTATTGTTGCAACTTCCTGCCCGGTTAAATCATAAACAACGATAGAAACTAATCCGCTTTGTGGAACAGAATATTTAATCTTTGAAGTTGGATTAAATGGATTGGGATAGTTTTGACCAAGCGCAAAATCAGTTGGCAGATCAAACACTACAGAAACAACGTCACTATACTCAAACGCACCGTTATAATCAACTTGTTTAAGTCTATAGTAAATTGTTTCAGTTCCGTTTACATCCAATTCATCACTAAAAGAGTATGCTTTTGGTTCTGTTGTAGTTCCGTTTCCCCTAACAAATCCAACAGTAAAAAATGTACTTCCGTCAAACGAGCGTTCAACTTCAAAACCGGAATTATTGATTTCCGTTGCTGTTGTCCAATTAAGATTTACTTTTCCAGCCGTTGCTTTAGCGCTAAAAGAGGTTAGCTCAACAGGTAACGGACCAAGTTCGTTAAGTGCAACTTTATTGCCCTGCAAAATTTCTTTTCCGTTAAGATTCTGAATAAAAGAAACAATCTCGCAATTAGCTGCAACCCAGGCTGCATTCATTGTAAAGTTTAAATTAATATCAACAGTATTGCTTGATGAAAAATCCAACGCTGTACCTAATTCATTGGGTGCCATTAATCTCTGGGCATTGTTAACCATTGTTTGGCCCTGCCAGTTAAAAGGAATTTCGGATTCTGTTAATGCAAGATGCAATACTAAATTAGTGTATGATGCCGGAATCTTTGCTAATTTTGTAACGCGAACTGTTAGTGTATAATCTAATCCGTTATTCTGCCCAAATAATTGAATCGAAAAAGCAGAGTTTTTAACTTTACGTGCATCATAGATTGGCAGATATGTTGGATACATGCTTACAGAATAACTTCCACCAACCACCGAAACTACGCCATCGAAAAAAGCAGTAGGATAGCCGGTAATACCATAATAGGAATTCCTTGCATTAGAATAGGAGTTTGTGAATGAATCTCCATTATGGTTTTTTATAACGCCAACTTTTTTTCCATTTGTTAGCAAGTCGTGTGCACCCATTGAAGCACCGGGACAATACTGGCACCATGTTCCCGTTCCTATTTCTAAAATAACCATTTGTCTTTCGGTGGTATATGTATCAAATCCTTTTGTTTTACTATTATTAGTGGAATCCATATCACCAGCTAAATTAGTAGTAACTGTAACTTCATAAAGATCGTTTGCTGATGATGGAGTAAAATCAGGAAACGATACTATTTGGTTATTACCTGCCGCAAGTGTTATTGCTGCACAGTCTTGTGTATAAACAGGTACATCATTAAGTTTTACTACACAAGTTGCATTAAAAGTCTCTGAATTTAATCCAAAGTTTGTTAACTCAGCTTTTGGAGTAAATGGTGTTCCTGCAGTGTATTCCGGATTGATAATAATATTTTTAACCATTACATCGTGAGCAAGCGGTACGAACAACTTAACATCATCAATGTACCAGAAATTTACGTTATAGGAATTTCCGCTAAAGAAAAAACAAATTTGAAAATCTGCTGCGCCTACATCAGAATTAGTAATAGGCACTGTAACTGTTTCCTGTGTGCTTGCAGAGGGATTAACGATTGACCAAACTGTATTCCAAGAACCTGAGTGTGATCTTGTTGCAACACCTATTGTATAGGGTCCACCATAATGATCAAGATTATGTTTAAACTGAAAGGTAACTGTGGAAATTCCGGTAAGATTAACAACGGGAGAAGTGAAATGAGTAGTGTTATTAAATTGCGGCGACCAGTTTAGTCTTAACTCGGGCGCTGTACCTCCGGCATTTGTACTTGCAACAGCAGCCCAGTTACCTGCCTGTAAATCAATCGACCATCCTGCAGGTGGAAAACCACCTGAAAAATCGACATTCAATAATGGTTGCCCATTAACCAATATGGGAAATAACACTAATAATAATAGAGTAAATAGTTTTTTCATAAACAGAATCTCCTCTGAAAAATTAATAATAAATGTTAATTAAGAACCTTTTCAAAATCTAAAATGTTGATCCAGCCTGATAAATTTCTTTTGTGTCTTTGTTTTGAATAAATACCACAGTATGAATATTGCTCTGTATCCAAGCTGAACTTAGTGTTAACTGTCTTTGAAAGTTATACATTCCAGTCTGATTTAAATTGCCTAATGATTCGCCCTGATTAGTTGGAAGCATTTTCCGCATCACATCATAAAATTTTGTTTCACCATTTGAGCCGGGCGGAGTTGCAAATTCAATGTTTGTCTCAGTAACTACTGTATGAAGAACAAGTTTAGAAAAATCTAAATTGCTAATATCCTTTACATTAACAGAAATATTAATTGCATAATCATTCCCATTTATGCTGCCTGTAACATTTACAATAAATTTGGGCACCTTAGTAAACTCAGAATATATTTTATCTTTTACATCGTTAGAGTCTGTAGATGCTGGTCTTAAAGTACCATTAATTATTGTTGTTGGTGCAAAAAGTATATTATAAAATCCCATCCTGGCATCACACTCAGGCTTATTTGCTAAATAAAATGGATCGTTCGGTGATGGAAAATTTGTAGGATACTTTATCGCAACAAGTTTTGAGGTTCCAAATTTATTATTCACAAGATGTTCAATTATCTTATTACTTGTAACACACGGAACGCAGCTTACGTTAGCAAAGTCTTCAATCAAAACTATTTTGTTTGTTGCAAAAAGATTAGTGTTAACTTCTTTTGTTTTATTTTTTTCTACATTTACATTTACAACTAAAGTATCAAAATCGGTCTTAACTAATTTTATCTCATTGTTTCCGACTTTTGCTGTTAAAGTATCGGGTGTTGTTTTTCCCGTAGATGTGCCATTAAGTAATATTATCGCGCCAGAAACATTGGAGGTTACTTTAATTGTCCCATATTCTGTTACAGGAATTATTGGTGTTGTTGGCGGATTTGTTTCGCAGCTAATAATTAAAATTGAAAGAAATAGTACAAGAAATTTATGCATAGTTTGATCTTTCCTTTTTTAACAATGGTTACCAGTTTTTTTTGATAATCACTATTAATTAACATAAGCAAATTATAACCAGAGAGGCATTAATCAAAGACTTTTTATTTTTGTTTTTTTAACTGAATGAAGGTATCTTAAAAAACTAATCGGCAAAAGCAACCCAGTAACCGCTGATAGAAAATAGTCTGGAATCAGCCCAGGTACGAACCTTTAGAGTAAAGCCATCTCTGGAAACTGATATCGCTTCAACATTATATCTCGTGTTCGCTTCTTTATCGGAATCAATCTGAGTAACGCTTAAAATTACTTGCGGTTTTTTTGTAAAAGGTTTATCAAACTTAACAACAATCGTCATCATCCGCTCACCATTATTCTTATCAAGCGAATATGCTGCAAGACTTTGATTTACAGACCAACTGCTGCTTTGTATTGTTTGTGCATCTACTGAAAGAGTGATTAAAAGAAAGATGCTAATTGTGAAGAGTAAATAAAAATTTTTCATTTCTTTATCCCAAAATAAGCCTGTCGTTTTTTAATTACAATCACTGTATCATCATATCGCGATAATAATCAACATTACTGCGTTTTTAATTTTTCTCTTTCACTTTTCTTTAAGCCTTTAACAACTTCATCGTAAGAGTGATCAATCCATTCTTTCAAATCGCCCCAGCGAATATTACCATCAAGTAATATTGTGTTCCAATGATTTTTGCTCATGTGCCAGCCCGGCTGTACTTCTTCAAAATTTTCTCTAAGCTCTATTGCTTTTTCAGGATCACATTTTAAATTTATTTGCAGAGGAATTTTTTCCAACGGAATAAGTGTAAATATCTTTCCCGCAACTTTAAATACAAGTGTATCTTCATCAAACGGAAAGTCTTCGATGGCGCCTTTTTTTGAAAGACAGTAATTTGTAATTGATTCTAAATTCATGATTTATTATTTCTTGCTAAAGATTATAATAATTGTGTTTCTTAACTTACACTCAACAATCTAAATAAAAATGAAAAAAAATGTAAACAATATCACCACAGAAGTTTTTCTTTTAACAGGTGAATGGAGCGATTACAGCGGCAAGAATGTTTTAAAGTTTATCGGAACAAGCGATACGCTTGGCGCTGTTGAAATTATAGTTACTAATAATAAACCTGTGTTTTTTGTTGAGCAATCTGCGACACTAAATCCATTAACAAAAACTTATCTTAGAAAAGAAACAAAACTTAAAAACTTTAACAACCAGCCCGTTGATGCACTTTACTTTAATACTCAAAAAGCGTTAACCTCCTTTGCTGAAACATGTCAGCAATCAAATCAAACAACTTTTGAATCTGATGTTGATCCGTTAAGAAGATTTTTAATGGAAAAGTCAATCAACTCTCAAATGAAAATATCCGGTGTGCCGGAACAAAATAATTCAATTATTCGATTTACAAATCCAAAGATCCAACCCTGTAAGACAACTCCGGATTTTGTTATCACTTCAATTGATATTGAAACAGGTGTAAAAACAAATCAACTTTATTCAATTGCAGTTCACGTCACCGGAAAAAAAGGAGATCACAAAAAAGTTTTTATGATTGGAGAAAATCCAAAACATACAAATGAGCTAATTTCTTTTTTTGATGATGAAAGAAATTTGCTGCTAAACTTTTTTAACTGGTTTAAAGAAGTTGACCCCGATATAATTATCGGCTGGCATGTTATAGGTTTTGATCTTCTTTTTCTTGACAACAAATGCCGTGAACTTGGAATCAGTTTAGATATTGCACGTGCAAACGGCAGAGTTTCAATAAGACAAAGAAAACCAAGCGGATATTTTATTTCTGTTACAGGCAGAGTTGTAATTGATGGTCCCTCAATGCTGCGTGCTTCGTTTTTTAGTTTTGAAGATTTTAAACTTGAAACTGTTGCGCAGGAACTTTTGGGAACCGGCAAAACTATTACTCCTGATGAAAATAAAATTGAAGAGATTGATCGCTTATTTAGGGAAGATAAAACTTTGCTTGCAGAATATAATTTACAGGATGCAGTTCTTGTTACAGATATTTTTTCCAACACGGGCTTGATTGATCTATCAGTCCGCCGTGCACAAATATCAGGTCTATTAATGGATCAACTTGGAATGATGACTGCGGCGTTTGATCATTTTTATTTACCGCGTTTACATCGTGCAGATTTTGTTGCACCCAATTTAAAAGATATCCAAACTACTGAACATGCTGCAGGCGGACACGTTTTTGAACCAGTCCCTGGAATTTATGAAAACGTAATTGTGCTGGATTTTAAAAGTCTGTATCCATCTATCATCCAAACTTTTAAGATTGATCCATATTCACTTTTGATGAAAGATGTTGATACAATACAAACATTAAACGGTTATAAATTTTCATCCTCGCTTCACATTCTACCGGATTTTATTGATGAACTTATGAAGCTGCGTGATACTGCAAAAAAGAAAAAAGACAAGCAACTTTCTCAGGCAATAAAAATTTTGATGAATAGCTTTTACGGCGTAATGGGTTCTTACGGATGCAGATTTTATCATCCGGATCTTCCCCGTGCAATTACTGGAAGCGGACACAAACTTTTACTTGGGAGTAAAGAATACCTTGAAAAGAAAGATTTAAAAGTTGTTTATGGTGATACTGATTCATTGTTCGTGATGTTAAATAATGTTTCTGTTGATGACGGTGAAACTCAAGGTAAAAAAATTGTTAAAGAACTAAATCATTATTGGAAAAGCAAGCTTAAAAAAGAATTTAAAGTTGATTCATATTTAGAATTACAATTTGAAAAATATTATAGAAAATTTATAATCACACCCGCACGTGGTGCAGAAATTGGCGCTAAGAAAAGATACGCAGGCTTGGTTACAAAAGATGGAGTTGAAAAAATAGAGTTTGTTGGAATGGAATTCGTGCGCTCTGATTGGACAAAGCTTGCGAAAGAATTTCAAATAGAATTGTACCAAAAGGTTTTTGATGGCGCTGAAGTAGAGGATTGGATTCGTGATGAAATACAAAAATTAAAATCCGGGGAGTATGATGATAAATTAATTTATAGAAAACGATTGCGCAAAGATGTTGAAGATTACACTAAAAATGTTCCGCCGCATGCGCGCGCTGCAAAACTACTTAACGAACCGCGCGATGTAATTTATTATGCAATAACTCAGCGCGGACCAATTCCCATAGAACTAAAGCACAACGATTTTGATTACGACCATTACATTGAAAAACAATTAAAGCCAATTGCAGATTCTGTTCTATCGCTTCTCGGTAAAACTTTTGATTCAATTGCGGAAAATGATCAGCTAAGTTTTTTTTAGTGTAGTCCACCTTAAAGGTGGCTTACACTTTTACACTTTATTAAAGGAGTGAGGTCTGATGAAAACAAAAAATATTTTAATAGTCACTTTAATTTTTTTATTAATGATAGTAAACTTTGGCACCGAACCAACTCCTCCGCCATATCATCAGTTTGTAATATCCGGTTCTGTATTTTGTGATACTCTAACGGATAAATCTAATTATACAATCGGCGTGTGGGGAAAAGTAAATTTTCATAATGAAGACTTTTTACAAATTAAAAATACCGGCTTAGGTATTGAATATCCGATTGTGCTAAGCGACTCTTTAGGTAACTGCACTCTTCTTGTTAATAATTATTATTTCTTAGATTCAATAAAACTCGGAATTATACAACCACAACTTCCAACTATTTTCAGTGAATCATACTCAATTGACCAATCAACCGGCATCCCTGATGAGAGATATTATAATGATGGTGGTTCGGGTTGTAATAGCTGCACAACAGAACATACAGCAGCAACAAAACGAATAATAAAATATCAATATCATCTTGATTCCACTAAGTTATTTCTATGTAGATAATGAAAATTGCTGCGATGTTTCTACTAAGCTTCAACTGGGAAATTCCTTTGTTTTTTTTATTTTTATAACAATGAAATTAAAACTCTCTACTCAACTTACAGCAATACTACTTGCGCTGTTTGTAACCTTTCTCTGGTCAACCTCCTTTGTGATAATAAAATTTGGATTAAAAGAAATTCCGCCGCTTGTGTTTGCGGGATTAAGATACTCTATTGCTTTTGTTTTTCTTCTGCCATTTTTGTTTACAAAGAAAAATAAATCAATAGTAAAAACTCTTAATCGCATGGACTGGATTAATCTTTCCTTACTTGGAATACTTTTTTATACATTTACACAGGGCACTCAATTTATCGGACTCTCACTTCTTCCTGCAGTAACGGTTAGCTTATGGTTAAACTTTACTCCGCTTATTGTTGCAGTGCTGGCAATTTTTTTAATAAAAGAAATTCCAACTGTGCTGCAGATATTTGGTGTTGCATTATTTATAACCGGAATACTAACTTACTTTTACCCGGTAAACTTAAGCAGTAATCAATCAGCAGGATTGATAGTAATGACAGTTGGAGTGTTTGCAAATGCAGCCTCTGCTGTACTTGGCAGAAGTATAAACAGAAAATCTCATTTAACTCCTATTGTAATAACCGTTATTAGTATGGGCATCGGCGCCATTATACTTTTATCGGTTGGAATAACTCTTCAAGGATTTCCAACTATTAATCTTGAAAACATTTTTTATCTTCTCTGGCTTGCAATTATAAACACTGCCCTAGCATTTACTATCTGGAATTATACTCTTAGAACTTTAACCGCTATGGAATCCAGCATAATAAACGGTACAATGTTAATTCAAATTGCTGTACTCGCGTGGATTTTTCTTGGAGAAGATATCTCCTTAAAAGAAATCATCGGAATGCTCATTGCTTCATCGGGTGCGGTTTTGGTACAGCTAAAATTTAAGAGATGATTTTTCCTTTGCAATCTTTGCGAAAAACCTTAGCGAGCTTTTGACAAAGCAAAAGTTTTTTATTTATGAGATTAAGGTTGTACTTTTTTTGTAAGAATCATCGTCTTGGTTTATTTAAATATCCTTCACGTGTAGACCACCTTGGAGGTGGACTACACTTTTAAGTCAATGCCCATAATCCTTCTCCCCTGCTTCTATTCTTAGCTTAAGATAATTTTGTAACGGAGGCAATGGACACGTTGCATATTTTGTAAATACACAAGGTGGATTGTATGCTTTATTAAAATCTAAGATTATTGTTCCGGTGGAATCCGGTGTTTTAACATACATAAATCTTCCGCCGCCGTAAGTTTCATCTCCGCTTGTTTCATCAGCAATAATTAAAAACAAATCACCATCACCTTCACCTACAGCATCTATTCGGTATGATTTCCCTTCACGTTCAAACACAATTGCACCGGGAGATTGTTCTTTACTTATTTGCCCAAGTACATTGGGTACTTCAATTTCTTTTGGCGGATTGTAGGCTTTAAACTGTGCGTTTATTTTCCAGCTTTCATCAATAGGAAATCTTTCAATTCCCTTAAAGTTTTTTACAAGTTCGGAGTTTAAATCACGAAAACGAATTCCGTACAATGTATCTCTTATTATAAGATTAAATTTTACAGAACCAATTTGTAAAACAGTCATATCTTTTTTCTGATCATCGATAAGCTTTATTTCTTTAATAGGGTTACCATCTAACAAAACTTTAACATCTTCATTGGCTTTAAATGTTACTGTGGAATCAACAAACAAAAATGCACCTGCATGCTTTGGAAAACTTTCTGACTCAACTTTCAAATCATTATCTTTTGCTGAACCAAAAGTACTTTCACCCTGCTTTAACCAAAACCTTCCGGCAAGATTAAGCCAGCCGTCATCAGCCTTTAATCTGTTAACACGTTTTGCATCCCACTCGTTTATTTCTTTAACATAGTTTGGATCTGCGGTTGGTTTTTGAGTACAGGCTAACACAAAAATCAAAAAAGAAAAGACTAAAAAGTTTTTAAACATCGTAACTCCAATTTTTTTTAGATAACTGTTCTGTAAAAAATCAAAAAGGATAATAATATAAAGCCTGTTTAAAGGCTTTGTGGAATGAAACTTAACAAATACTGCGGCTATAAAAAAACAATAAAATTTCTCACTCATCTAAAGGAAAAACTAATTTAAAAATAGTTTCGTTATTAGATTCCATTGTAATATTGCCATCCAGTTGTCTTGCTAACAAATTAACTAATTGCAACCCCATTCCCTTAGAGTCTTCTATCCTAAACCCATCAGGAACACCAATACCGTTATCGGATATTTCAATCTCTGCATTTCCATTTAGTTTTTTGAGACTGATTGAAATAACTCCAATTGCATTATCCGGAAAAGCATATTTAAGTGCATTTGTAAATATTTCATTAACAATCAAACCAACTGAAGAGGCACTCTTGGGCGAGATGTGTACCTCATCAAGGCTTGATCTTACAGAAATATTTTTACTTGTATCAAGATAAGAGTGAATTAATGATTTAATCATCTGATTTAAATATTCACCAAGCTCAATGTACTGTGATATACCGCTTTGATTTAATAAGGAATACATTTGAGAAATGGTTCCTATTCTTAATTCTAAATCTTCAAGAACTTTTCTTGTTTCTGTATTGGTTAATCTTTCTCTTTCTATAAAGATTAAAGATTTAATTAAGCTCAAACTGTTTTTTACGCGATGAAGAAGTTCACGATGAAGTGCTTCTTTTTCTAAAACTGCAGTTTTAAGCAGCAGCTCTGCTTGTTTGCGTTCATCTATATCGCGAATGATATTTGTAGAAGTAACAAACTCACCATTTACATCAAACTCAAAGTGTGTAACCTGTTCCACCCAAAATTTTCTTCCGCTTTTTGTTTGTACTTTAAATTCAGTGGTATGGTCTGTCAACTTCTGCTTCATAGAATTATTGTAAGAGCTTATTATTTCTTTACGATATTCCTCAGCCACAAGATGGAATGCAATTGTGCCAATAAGTTCTTCTTCAGAATATCCTGAAATTAAAATAAAACCAGCATTGCAATAAGTAAAAGCGCCTCTTCTATTTGTTTCATAATATGCCTGATTAAGATTTTCAACAATTGATCGGTAACGAGCTTCATTTTCACGCAGTTCACTTTCCATCTGTTTGCGCAAAGTAATGTTTTGCGCTACCCCTGTTAAGCCAACAATTTTACCGTTTTGATAAATCTGATTAGTTAAAAAACTTAGCCAGCCGGTGGAACCATCTTTTTTGAGATATCGGAACTCAATAGTTCGGTCTGGAATTAATCCAACTAATTGTTCTTTAAAGGACTTATTAACAAAGTATCTGTCATCAGGATGGACAAACCTAAGATAGAATTTGTCAATAAGGTCTTCTCTTTTATAACCAACTAATACAGCAGCAGTTTCATTAATATAAAAAATGCGTCCTCTTAAGTCCACATTAAATAATATTGCACGAGTACCTTCAACAATTTGTTTATACTTTTCATCGCTTGTTCTTCGTGCTTCGTCCGCTTCTTTTCGCTGAGTTATATCAAGCGCAGTAAATGTTACCCCAACAGAAATATCTTTTAGGTTAAACGGGGTTGAGCTTAATAAAACATCAATAATTTTTCCGTCTTTTCTCTTCCATTTTGTTTCTACAGTTCCAGTCCCCCGTTTTTCAATCTGCTTATATTTTTCTTGCTCAACATATTCGTACTCATCATCATCTAAATACAAAATTCTTGCGCTCTTTCCGATAAGTTCATCGGTACTGTATCCAACCATATTGCAAATTGTTTCGTTCAATTCTACAAAAACACGATTTTGCGTAACTCCAATTCCAATTGGTGCAGCTTGAAAAATACTTTTAAGTTTAACTTCCGTTTCTTCAAGTGCAGTTTGTGCTTTAATTCTACCAGAAATATCTCTTGTAACGCCAATCATGCCAATTGGTTTTTTATCTGAGTCTAAAAGAAATCTTGATATGGTTTCGGCGGCAAAAACAGTTCCATCTTTTTTAATTTGTTCTAAGTATAGGGTTGTAACTTCTTTCTTAACTTTGTGTGAAAGCAGTGCGCTTATTTCATCAGCAAGAACATTAATTGCTTTTTGTACAGACTCGGGAGTTAAATAATCCTGCAGATTTAATTTCATCATCTCATCAACAGTGTAGCCGTACATTTTTTCAACAGAGGGACTTAGATAATTAAAACGAAAATTAACATCCATCGTCCAGATAACATCATCAATATGTCTTTCCAGCAAATGGAATTTTTTATCACTCTCTATAAGCATCAATTCGCTTTTTGCTTTTTCTGTATAAGCATTAAAAAGTTTAAATGCCATTTTGATCGAAGCAATCAGAACTGTTTCGCCGCTGGTTTTAACAACGTAGCCGTATGATGTTATCTTTTCTGTTTTTTCGACAACTTCTTTTTCGGTGTGGTTGGAAAGGAAAACAATTGGTATCGCACGATCTTTAAGTATTCTTTGCGCAGCTTCTGTTCCATCAATACCTTTACCCAAATCTATATCCATCAAAATCAAATCAATTGCTGGGTTATTATTTGTTAGTCTAATAGCTTCTTCGCCATTATGTGCAACAATAACATCATAACCGTTTTTCTTAATCAGATTTGTTTCAGCCAACGCAATTATTGCGTTGTCTTCTACAAGTAGGATAGTTTTTTTATACTCCGCCTGCATATTTACTTTCTGATTTATGAGAAATTAATTTCCCAAAATATCATTTAAGCCTTATAATATATTTTTGATAACAGAAACTATTTTATGTGAACAAAACGTTTTATTATTATCGAAATAATTGTGTAAATAATTAGTGTCAATATCTACTATTTTGGTATTAAAATAATTAATAGTTTAAAAATGACTTATGAATGAAAAAATCTATAAAATTCTTAAGGATTCCTTTAATTTCGATTCTTTTCGAGGTAAACAAGAAAAGATAGTTACTAGAATTACCGAAGAACAAAAGCATTGCTTAGTATTAATGCCAACCGGAAGCGGTAAATCTTTGTGTTATCAAGTGCCCGCACTTTTTTTTGATAACGGTACAATTGTAATTAGTCCGCTTATTGCACTTATGCAGGATCAGGTTGATGTGCTGCGAAAGAAAAATATTCCCGCTGCTTTTATTAATTCAACCCTATCCAAACAAGAAAGAGAAAAAAGATTAGGCGATTTTGTTGATGGAAAAATTAAACTGCTGTATGTAACACCGGAAAGATTTCGCAAGCAGGATTTTATCGCACAGATAAAAAAAATTCAAATAGATTTGCTTGCTGTTGATGAAGCACATTGTATTTCGGAGTGGGGTCATGATTTCCGACCCGATTATTCACGCATCGGCGAGTTTAGAGAATTACTTGGCAATCCGCTTACGATTGCGCTGACAGCTACTGCAACTCACGATGTTCAAAAAGACATCATACAAAAACTTCATCTAAACGAAGATGAAATAAAAATCTTTCACCAGGGAATAGAGCGCCCAAATTTAAGATTAGAGGCTGTTGATGTTTTTGATGATAAAGAAAAACTGCGCGAAATTATTTCTACTTTAGAAAAATATGATGGGTGCGGAATAATTTATTTTGCTCTTATCAAAACATTAGAAAGTTTTTCAGAAATTCTTGGCGATAAAGGTTTTAAACACGGCGTTTATCACGGCAAGCTAGAAGATAGAATGCGAAAAAGCATGCAAAGAGATTTTCTTAACGGAAAGCAAAAACTTATACTTGCAACTAACGCATTTGGAATGGGAATTGACAAAGCTGATATTCGTTTTGTAATTCACGCCGAAGTTCCTTCATCAATAGAATCATACTATCAGGAAATTGGGCGGGCGGGCAGAGATGGAAAAGATTCTCTTTGTTTGCTGCTTTATAATCAGGAAGATCTTTACACGCAAATGCAATTTATAAAATGGTCTAATCCTGATGCAAATTTTTATTCTGCTATGTATGATATTTTAAAACGAGAAATCGGAATAATAAACTCAAACGGAGTTGATTACATCCGAGAACAAATAAGTTTTAAAAACAAAAGCGATTTTAGAGTTGAAACTGCTCTTGCAATGCTCGATCGATATGGAGTAACAGAAGGTGATATTGAAAAACAAAACTTAGCCGTTATAAATGAACTACCCGAAATTTTATTTGATGAAGAACATCTGAAGGAAAAACTTTTAAACGATAATAAAAAACTTCTTTCTGTGGTAAATTATTTCCGCGGAGAAAAATGCCGAAGAGTATTTATTTCCGATTACTTTGGTTTTCCCGGTGAAGAAGCTTGTGGCAATTGTGATAACTGCACTATAAATGGCGTTGTTAAAAGTGGCTCGTAATAAACGAGCCGTTATAAAATTATTAAATCATCATTTAAAAGTAAGATTGGCTGGTTTATCAAACCTGTACTTTAAATTAGCAGCAACAACTGCTGTCCAATCTTTAATACTTATAGGAAGATTCATGTAATTATCTTTATCCTGTTTTTTATAATTCTTTCGATCTGTATAAACATCTATTTTCCCTTTCGAAAGAATTGCTGCAGTAATAATTCCCGTGTAAAGATTAACATCAAGCAAAGCCATTTCTTCGCCGCCGGCATGATCAGCATTGCCTTGTAAAACAATGCTGCCGCTTATCAAATCAACAGAACCGACTACATCAAGGTTTGAAACAAAATGCTGATATTCTTTGCCCAATATTTTTTTAAGAATCGGTTTAAGCATTTTGTCTTCAAGAATATCATAAGATTTATAATCACCTGCAAAACTTTTAAAATGAGAAAAATCATTTTGCCCCTGAGCAAATAATGTGGTTGAAAAAACAACCAGCACCATCACAAAGAAAGAGACTTTCATAAACAGCTTCCTATACTTGATTGATAAAATATTTGACTAAACAATTACTTCTTCAGTTTATCTTTAAATATCTTCTCAAATTTTTCAACCTTTGGTGTGATAACATAAGCGCAGTAACCCTGATTTGGATTATTATCATAATACTCTTGATGATAATCTTCAGCAGGATAAAACTTTTCAAACTTTGTTATTTCTGTAACGATTGGTTTATCCCAAATTTTTTCTTTGGTTAATTTATTCTTATAGTATTCCGCTTTTTGTTTCTGCCTATCGTTATGATAAAAAATTACGGAACGGTATTGTGTGCCAACATCATTGCCTTGCCTGTTTAGCGTAGTTGGATCGTGCATCTTCCAAAATATTTCAAGCAGTTCATCGTAAGAAATTACGGCTGGATCAAAGGTTATTTGTGTGCATTCTGCATGTCCGGTAGTTCCGTTGCAAACTTCTTTGTAGGTTGGATTATCAACACTACCGCCGGAGTAACCGGAAACAACTTTGCTAACACCTTTTACTCTTTCAAAAATTGCCTCTGTACACCAGAAACATCCCGAACCGAAGGTTGCTGTTTCTAAGCTTGTATTTTGTGCGTTCATAGTTTTGTCATTATTATTATTTATTTCAGATTTACTTTCTTTGCAGCCAACTAAGAATATAGTTATAAGTAATAGGGTATATGTTATATTTAAATAAAATTTCATTTTCATTCCTGCTTTTTCTCGTTGGTTCTCGGTGTTGCTCTTTATGTAACTCTGTGAAAGGAATCAAAAAAATCCATAACACTGAGAAACACAGAGTTTATCACGGAGTTACACAAAGAGAATTATAATTATTTCTTCAACAATTTAAATGCATGCATCCATCTATTTTCTAAAAAGCCGGGGATGCACCATAAAATACAAAGCGGCTCAATTGCGCGTGCGGCTTCTGCTTTTCCCATATCTTCAACTTCCCATCCAAATGCATCTAGGATTTTTTTAACATCATTTTTTGCATCATCATTATTGCCGGCAATAAACATTGTCGGTTTTTGTCCGCCAAAATCCGGATTAACCATTAACGCAGATCCGACAGAGTTAAAGGCTTTAACAAATTTTGCCTGCGGATATTTCTTTTGCAGTTCTTCCATCAAAGATGAATTTTGCACTGTAAAAAACTGAATAACACCGTTTACAGGCGCAGCATCATCAATTGGATTAGTAGCATCAATAATTGTTTTGTTCTTTAGATTATTCTGTTCGGCAACTCCTAAAACAGAAAGCGCTGCAGTTCCTTTAACGGCAAGAACTATAATCTCACCAAAACCTGCCGCCTCTGCAAAAGAACCAACTGAACCGTTTGAGCCCACCCTGCCAAGCCAATCAATTAATTTGTCTTCGTGGTTTGTTCCAATTTTTACTTGATGCCCGTGTTTAATAAATCCTGTTCCAAGTGTTTGTCCAACTGTACCGGAACCTAATATTCCTATTTTCATTCTGCCTCCTGAAAAAAATTAACTACTATTAATTTATTTAACGAATTTGCTCAATCGTTTTATTTAGAGTAAACATATAACAATAAAGCTATAATTAAAATTCTCTTTTTTCTGTTTGTTAATTGTTATGATAATTGTCACACCAAATAAATGCAAAGAATGTCTTTTGTTTTTAGATCGAACGGATTGCTTTCTTATTTACAATTGGTAATAGAATTTATTTATAGAGAATGGTTTTTCAGAGTAATCAATATTAGGATTACTTTAACGGTTCATAATCAAATCAAGTAAATTTAAAATTATTACTGAGTAATTGTTAATTATATATCATTTATTAGCCTTTCAAATTTTTTCTAATCCTTTTAACCTAAATTAAAATTATTAGTTTTTAATAATTTTAATTTACTACCAATAATAAATTAAATGTATAAAGCTCAGGTATTGAAACTATAAATTTTTATTTTTGAAATGTTATTCAAAAAAATTATGAAGGGAAATAATATGAGTAGAAAAGTTGAAGTTGCAGGAATAATGGGTCCGGTCTGGTTTATCGGATGGTTGTTCACAATCGGATTTTTGAAACTTACATTCTTTAAAGGGTTGTTGGCTCTGATCGTATGGCCTTATTATATAGGAGATTTTCTATCAGGAAAAGTTATTTGATTTTGATTAACTCGTTATTGAAAAGCGTCTTTCGATTTTAATAAAATCATTTGATGGCACTGCTGCGCTTATTTAAAAATTTAACTTAATGTCATTTATTTAGTCATAGAGTTAAATCATCTAATATTAAATTAGTTCTATGAAAATTATTCCATCTTATCTTAAACTCGTTAGTAACGGAACACTAAAACTCCGCGCAGAAAAGGCTTATGCTAATCTTAAATCTTGCACAAGCTGCCCGCGTGATTGCAACGTAAATCGTATTGATGGTGAGCTTGGAATTTGTACGAGCGGGTATTTACCTGTTGTTTCATCATACACAAAACATTTTGGAGAAGAGCCTGTTTTATCGGGTACAAAAGGAGCGGGAAATATTTTTTTTGGTAATTGCAATCTTAAATGTATTTACTGTCAGAATTTTGAAATCAGCCAGAATCCGAAATCTGAAAGACAAAATGAGGTTTCTCACGAGCGTTTAGCTGAGATTATGATTGAGTTACAAAAACGAGGCTGCCATAATATTGGACTTGTTTCGCCGACACATTTTTCTGCTACAATTCTTAAATCAATTTACATTGCTGCACAACAAGGATTAAATCTTCCAATCATATACAACACAAACGGATATGATTCTGTTGAGATGTTAAAACTTTACGATGGTGTCGTTGATATTTATTTACCTGATTTTAAATATGGCAGCAGCGCGTATGCGAAAAAATATTCTTTAGTTGATAATTATTTTGAAAAGACTAAAGAAGCATTAAAAGAAATGTTTCGGCAGGTTGGTGATGAGCTAATTTATAATAACGATGTTGTTGTACGCGGAATGATTGTAAGACATTTAATATTACCAAATGATTTATCCGAAACAGAAAAAGTTTTTAAGTTTATTGCGGAAGAGTTAAGTCCAAATATTCATATCTCATTAATGTCACAATACTATCCAACAAATAAATCTTATAAAGATATTCTGATTGATCGCCCTATACGGAAAACGGAATATGAAAAAGCTTTAGCTTTGTTAGAAAAGTATGAATTGCACAACGGATGGATTCAGGAATTAGAAAGCTCCGAAAACTATCGCCCGAATTTTAATGAAGATAGGATAAATCCGTTTAAGAATTAAATTATTTTTTAGTTAAGTAGTTAAATAACTTGCAATAAAATATAAATTGCCACGACTTTTAAAGATCGTGTGAAAATTTGCAATTGTTAGGCAGAGACGAAGCCGAGCATAATTTAATAAATTCACATCTAGATGTTGGAACAATGAAAAAACTATTCTTCACAAATTGATTTTAGTTTTTGTAAAGCCTTGGGCCACGTATCTTCAAACATTTCTTTAAACTCTTCATTGATATCCAAATCAACAACAAGTTCTGTTTTACCATTCTTATCAATAAAAGTGTAATTCTCTAAAGCTCCAGCCCAGATTTTAACACGATCGCTTGTTGTGTCCTCAACTCCGTCATATACTTCACCAAGATGTTCTATAGAAATATATTTGTGAAGTTTGTTTTCTTTAATTCTGCTTACCATTCCCGCAAGCTTTCCATCATTAGATGGTCCAAGAAAAAATATTTTACTGCCTTGATTCCAGTTGCCAATGTAGTGTGAGCCGGGGGCAAATTCTTCAGTCCAGATCCTGTATGTTTTATCTTCAAGCATAGTATCCCACACTTTTTCTGTAGACGCGTTGATGATAGTTGAAAATTTTAACTTTTCCATATTCAATTCCTTTCTTTAAAAATTTATATGATTCAATTTGATTGCAGATA
>JAGOXU010000333.1 GCA_018059515.1 Ignavibacterium sp.
AACTAAAACAGTATTGTTTACATTTGATGATTTCACACCTTGAGATTCTTTACTTAAATCAACGAATTGTTTCTTGCCATCTACAATTGTTTGTTTATTCATAGTTACTGTATAATCACTAAAATTCTGATTACCTCTTGGTACTGGCAAACCTGAAGTCTGTATGAAATTAGTAAATGCAAGATCTATTCCTGGCTGTTCATAAATTGCAATTTCATCAACATATAGATTCCACATATCTGCATCTGAATATACATTAAATCCAAAATAATATGTTCCGCTTGATGTGCAATTAAATTCAGCCAATCTTAATTCATAAGTTGTATTTGATAGATTAGTACCTCCGGCATTATCCCATATTACAGTAGTTTGAGCGGCGACATTAGGGGCGTTGCCAACTGTAACTTTCATTTTTTCAGGGTAATTGGAACCGCCAGCCGTGTTTTGATAAAAAGAAACATAATATTTTTTTCCACTCTGTAATGCAAATCCGGGTGTAATCATCCATGAATTAGCCGGGGAGGATCCGCTATAAGGATAATACATAGTACCATTTCCAGAATATGTATTAACTGCTGATCTTGCCCAATTATTTCCTGAACCGGCATTAATTCTTGTCCAACAACTTGGTGGAAAAAGAACAGGGTCGAAGGACTCACTAAATGGAAGAGTATAAAGACCGCAAAGAGTTGTAGTATTTTGTGTTAATCCCGGTGAATAGTTACCAAAACCATCATATGAAAATGCTTTATAGTAATAAGCTGTAGCTGGTGTTAAACCAGTATGATTTATTGGAGATACAGCTCCATTATATAATAATGTACCGCCTGCAAATGGTTGACCTGCTACCGGAGGCGTACCAGTGGGAGTTGTGAAAACACCTGTATTATTCCACACTATTAGAACATTATTTAGGCTTGCATTACGTGTAAAAGCCAAATCTATCTGTGTTGTGTTAACAGGCGTTGCAGTGAATAATATTGGATTGGCAATACCTGAAAATGCCGTAACCTGTGCTTCAATTCCATATTTTGCATCTACGTTATCCACAATTGGTGATCCACCTGAAATACTAAAAGTATAGAATGTATTTCCACGTTGTGGAGTTTCTGTAAACAATCCTAAAGGATAATACTGTGCCGACCCCTGAGTTTGCACCAAACCAACATAAAAGATTTCATTATTAAAAAACGCTGGTGAAGTAAATGTGAAACTTTTATTTATTCCCAAATCACCTACTTGAATCAAATAGTTTGCAGATTGTGCTACAATTGTACCTGCGCTGTTAAGGGCTACAGCATAAACCGTATTACCGGTGTTTGCAGCATAATCAGATATGACTATGTTAGCGCCGTTTATTAGACCTTGACCGCTCATGGTATATTTTGCCGCAAATATTCCCGTCCCCGGATATGTATATCCATAACCTCCAGATCCAGTTGTATTAAAATTATAAGAGAATAAATTGTTATTTACATTCGCCGGTATAGCCAGTGTGTTATTTACCAGCCAATCTTCTCCTGGTATTACAGAGGTTGTAGCTGTAATATTTACATTCTCTTGTATGGTTGGGCTGTAACCCGTAAAACTAACTACCGAGCTTGTGTTTGCTGTAAGTCCTGTCACAGGTAAGGTCGCCGTATAACGGGTAGTGGAAGTTGCAACATCTTTAACGGTTATTGTTAAGTTAAATGTAACGGGTGCAGCAGAAACATTTGAAACTCTCACATTGATTGGTGAAGGCACTCCAAAAGGTAAAGGCACTCTCTCCTGAGTATAAATATTTGTAATTGCAACTACATCATTATAATCATTTGTACCAAATCGGGTTGCAGGTCGCCAATTAGAAGCTACAAGAGTTGTTGGTAAAGATGTAGCACTTCTATTACCATAAAGCCCAGGTTGTAAACTTGTGTTACAATAATGGGTGACAGGTAATGTACCAATTGTGCCCGTAGGCGAACTAAATTCCCAGGCTACGTAAACTCCACCACCTGTCCAAGTAAATGGTGATCCACCTGTAAAGGGTATATCATAAAATCCAGAAGTAATTGGTATTGAAAAAGTTGCGTTGGTACTTACCTGTGTAAACCCTGTCGTAGTCCAGGATGTTCCAAGTGTATAAGTAACATCAGTAGTGTTCATTAAATAAACATTTAATGTACCCGATAAAGTACCGGTACCAGCAGCACTCAAAATAAAACCTATCGAATTTATTGCTGATCCACTCGGAAATCCACTTGCTGTCATTTCAGCGGGTGTAATTAAATATTCGGTTCTCTGATATTTCCAATAATTGCTTGGGGCTCTGCTATTTTGAGAAGTTGAACCGTCAGTGGACAATGCCCAAACTGAGAGACCATCTGTCTCCCCGGATATTGAATATTGCGTTGATTGTGCCGCTTCAAAAGTTGTGTAATTTCCTGCTTTTGTTTCGATGAGCTGTGCAAAAACATTTGATGTAAAACCAAACACAACAGTCATCAATAATATAAGAAAGGAATGCTGTTTAAATTTTAGATTCATAGTATCGCCTCTTTGAAATTTATTTATTATTTTGAAATAGTTTGTTTGAATGACCTAGCTTTGCAGTTAACAGTATTTAAGAGAGCTCCTGCAAAGCAGATATTCGGAAAGACGACAATATTCCTTTTCCAAATGAAGCGGATGCCAATTCTCGATACTGTGTAAAAAAGGAGATAAGTTAGCTGAAAAATATTTTGAGTCTTAAAAGGAAATAATTCGTTGAAGAAACAAACTTGTAAAAATACTGTCATATGAAAAGGTTTTTCTGTAAAGTTGTATTAATTAATATTTAATTAATTACCTCATCAAACCTAGCCTGAAAATAACAAGCACATCATAATCAATTGTAGCAAAGCATTGTATGC
>JAGOXU010000128.1:0-3630 GCA_018059515.1 Ignavibacterium sp.
TAACTGTTTATCCATATCCTTATGCACGATTAAAAGAATTATCTAATCAAGTTGAGTTTATGTTAACTGTTGAAATGAATGCCGGACAAATGGTTGAAGATGTTCGTCTTGCTGTTGAAGGAAAAGTTCCTGTTCATTTTATCGGTAGAATGGGCGGAATGATTTTATCTCCTGAAGATATTCTTAAGAAGATTGAATCAATTCACGAATCACAAAACGCAGTTAATGTATAGGAGAAAATGAAATGAAGGCACTAGGATTAATTTTTATTTTAGCTTTTACATTTTGTTTTACAATTATGGGTCAGGATAATAATTCAAACATTTTTAAAGTTGGTTTTAAAGGTGGGATTAATGTTAATGGTTTTACAAATGAACATACTGACTTAAATACTTTATTTAGTGGTGGTATTTTTAGCGACTTTTATTTTTACAAGAATTTGGGTGTTTCAGCGGAAATTAATTATATACAAAGAGGTGGGATATTAAGACAAATACTACCTAAACCAAATCATATTAATCCTAACGTAGATACTTTTTATGAAATAGATCTTTATGCTCAAAATAATTATTTAGACTTACCTTTACTTTTCAAGTACAGGGTTTTTATCAGCAATGATTTAACAATGTTACCCACAATTGGAATTTCTTATTCAATACCACTTCCATTTCAGGAGGGTTCATACATAAAAAATAAAAAGATATTAGAAAATAATGACTTACCAAAGTTTACAGGACAATATTCTGACGATAATGCAGAAACAAATACTTTACTCGGTCTAAACATCGGGTCATCATTAATTTATAATAAGTTTATTATAGAATTAAGATATTATAGAACTTTTAATGAAATAAAAGGTGCTGGAAATGTTGAAGATTTAAACTATAAAATCCAATCTCTTCAATTATTAATCGGTTATGCATTTTAATCAAAGAAAGGTGTTTTATTATGTCGCATACAAAAATATTTTGTGCAATAATATTTTTTTTATTTGTTAATAATGCTTTTAATCAATCCCTTTATAATGGAATTGGACATATTCCGACTTCAAATCAAGTCCAATGGTCTAATGCTGGACTATTACCTAATACGCCAACTTATGCTAATAATATTTTCAATGTTTGTAATTATAAGGCTGTCACGAACCGCTTCGTGACAGATTAAAGGAGTTAAATAAATGAACGAAAAATTATATTTAGAAGACGACGAAAATTTAGGAACCAAGGTTGATGAAAGTTATGAGCAGGTTTACTGCAAACCTGAAACATTAACTGATGTTCCGTTTCACTATTGCCCGGGCTGCGGACACAGTGTTGTTCACAAAGTTTTAATGGAAGTTGTGCAGGAACTTGGAATACAGGAAGAAACTATCGGTGTTGCACCTGTTGGATGTTCTGTTTTTGCTTATCATTATATGAACATAGATATGCAGGAAGCAGCACACGGAAGAGCAAGTGCAGTTGCAACCGGCATTAAAAGAGTTCTGCCGGATAAATATGTTTTCTCATACCAGGGTGATGGAGACTTAGCCGCTATTGGTACAGCGGAAACAATCCACACAGTAAACCGTGGTGAAAATATTTTAATGCTTTTTATCAACAACGGTATTTACGGAATGACCGGCGGACAAATGGCTCCGACCAGTTTGCTTGGACAGGTAACATCAACATCTCCATATGGAAGGGAAGCCGCACAAGTTGGTAACCCTCTTAAAATATCTGATTTACTTTGTTTGCTGCCGGGAGCTTATTATGTAACAAGACAAATTGTTCATAACCCCAATGGAGTAAGAAAATTAAAGAAAGCATTATTAAAAGCATTTGAATATCAGAAACAGAAAAAAGGAACTTGCTTTATTGAAGTTGTTTCAAACTGTCCATCTGGTTGGAAGATGACTCCGGTGGAAACAATGAAATATATTGATGAACAAATGCTTCCCGTATATCCGGTTGGTGATTTGAAAGTTCCAAAAAATTAAATCTGAATCAGTAAAGGATTTTTAAAATGACAAAAGAACACGAAATAATTTTTGCAGGATTCGGCGGGCAGGGCGTGCTTTCTATGGGAAGATTAATTGCTTACGCCGGAATGATTGAAGGAAAAGAAGTTAGCTGGATGCCTTCTTACGGACCTGAAATGAGAGGCGGAACTGCTAATTGTATTACAATAGTTTCTGATTCAAGAATCAGCTCTCCAATGATTTCAAAATTTGATACAGCAATACTTCTTAATCAGCCATCAATAGATAAGTTTGAAAAAGCAATTAAACCCGGCGGATTATTAATTTATGAACAATCAACTGCTGTGCGTCCCCCAACAAGAACTGATATTGAAATAGTTGGTATTTCCGGTAATGAAGAAGCCGATAAACTAAACACAAAACAAGTTGCAAATATGTTTATGGTTGGTGCGTTTTTAGAAAAGCGCCCTATTCTAAAAAATGAAACAATTATGGAAGCGCTAAAAAAAGCATTGCCGGAGCGCAGACATAATTTAATTCCTGTTAACGAACAGGCTCTTTTACGCGGAAGAGAATTAGTAAAACTTGCTGAACTGGTTTAAAAATTATGTTTAAGAATTTTTATATTGATCATTTCGAACGAAGAGAGAAACATGTTTTTAATCTGAGAGAAAGATTTCTCAGTCGAAGACTCCTTCGAAATGACATCTTGAGAGATGATCAACAGATAATTAAGTTAGATTCAAAAATGTGTCAGTATATTTAATCAAATTAACCTGAGGATAAGCCATGGCTGAGTTAGATATCAAATGTCAGCACGCCTGTAAAAATACCTGTGCAACTTTAAATGAAGCTTTGCGCAGAGAAACAGCAATGGTAAGATTTTACGAAAGCGTTTTGGATGAATGCAACCTTCCTGAAGTGAGCACTTATATGACAGGATTAGTTGATGACAAACGCAAAGTAATTTTAAGTCTTATTCAAAAACTGAATGAAATTCACGTTCGTTCTCAAGCAATTGATGGGATTGCATCAAGTTTTAATAACATAGATGGTTGATTTGCAGGTAACTTGCAATCGCAAACGTGATTGACTATATTTGCGCACGAAATTTTGAAAATGTAACAGCGTTTATCGCTTAAAATAAAGATATTACATCGCGGGGTGGAGCAATTGGTAGCTCGTCGGGCTCATATTCCGACAGAAGTCGGAATGTAGGTTCAAACGTGAACTAGGGAGAGAGTTTTTTAGAATCTTTGTTAAAGCAAAATTAAGACATAGAATTATATCGCGGGGTGGAGCAATTGGTAGCTCGTCGGGCTCATATTCCGACAGAAGTCGGAATGTAGGTTCAAACGTGAACTAGGGAAAGAGTTTTTTAGAATCTTTGTTAAAGCAAAATTAAGACATAGAATTATATCGCGGGGTGGAGCAATTGGTAGCTCGTCGGGCTCATAACCCGAAGGTTGTAGGTTCAAGTCCTGCCCCCGCTACTAAAACAAAAATCCTTCTCTTTTGAGAGGGATTTTTTACTTTAAACATTTGATTTACTACATTTATTTAATTAAAAGCAAAGAAGGAAACAGATATACTGGTTTTACAGAAGACCTTGAAAAAAGATTGATTGAACATAATGATAAAAAATTATCCTTTTGGACGAAGATGGGCAC
>JAGOXU010000128.1:3730-9554 GCA_018059515.1 Ignavibacterium sp.
TGATTTACTACATTTATTTAATTAAAAGCAAAGAAGGAAACAGATATACTGGTTTTACAGAAGACCTTGAAAAAAGATTGATTGAACATAATGATAAAAAATTATCCTTTTGGACGAAGATGGGCACAGAATGGAAGTTGGTTTATTCAGAAAAATTTTCTGAATAAACAGAAGCATTAAAAAGAGAGCGCTGATTAAAAACAGGAGTTAGGCGGGAATATTTAGCTAAGATTTTGAAACAAGATTAAAAAAATTTACATCGCGGGGTGGAGCAATTGGTAGCTCGTCAGACTCATATTCCGACAGAGGTCGGAATGTAGGCTCAATCCGCCGCGGCGGACTGCCCCCGCTACTAAGAAAAAATCCGATTAAAAATCGGATTTTTAGTTTTAAAAACTTGTATTAAAAAATTTTCTAAGCCAGTCTTTTCTTTAAATTAAACAACAGCCTATTAAAATAATCTTCATTCATTACGGCAACAGTTAGTTTAAAGTTATAATTACCGTTTACTTCGCCTAAAAAAGTTACAGTTGGTGATTGTGTTACAGAAGAATAGGTTGAGTTTAATACAGCTTTTGATATTATTTGTTTTGTCTCTTCCGGTGAGTTTTTGGGTATGATGCTCAATTCAGTTTCAAATTCCCTGAACATTGCTTCTGTTTTTGAGATTGTAATGCTTGAAGAGGCTAACTGACTATATGGTATTCTTATCGCCTCTCCGTTTACCGGTTCCAAAGTAACCGAGCGTAAACCAAGTTTTGTAATTCTACCTGAAGCAATTGATGATCTGATAGATTTATTCAAGGATAAGGACTCATCTGTTCTTAAAGTTATTCCGGCAAAAATATCTTTACCGGTAGTTAGTATAAATAAAAGTAATACTACACCGGAGGCTGCAAGAAAAACAGGGTTATAAACCAATGGTTTTAATGTAGTAGAATTAAGTGTGAGAACTATAAAAGCAAACCATATTGAAAACTGTAATAAGTAAAATATTCTTAAAATCTTTGATCTGATTTTAGATCCTGTTAATAAATACTTAATAAAAATAAAAGTGATTCTAAGCAGCACAAATAAAACAACAGCAATTATGGCAATTAGAAAAAGATCCATAAATATTGAATATGTATTTGATGTCTCCATTATAAAATATCCGATTTAATTAAATGACTGATTATAAAAGGTTCCACATAAGGATTGATATCTATAACATCTTTACTGTATTCGATTAATATACCGGCTGCTTTCATTCTGGAGATTATCTCTTCTAATTCAGAAAAATCATCCTGCATAATATTATTTAATCGGTCTAAGCTTAATCTCCTATGTAGAATTAATTGGATAATTATTAAAATCCATTTATCAGAAAACAATTCAAAAATAGATTGATTAGGGATGGTGGGAAAACTGATATGCACTACGTTTCCTTCAACTTTTTTAATGCTATTAATCCAGCCACGAAGAGCGGTTCCAAGATTTCCATTGGAATAATTAAAATATGCGTTAAACAAGCCTGCCTGTTTTAATTCTGACGGTTCTTTTCCATCAAGATAAAAATTTACTCCGCTGGCTTTGTGGCGGAGCAGAATAATGTTCTTTAAATCTTCTGCATCATAAGGTTCACAACTAACGATGTTAAAAAAATATTGATCGATAGTTTTTATTTTTTTTATAAAATGATAAGAATGAATATTCATATTCAAAATAAAAAACCATCTATTCCCATAGATTTCAATCAGTTCAGTAATCCTATCAATAATTCTAAAACCATCATCGGATCTTTGCCACCATAATTCACAATCATTAATTATTATAGCTGAAATTTTTGTTGCACTGCTAAGTGTTTCGTCCAAACTCATTTCTGATTTTAAAGCAGCCTGCAATTTTGAGTTAAATAATTCCAGATCAATGCTGCCGCCGTGTTCCGGGTTTAAGGAATAAAAATTACCTAATCCAAAGTTCTTTTCGGCGATAAAAGTAGATAATGAAGATTTACCAAGATTTCTTTCTCCTATAATAAGCAGTCCGCCCTTTAAACCTTGTTTAAACCTCTGAACCGCTTTATTGCATTCTGCTATTTCTTTATTTCTGCCAACCCATAGTTCCTTACTAGCAGTTGCTTTTCCGCTGAATAGTTTTCTATGGTAAAATGGAATTTGATTAAGTATTTTTTTATTTGGAGTAAGTGATTCAGTAAACTTAATTACATCGGAAATCTGTGCTTCTTTTTCTGTTCCCCTATAAATTTTTTGTGCAAATAATAAACCTTCCGATTTCTTATACAATAATTTTACAAACAAATCATTAATTTTTTTGATGAACTTGTTTTTAACGGACGCAATTTTAGATGTTATTTTCTTACTGCTTATTTCTCTAACCTGTGTACCAAGCGTAAGCGATGATTTAATCAATCTGTAAGAACTTAACGGTTCAAACGATTTTTGAAATATGTCGTCTATACTAGAAACAAATTTTGCTTTAATATCAGAAAGCTTTGAAATTTCATGTTCAATTTTAGTTAAAGAGCTTTTTTGTATTAGTTTTTTATCCTGATCTGAAGAAGCCTCAGATGTTGCCGTGACCTCAATATCAAGCGAATTAAAATTAAGTAGCCCCACCATGCTTTTAATAGATTCGGTTGATTTTAGAAATTCTGTTTGTGTTTTACTTACTTGCTGATATAGATTTTCAATCAACTGCGATTCAATATTAAAATCAACCAGCTTGCGGAGATTGATAATTAAAGACTCACTATCTTCAAAATTATTCCTTGTTTCATTCTCACTGCTTTTTTCTGAAATAATCTCAATCGATTCCGGAAACTCAACAATTTCTTCCCTTATCTTTTCTATTGTTGGCTCAAATAAATTTAACAGTTCAAAAGATTCATCAAACTTAATTTCAAATAGTTTCTGCTGTGCTTGATCTGTTGAATCTAAATTGTTCTGAATTTCATTTCCCAGCTTTGTAACTTTATTAAAGTAATATGTGTTTAAGTCTCGACTAATATTAAGCTTAATAGCACTGATATGACTTAAAATTTTTCCTTTAAATTTTTCAATTAACAAATCCGCAAGTATTAAATTAAGAATACGTTTAGTGTTGTCAGTCCAGATTTTTGCTAAATCAGAAACTTTATGAATTAGAAGTTTATCGCTTTTGCTAAGTTTGCGTCTGTGTCTTAAAATCGAATTTGCAGATATATTTTCTATATCATGCAAAAGATTTTGGAAATTAGTTCTTATGGATAAAAATAAATTTTTATATGAAGCATCTAAGCTATTTTTTGCAGATTCAAGTTGTCGTTCAAACAGGGCATCAAACTTTTCTTTTTCTGAAGAAATTAATTCCAACGGATTTTCTTTATCATCAATCTTTTGCAGCACTCCGTCAATTGATGAAAGAACAAATGAATGAGAATTCTGAACCTCATTTAGAATTTTATAATTTAAGGTCTCACTCTCAGCAAGATATTTAGTGAAAGATTCCACATAAATCTTATCAAAATAATAAGAACAAAATTTTGCAAATTTTATTTGTTTTGAAATTTTTGATTTAGTGATAGCTTGTTTAAGCTTTTTATACCTTTTAGTAAATCTTTCCACAAATTTATCCTCTTCAGATATTTGCAGATCATCCAAATCAAAAGTAACAGAAAGTTTTTCCGGTATTCCTTCTTTTATTTTTTTTAATCTTACACTAACCAGGGACAAATTCCTATCAAATGTCTCTTTAGTTTTTTCTTGCTCGTTTAAGACTTCATCAACCTCATTATTTAAATGATAAACTAAATCATTTCTTATGCTGATTAGCAGTCTTCTTTTTTCTTCACTTCCATGATACTGCTCAATTTTCTTTTCCAATTGATTAAATCTTTTCTTAGCCTCATCCCTATAATTACTTAGTAATGCAAGCAGGCTTGATGAAAAAATCTCGTTTGAAAGTTCCTTAACAAATTCGGTATAGACCTCTTCAACCTTAGAGCTGTAATATTGAACATCTTTTTCTAATACAGTATTTTTTTTAGCTTTTATTTCAGGCAGATCAGATTTATCTGATGTAATTTCAATTTCATCATCTTCTTTTTGAATACCAATACCTAACTCTTCAAACTGACTTGAAGCACGAATGAGCATAACTGTTCCTAAACTGTCTGTTAACTCATTTATAGTATTAATAAAAGTCTGGGAATTGTTCTTTGTAATCTCCGGAATTCCAAACACCACAAGATCACTGTTTATTGATTCAGCTAAAATGATATCGGAAAGATTTCGTTTTTCAATTTCATTATTAATAATTCTAACCGAAGCACTAATCCTGTATTGATCGAGAATTTGACTAAGGTTGCTGTATGCCCTTTTTACAGCGGAACTTTTTTGCGATATAATAATAAATCTGATTTCTGCATCACGCCAATCTTCCGTTGAGGTGAGAAACCGGACCAGTGCCAATTCAAAGCTGAAATTGTTTCCCGCTCCACGCCACCAAACATCAATAACTTTCTTCTGTCCAAAACCTCTTTCTTTATCATAATCAATTAAAATAGAATTTAAATCTAATTCATTAAAGCTTTTTAATAGCTTGGCAAACTGTGCAGGATCAGTTGTGTTTCTAGCCCATCCCATTAAGATAGTATTGGGTTCAACACCCGAAAAACCATACACGCGGGTGATTGCTTCAATTCCTTCATAAATATTTCTGCAAACAAAATTCTTTGTAAAAATACCTTCTACAACATCTTTATTTTTATCGTCGGTAATATCTCTTTTAAATAATGTATCCGCAGATTTATCTTCGATCAAATGAAAATCGGAAAGAAGACCTAATCTTCCCGTTAACCACTTACCCAAATCTAAAAGATGCGGACGTTCCTGCGATACACCGCCGCTAAAAAGAATTATATTTGGTCTCCAATTTCTAACATCTGTTTTACTGCTGCTAAGTTTTGCCAGACCTTTTCTTACAACAGATGACCAAACGCTGTCCCACGTATCACCGGTTTCTAATGTTAATTGCTTTTTTGTCAGATAAATAAATAATGCGCCTAAAATAATTGTTGCACCCACCATCGCAACAAAATCTAATTGAATCATAACAATAAAACATGCTGCCGCACCAATAATGCTTACCAATTTTGGAATTTTAAAATCAGGTCTAAAGTCTGAGCTTGCCCAGCTTTCAATTGCACAGCTAAGATTTAAAAATCCATAGGTTGTTATAAAGAACATAGAAACTATTCTTGCTATAACATCAAGATCACCGACTAAAATACCAGCTTCAGCAATAATAAAAGTTAACATTAAAGCATTTCTGGGTTCATTTAATGGACCAAAGCCTTTAGCAAAAAATTTATGTGTTATTTTATCTGTGGATGTTGCCTGCAAAATTCTTGGCGCTCCAAGTATGCTGCCGAATGCTGATGAAAGTGTTGCACCCCAAATTCCTGCAATTACAAGTTCCGGAATAAGTGAAATTTTTAATAATGCGTTAGGATCGCTAAATAATAAATCTGATGAAACAGAATAAGTGAAGAAGAACGCAAGTATGATATAAACAACTAATCCGATTATTATCGCACTCATTACTCCGCGAGGAATTGATTTTTTTGGATCCTTCAAATCACCTGACATTGAAACACCGGCTTCAAATCCGGTTACTGCCGGAAAAAAAATTCCGAATAAAACTATGAATGGCGCCGCAGTTGAGATTGAATTAATTAATGGTTCCGCAGGAGCATAATTATGATTTCCAAATAATATGGACAGCAATGAAAGTATAATTGCCGTCATAATAAAATATTGTGTTTTAATGGCAAGCGAAGTAC
>JAGOXU010000129.1 GCA_018059515.1 Ignavibacterium sp.
AACAATCATAAAAATTAGTGTACAATCAATCGGAGATTAAAATGAAAATATTATTAACAGTAATCCTGCTATCAACAATAATAGCAGCACAAAACACTTATGAAGTGCAACCGGGAGTTAAGAATAACCAAATAGTTTTACAGTTATCAAATATCTCTTTATCTGAACAAATAAGCCTCCCCAAACCCATCCTAAAGAGGGACTTAAAGAATTTGAGCTTTAGAGACGTTGCAGAAGAAACGATTGTAATAAATCCAAACGAAGAAAAAGAAATTGTTTATACGTTTGATGTAAATTATAATATTGGAAATGCTACGGCAGATACAATTGAGTTTATAATTACTGACAATAAAAGTATCTATCTAACAAAACAATTTGTTCTTAACTACGGCTTACCAACGGAATATAAATTAGAACAGAATTTCCCAAATCCATTTAATCCGGCAACAAAAATTAGGTATAGCATCCCAAATGTCGCCCTTCGACAAGCTCAGGGTGACAACTTTACAACGCTAAAGGTTTATGATATTCTTGGAAACGAAGTAACCACATTAGTAAACGAACAAAAAGAACCAGGCTATTACGAAGTAGATTTTAATGCATCGCAATTTGCAAGCGGAGTTTATGTTTACCGTTTACAATCCGGAAGTTATGTTTCAAGTAAGAAGATGTTGATGATTAAGTGAATTTTCACTTATTCAGAATTCTCTATGGGAATAGTTCTCAAGAAAACTCACAATTAAAAAGAAGTCCCAATTAGATTGTTATTAAAGTGGGTTATAATCTTTGATTAAAATATTTCGATCAATTTACGTAAATGGCTCACCTATTTTTCTCTTCACTTAAAATATTTGTACTAAATTTAAAATCTCATACGTTTTTATTTAAGAATTCTTGACATTCCTCAATCACTGTGGTAATTTTGGTGTAATAATTTTTAAAGATAATGCTGACAGAATTCGGAAAAGCTCTAATCTTCATTTTAACCGCCGGTGTTTTTGTTGTAGGTATTGTATATCTCTCAAAACTTATCCGTCCAGCAAGACCCACTCATGAAAAACTAACCACCTACGAATGCGGTGAAAATCCGGAAGGTTCTCCCTGGATAAAATTTAATATAAGATTTTATGTAGTTGCTCTAATCTTCTTAATTTTTGATGTTGAAGTTGTGCTGCTTATACCCTGGGCTTTAGCTTATAAAGATTTTGGATTAACCGGATTTTTAATCGGTGGAATATTTTTAGTGCTTTTAGGATTGGGAATGGCTTACGAATGGCGTAAAGGTGATCTGGAATGGGAAAAACCAAAAGTTGTTCCGCCATCTTTTAATAAAGCAAAAGCTGCCCCAAAAGTTGATAAAGAATTGGTAGAGGTTTGATTAAATGGGTTTTTTAGATAAAGAATTTACTGACGGCAATATCGTTATTGCTAAAGCAGAAGATTTAATGAACTGGGCAAGATTGTCATCACTCTGGCAAGTAAGTTTTGGTTTAGCATGCTGCGCAATCGAAATGATGGCAACTTCTGCTTCGCATTATGATTTTGATAGATTTGGAGTTATTCCCCGCCCTTCTCCCAGACAAGCTGATATTATTATTATTTCCGGAACTGTTACTTTAAAGATGGCAACTCGTATTAAAAGATTATATGAACAAATGCCTGATCCAAAGTATATAATTTCTATGGGAAGTTGTTCAAATTGCGGCGGACCTTATTGGGAGCATGGTTATCACGTATTAAAAGGTGTTGATAGAGTTATTCCTGTTGATGTTTACGTTCCCGGCTGCCCACCAAGACCGGAAGCTTTACTTGAGGGATTGTTAAAGCTTCAAGAAAAAATCCGTAACGAAAGTATGATAAAGAAATCTGCATGAAAAACGCCGAAGAGATTTTACAAATCTTAAAAGAAAATTTTCCCGATTCAGCACTTGAATTAAAAGCTGATCTTCCAATAGAGTCTTTTGTAATCGCTTCTCCATTGGAGATTGATAAAATAAGTTTATTCCTTCGTGATTCATCAGAATTATTATTTGATTCTTTAATGAATTTATCCGGTGTGGATGAACCCAAAGCATCATTACTGAGTGTTTATTATCATTTAGAATCAACAAAGTTAAAACATAAAATAACTTTAAAAGTTTCCACAGATAGAAATAAACCAGAAGTTTCTACTGTATCAGAAGTGTGGAAAGCCGCCGATTGGCATGAACGTGAAGCTTACGATTTATTTGGAATAATATTCCTTAATCATCCGGATTTAAGAAGAATACTTATGCCGTATGATTGGGATGCAGGCTATCCACTTAGAAAAGATTATGAAAATCCTGAGTTCTATCAGGGAATGAAAGTACCATATTAGATTTGAGGAAATAGAATTTAGTATTGAGATAAAAGTAAATGCATAATTACAAAGAATTAAAAGTTTGGCAAAAAGGCAGAGAATTGGTAAAGTTTATTTATGAACTGACCAAAATTCTACCTAAAGAAGAAATTTATTCTCTTACTTCACAAATAAGACGAGCTGTTATTTCCATCCCTTCAAATATAGCGGAAGGCGCAGGACATTTTTCAGATAAAGAATTCTCCAGATTTTTAGAGATAGCTTACGCTTCTTCTTGTGAATTGGATACTCAAATTATTTTAGCATTTGATTTGGAATACATAGATCAAAAATCATTAAATGATTCTGCAGTTTTTATTGAAGAAATCCAAAAAATGCTTTTTGGCTTAATTAAAACTTTAAAATAAAAATATGTTATCATATTACTCATTACTAAATACTCAATACAATAATTAGATGTCTCAAGACTCAATACTAAATACTAAAAGCTCTATTGTGCGAACTGAAGAAATGGTTTTAAATATGGGTCCTCAGCATCCGTCAACACACGGTGTGCTAAGGTTGGAACTTGCTTTAGAAGGTGAGATAATTACAAATGTAATTTCTCATATCGGATACTTGCATAGATGCTTTGAAAAGCATTGTGAGGCAATGACTTATCCCCAAATAGTTCCTTATACAGATCGTATGGATTATTTAGCTCCGATGGGTAATGAGTTCGGCTATGCTATCGCAATGGAAAAACTACTTGGAATTGAATTACCCGAAAGAGTTGAGTACATCAGAGTTATTATGGCTGAGTTGCAGCGCATTTCTTCACATCTTGTAGCACTTGGAACTTACGGTGCTGATATCGGCGCATTTACTCCATTTTTATATTGCTTTAGAGATCGTGAAAAAATACTTTCACTTTTTGAAATTACTTGCGGTGCAAGATTACTTTATAACTATATCTGGATTGGCGGACTTTCACACGATTTGCATCCGGATTTTGTAAGAAAAACACGTGAGTTTATTAAAGAATTCAGACCAAATCTTAAAGAAATAAATGAGCTTTTAAGCTACAACAGAATATTTATTGATCGTACTGCTAATGTTGGAATTCTACCAATTGATACAGCAATCAATTATGGTGTATCGGGTCCAAACTTGCGCGGCTCAGGTTTTAAATGGGATGTTCGAAGAGAAGATCCTTATTCAATTTATCACAAATTCGATTATGATATTCCGGTTGGTGAAGGTACTTACGGAACCACCGGAGATAGCTGGGACAGATATTTCGTTCGTGTTTTAGAAATGGAAGAAAGTTGTAAGATTATAGAACAAGCTTTAGATCAATTGCCCGAAGGTGATGTTCAATCTGCAATTCCAAAAAGAATTAAACCACCGGTTGGACAAATTTATGCTCGAGTTGAAAATCCGCGTGGCGAGTTAGGTTATTTTATTATTAGTGATGGCTCAACAACTCCTTATCGTGTAAAAGTTAGAGCGCCATCGTTTGTAAGTATGCAAATATTAAATGAGTTGTGTAAAGGTTATATGGTTGCAGATGTAGTTACAATTCTTGGAAGCATAGATATAGTTTTAGGAGAAATTGACAGATGATGTATGACTTTTTAGTTGATTTATTTGGCAATTCAACCCTTGCAAATATTATTGCTGGAACAATACAAAGTTTGCTTCCTTTATTTGTTTTTATTTTGCCGTTTGCACTTTTTGCAGTTTATCTTGAACGAAAAGTTTCTGCACACATGCAGGATAGACTTGGACCGATGAGAACAGGCTGGCATGGATGGAAACAAACAATCGCTGATATTTTAAAGCTTATCCAAAAGGAAGATATTGTTGCAAGGGATAACGATAAAATGTTATTTAATCTTGCACCGATAATAGTTTTTGCGGGCAGCTATGCTGCGTTTGCCGCAATTCCATTTACAAGTATTTTTATCGGAACTGAAATTGATCTTGGTATCTTTTATATAATTGCTGTATCCGGAATTGTGGTTGCAGGAATTTTAATGGCTGGCTGGGCATCAAATAATAAATATTCCTTACTCGGTTCGATGCGTTCAGTTGCACAGATCGTTAGTTACGAAATTCCAACAATGCTTGTAATTTTAAGTTTGGTTATGATTAGCGGGTCAATGAGTTTATACACACTCAGCGAGCAGCAAACCGGTTACGCATGGAATTGGTACATTTTCGGAGGACCTGGCGCAGAACTATCCAAGTTTTTACTTATACCGTTTATGTTTATTGGATTTCTTATCATCTACATCAGCACACTTGCAGAAGTAAACAGAACTCCATTTGATATTCCGGAAGCAGAATCTGAACTTGTTTCGGGTTATCACACAGAATATTCAGGGATGAAGTTCGCAATGTTCTTTTTAGCTGAGTATGCAAATATGTTTGCAGTTTCTGCAATTGTTGTTGCATTATTTCTCGGTGGATACCAATCCCCTATCGGATATCTTGGTGATTTAATCGGTGCAAAGTGGATGATACCGATTGAGCAATTTTCATGGTTTACAATCAAAGGTATATTTTTTGTTTTTGTTCAGATGTGGTTAAGATGGACCTTACCAAGAGTACGCGTTGACCAGTTAATGACAATTTGTTGGAAGTATTTAATTCCAATTGCATTTGTTAATCTTATAATAATCGGATTGATAACACTTTTATAATGAAAGAATATTTCGGAAATATATACTCGGCACTATCAACAATCTTTATTGGAATGAAGATTACTTTTAAACATATGTTCGTTCCTTCTGTTACGATACAATATCCGGAAGTAAAACCCCAGCTTCCTGAAAGAGAACGAAACAGACTTTATGTAAATATGGATGATTGCATAGGTTGTGACCAATGTGCAAGAGCTTGTCCTGTTAGTTGTATTATAATCGAAACCGTTAAATCATTACCGGGTGAAGACCTTGGCAAAACATCCAACGGAAAAAAGAAAGCTTTGTGGGTTACAAACTTTACAATTGATTTTGCAAAATGCTGTTACTGCCAGCTTTGTGTTTTCCCCTGCCCTACAGATTGTATTTATATGACAGATGTTTATGAATTTTCTGAATGGGATAGAGATAACTTAATTTACGATTTTGCAACTTTAACTCCCGAAGAACGACAGGAAAAAAGAGATAATCTGGCAAAGTTTAATGCTGAAAAAGAAGCAGAAAAATTAAAAGCAGCATCAGAGCCAAAAGAACCAAAACCTGAAATCAAAAAAGATAAGCCTGAGGAAAAATAAAGTGAACCTTTACGATTTAATATTTTACCTGTTCGCTGCAATTACTGTTTTATCTGCATTTTTTGTGGTAACAAACAGAAACATTGTGTACTCAGCATTTTTTTTATTATTTACTTTTTTTGGTGTTGCAGGAATTTATGTTTTACTCGGTGCTGACTTCGTAGCCATTGCACAGCTTATTGTTTATGTAGGCGGAATATTAATTTTATTACTATTTGGTGTGATGTTAACAAATAAAATTACAAATGTAGAAATTAAAACCGGAACTATAAATGTTTACCCTGCTGTAATAGGTGTTGGCTTGCTTACAGGTTCAATGTTTGCTGCTTTAATAACTTCTAATTGGAAAACATTTCCAACAGAAGCACCGCTTCCAACAACAACAGCACTTGGCACAATGCTTTTGCAGCAGTACGCACTAATATTTGAACTTTTAGGAATTATACTTTTGATTGCACTTATTGGTGCAGCATCAATTGCGAGAAGAGATAAATAATGGAAGTTGGATTAAATCACTTTTTAGTCGTTAGTACTTTGCTTTTTTCGATGGGAATTTATGCCATTGTTACAAGAAAAAATGCGATTATGGTTTTAATGGGTGTTGAACTGATTTTAAATGCAGCAAATATAAACTTTATTGCTTTTACACGCTTTGGCAACTTTGGATTGCAGGGACATTTAATAGCATTGTTTATAATTGTACTTGCAGCCGCAGAAGCTGCAATTGCTTTAGCTATCGTTTTAAATATCTACAAAACATTATCAACAGTAAATATTGATGAGATTGATAAATTGAAAGATTAGTAAATGACGGAAACCGGTTTAATAAATATATCACTTGTTATTTTATTTCTTCCTTTACTTGGATTTATTGTTACCCTGTTACTCGGGAAAAAAGTAAAATCAATTTATCTTTTTCAAGTATTTAGTATTACTGTTGCATTAATTGCTACAATCTTATTAGCGTATTATAAACTATCTAACTTTCTTGATGACAAAATAATTTCTGAATTAGAATGGTTTAGATTAAGTGATACGTTTGTAATTAAACTTGGATTTTTAATAGATAACATTACAGTAATAATGTTGTTTGTTGTTTCACTGATTAGTGCATTGGTTAATTATTTCTCTATCGCTTATATGAAAGGCGATGAAAGATATAACAGATATTTTGCTTATCTGGGCATTTTTAGTTTTTCAATGTATGGAATAGTACTAACCCATAATATATTAATGATGTACATTTTCTGGGAGTTAGTTGGCTTATCATCCTATCTTTTAATTGGATTTTGGTTCGAGAAAAAATCTGCTGCCGATGCCGGAAAAAAAGCATTTATTGTAAACAGAATCGGTGATGTTGGAATGCTTGCAGGTATTTTAATTTTATTTTTAACATATAACACATTTTCTTTTGATGAAATATTTGCATCAATCAGCGCTGGTAACCTTCCGTTTAATTCTGAATTCTGGTTAACCATTACAGGCATTCTTTTATTTATGGGTGCAATTGGTAAATCAGCACAATTCCCGCTTCACGTTTGGCTGCCGGATGCAATGGAAGGACCAACACCTGTTAGCGCACTTATTCATGCAGCTACAATGGTTGCCGCCGGTGTTTATCTTACGATAAGAATTTTTGGATTATTAACAGCAGATGCAATGATGTTTATTGCAATTATTGGAATGTTGTCTGCTTTTATTCCCGCAACAATTGCACTTACACAAAACGATATTAAAAAAGTATTAGCCTATTCCACAGTTTCGCAGCTTGGTTATATGGTTATGGGTCTTGGAGTTGGCGCCTATAAATTTGCTTTCTTCCACTTAGTTACTCACGCATTTTTTAAAGCATGTTTATTTCTCGGTTCAGGTTCTGTTATTCATGCAATGCATCACGAGCAGGATATTAGAAATATGGGCGGACTAAGAAAAAAAATGCCGCTTACTTATGCAACATTTTTAATCGCATCTCTTGCTATTTCCGGTATTCCGTTAACTTCAGGATTTCATAGTAAAGATGGAATACTTGCAAGTACATTTGCATTCGGATCACTTACCGGATATTGGATTTTTGCGATCGTTGGATTCTTAGTTGCTTTGATGACAGCATTTTATATGTTCAGATTAATCATACTAACTTTCCACGGTAAACCACGAGATCAACATAAGTTTGAACACGCTCACGAATCCCCTTTTGTTATGGCGATGCCTCTCGTTGTATTAGCATCATTGTCTATTTTTATCTTCTATACACCAAATCCACTTAATGCAGATGAAGGTTGGTTTTTAAGTAAATGGATTAATGCTCCGGTTTTACATGCACCGGATAAAACAAGATTTGATTTTATGATGTCTGAATTGGTTGAAGTTGAAAATGTGCCTCATACTCCTGCTGTTCACGGAGAAATTACTTACTCGAATAAATATACTGAAGCAATGCACTCAGCACATATTCCGGCAATGTTCTTATCATTGATATTAGCTTCAAGTGGAATACTGCTCGCATTTGTTTTCTATCAATGGAAAAAAGTAAACGTTGATAAGTTGATTAACACAGTTAAACCGCTTTATAATTTTTCACTTAATAAATGGTACTTTGATGAATTATATCAAAAAACATTTGTTGCAGGTTTACTAGGTTTAACTAAAATGTTTTACTGGTTTGATGCTAAGATTGTTGATGGAATTGTAAACGGTTCCGCAGAAGTTACACGCAGATTCGCATTCTTTACAGGCGGATTTGATAAATATGTTGTTGATGGCTTAGTGAATTTAATGGCTTACATAAGTGGTTTTATTGGTTTGATTTTCCGAAGAGTTCAAACAGGAAAAGTTCAAACATATATAGTGCTCGTAATATTTTCGATAATTATTTTACTCTTTTTATTCTAAGTAAAAGGTTTGAAAAACAGGTAACATAACAATGAATAATTTTCCTATACTAACATTATTAACATTCCTTCCAATACTGGGAATGGTAATCGTACTTCTGCTTCCTAAGAAGCAAGAACTTTCTATTAAGGTTACCACACTTCTCGTATCGGCAATACAAATTGTGTTATCAATAATTTTATTGATGAACTTTAATTTTGCTGCCGGCGGAATTAACGATGCAAGTTCTTTTCAATTCATAGATAAATTTAGATGGATTGATATTCCTGGTTTTGCATGGATTGGACATATAAAAATAGATTATTTTCTTGGTGTTGATGGATTAAGCACTCCACTTGTTCTGCTTACTGCGATTGTAACTTTTATAGCCGCAATTTCTTCGTGGAGCATCAACAAATCTGTAAAAGGATATTTTGCAATGTTCCTTTTACTTAACACCGGAATGATGGGTGTATTTGTTGCTCTTGATTTCTTCCTGTTCTACATTTTCTGGGAATTGATGCTGCTTCCAATGTACTTCTTAATCGGTGTTTGGGGCGGACCAAGACGCGAATATGCTGCAATAAAATTTTTCCTTTACACCTTGCTCGGAAGTATTTTTATTCTTTTAGTTATGATTGGACTTTATTTCAGTTCTATGGAAACTCTTGCAGATGGAACAAAAGTGTTTACATTTAATTTATTAGAATTGATGAATCACGCTAACTACACTGAAACAGGAATTTTATCACCGCTTAATCCAAACAATTTAAGATTTATAGCTTACATCGGATTGTTTATAGGATTCGCGATTAAAATACCAATGTTCCCTTTCCACACCTGGCTGCCGGATGCACATGTTGAAGCTCCAACAGCAATTAGCGTTATTCTTGCCGGCGTACTCTTAAAAATGGGTACTTATGGAATACTTAGAGTTTCTTATCCTGTATTTCCAGAACTTACATATCAACTAAGCTGGTACATCGCACTGTTTGGTATGATAAATATTATTTACGGTGCACTGTGCGCGATGGCGCAAAAAGATTTTAAGAAGCTGATTGCTTAT
>JAGOXU010000130.1 GCA_018059515.1 Ignavibacterium sp.
GGAAGTGTATCAGGGAAAAAGGATTATACCTTATATACAATAAGAACTTATTCAAGTAAGTATATTTATATATCAAAGCACTATAAATTTTTATATAAACTTTTAATGAAATCGATGCTTTATTTTCAATTATTTTCTCAAATTATAATCTGGACGATCTTATTTCCTATAAATAAACAAAAGTCCAAGCAAAAATTGAATGCGTTTTTTTACCTGCTTACTCACAAAATGAAACTTAATTAGTATAAATTTATAACTCATTTTAATCTTTTAGTTTAATTAAAAAACATTTTTATGAATATTGGCATTGATGCGAGGCTTTTAGAAAGAAGAATAACCGGTATAGGAAGGGTATTAATTACTTTTTTAAATGACATTCCTAAGTATGATAAAGAAAATAAATACTTCTTATTTTCTTATGATTCAATAGATTTTAATAAAGAATTTTATACAAACATCACAACCGTAAAAAGCATTATTCCTCAAAAATTATTTGCTCCAATTTGGAGTAACTTTATTTTCCCTCGGTACTTAAAAAAGAATAAGATAGATTTATTGTTTTCAGTTAACCAAATACTTCCACTAGTAAAAGTTAAAAATTGTAAATATGTATCTATAGTTAATGATGTTATTTATAAAGCTGATCCAAACTTCCTTCCTTTTATTTATAGAAGATATCTTCAGTTATTTGCTCACTTCTCCATAAAGATTAGCGATAAAATTTTAACGATCTCTGAGTATTCAAAAAAAGATATACTAAAACATTACGATGTTCCCGAAAATAAAGTCAAAGTGGTTCTTCCTGCTACAAACAAAGACTTTAAACCATTAAATTTTAGCAGTAGTGAAAAAGAAGAGATTAAAAAACAATTTGGTTTTTCAAAAAAAATTGTATTGTATGTTGGCATGATTGAGAATAGAAAAAATATTTTAGGAATATTAAAAATAGCGGACTTAATAAAGGGAATTAAAAGTGAAGTTGAATTTATTTTGGTCGGTAAAAAAGGATACGGTAGTGATAATATTTTAAAGGAAGTCAAAAAAAGATCAAATGTTAAACATTTAACGAATATTGATGATATTACTCTTAAAAAACTTTATAATATTGCAGATGTATTTTTGTTTCCCTCATTTTATGAAGGTTTCGGATATCCGCCATTGGAAGCCATGCAAAGTGGGTTACCGGTCGTAGCATCAAATAATACTTCATTAAAAGAGATAATAGATTCTGGTGGAATTATGCATGATTCAAATGATTATAAATCAATGTCTCAGGATATTATTAAGTTATTGGATGATAAAAGTTTTTATTTAGAAATGAGAAATAAAGGTATTGAACGCGCAAAGAAATTTAATGAACAGGTCCCGGCTGAAGAATTGGTAAATGTGTTTAATTCATTTAAAAATTAAGTGCAGAATTAAATAAAGAATTATGGATAATAATAATATTGATATAAGTATTGTAATCATTTCCTGGAAGATGAAAGATCTTCTTCAAAGTTGTCTTCAATCAATTTATAAATTTACATCCGGAGTCAAGTTTGAAATTATTGTGATTGATAATAATTCTCAGGATGGCACTTCGGAAATGATTCAATCGGAATTCCCTGAAATAATTTTATTAAAGAACAAAGAAAATCGTGGTGTTGCTCCTGCAAGAAATCAGGGAATGGCAATCGCAAAAGGGAAGTATGTTTTAATACTTGATGCAGATGTTGAGCTTATCGAAAACTCCATTCTTAAGTTATACGAGCATCTGGAAAACAATCCTGATTGCGGTGTAGTTGGAAGTAAATTAGTAGGCACGGATAGAGAGCTGCAGTTTTCCTGTAAAAGATTTCCAAATTTACTTTCGTTCATATTCAGACGACTTGAACATTTTGATTCTATTAAAAATTCCAAAACTTTGCGTTATCATACAATGCGGGATTGGGATCATAAAGAAATTAAAGAAGTTGATTATTTAATTGGCGCCTGCCAGTTTATCCGATCAGACGTTATTAAAAAAATCGGGATGTATGATGATAAAATCTTTTATGGACCCGAGGATATAGATTTTTGTTTAAGAATATGGAAAGCCGGTTGGAAGGTAATGTATAATCCTCACACCCAAATAGTGCATCATGAACAAAGAATTACGAAAAAGAATATTTTTTCATCAATTTCATTAAAACATTTTGTTGGTATCCTTTACATCTATAGAAAATATAATTTTAAGATTAGTAAATAGAAATATTAATGTCTAAATCCGTAGAGAAAATATTACTCCTTCTTACAGATTTTCTGATGATTAATACCGCATGGTTTGTTTACAGCTACATTCGTTTGCAAACAGGCTGGTTTGATTTACTTGTTGCTCCTGAGTTTTTTGTTCCGATGTTCGTTATTTATTTCTATTGGCTTATTATTTTTACTTTTGTTGGAATGTATCGTACCTGGTTTGCTTCTTCACGTTTTGATGAAATCTCATCTCTATTCAAAGCTACTTTTTTTGGAATCTTTTTACTTTTCTTTTTAATCTTTCTTGATGACTATCTTCACAATGTTGCTAACGCAACTCGCATTTTAATATTTATTTACTGGGGATTGTTTTTATTCTTTATTGGTTCTGGAAGGATTTTGATAAGAAGCATACAGCGTAATCTTCTAATTAAAGGTATTGGTAGAAGATGTGGATTGGTTGTTGGTTATAATGATAAAGGTAGAGAAGTATTAAATTCAATTAATAATGCACCGGCACTTGGAATTGATATCGCGGCTTTTGTTGCAGTAAAAAATGAAAACATTGGAAGAGAATTTAAGGGAATTAAAGTCGAAGGAACGACAGACCAATTGGTTGGGATAATAGAAAAGTATAATGCAAAAGAAATTATCATTGCACTTGAAAAGGAAGATCACGATGTTCTTGTTGATGTTATATCAAAAACTGAAGGGAAAAATCTAAGTTTAAAAATTGTACCCGATCTTTATGAAATATTAAGCGGACAGGCGCGCACAAGCCAGATTTATGGTATGCCGCTTATTGATATTATGCCCGAGCTGATGCCGGAGTGGGAGAAAAAGTTAAAACGTATAATGGATATCTTTATTTCCTTATTGATTTTAATTTTTAGTTCCCCAATTTTAATATTAACTGCAATTGCAATTAAGATAGACAGCAAAGGTCCGGTTTTGTTTAAGCAGGAACGCTTAGGACAAAATGGAAAACCATTTAATGTCTTAAAATTTCGTTCAATGATTGTAGATGCAGAAAAATATTCCGGTCCTGTGTGGTCTCAAAAAGATGATCCACGAGTTACAAGAATGGGTAAGTTTGTAAGAAGAGCCAGGATTGATGAAATTCCACAAATGATTAATGTACTTAAAGGTGAAATGAGTTTAGTTGGTCCCAGACCAGAGCGTGCTTTTTTTGTAGAAAAACTTTCGCAGGAAATTCCATATTACAAAAGAAGATTAAAAGTTCGTCCCGGTGTTACAGGCTGGGCGCAAATAAAACACAAGTATGATGAAACAATTGAAGATGTAAAAATTAAATTGCGTTATGATTTATTTTATATAGAAAATATGTCAATCAGAATGGATTTTAAAATTTTACTAAGAACAGTTTATGTAGTGTTATTTGGTAAAGGACATTATGATTAGGCGCAGAGCGCATGGTGCTTAGTGCAAGACGAAAACACATAGCGATGAACACACAGAGCAAACTTTATGATTAAACTCTTAAGGGAGGTTTTATGAAATCGAAATTTAGATTTCAGGATTTAGATATTTGGAAGTTGGCGATTGAAATTGCGGATGATCTTTTTGAGATTGCAGATCAACTGGAGCAAAAGAAATTATTTCGATTTGCTGAACAATTACGTGGTGCCGGAATGAGTATGTCAAATAATATTGCTGAAGGTTCAGGGTCTGAGTGGAAAAAAGAGTTCAAAAATTTTCTTAATATTGCAAGAAGATCAGCATTCGAAAATGCGAATATTCTAATTTTATTAAATCGCAAAAAACTGTTAAGTGAGGATATACTCAAAATTCTATTAGACAAACTCGACAAAGAATGCAGAATGATTACTAATTTCAAAAAAACTTTATAATTGAATCAGACTATGCGCTTTCCGCTATGCACTATGCAAATAGAAAGTTTAAGTATTATATTTTCAAATAATTTTAAGTATAAATGAATAGAAGTAAAGCACTAGTTATAATCCCAACATACAACGAGTTGGAAAATATTCCGAAGCTTATTCCTGAAGTTTTATCGCAGGATGAATGCATTAACATTTTAATTGTTGATGACGGTTCTCCGGACGGAACGGGAAAATTTGTTGAAGATGAAATGAAAAAAAACGATCGTGTCCATATCCTAAAAAGAGAGAAGAAAATGGGATTGGGTACGGCGTACATTGCCGGATTTAAATATGCACTGCAAAATAATTACGATTACATTTTTGAAATGGATGCGGATTTTTCTCACGATCCAAATGAACTAAAAAACTTTTTAATTGCAATTAAAGAAAATGATCTTGTTCTTGGCAGCAGATATATTAATGGTGTGCGTGTTTTAAATTGGCCGATGGCTCGTTTGTTACTTAGTTTTTTTGCAAGTGTTTATACAAGAATTATAACCGGTATGCCAATTAAAGATGCTACGGGCGGATTTAAATGTTTCCGCAGAAAAGTTTTGGAAGCGATTGATTTAAATCGTGTAAAATCAAACGGTTATTCTTTTCAAATTGAAATGACTTTTAAAGCGTATGCAAAGGGATTTAAGATAAAGGAAATTCCAATTGTATTTGTTGATCGTGTAAAAGGTAAATCCAAAATGTCTAAAAAAATTGTGCGCGAAGCAGTAACAATGGTTTGGAAACTTAGGCTGCAAAAAATGTTCGGTAAATTGTAAGGATCAATTATTTGGATCTTTCAATAATCATAGTAAACTATAACGTAAAAGAATTCCTTCAGAATTTAATTCATTCCATAGAAAAAGCATCTCTAAATCTTACCAAAGAAATTTTAATAGTTGATAATGCTTCCGACGACGGTAGTGTTGAATTTATTAAAGAAAAATTTCCGCAAATAAAATTAATTGCTAATCAAAAAAATCTTGGATTTGGAAAAGCAAATAATATTGGATTAAAGCAAGCCAATGGAAAATATATACTTCTCATAAATCCCGATACACTTGTTGCTGAGGATACCTTTGAAAAAATGATAAAGTTTTTTGAAAGTAATTCCGAAGCTGGATTAGCCGGATGCAAAATTTTAAATCCCGATGGATCATTGCAGTTAGCATGCAGAAGAAGCTTCCCTGGACCTTGGACATCATTTACAAAAGTAACGGGGCTGAGTAATTTGTTTCCAAATAGTAAAATATTTGCTCGTTACAATCTTACCTACCTTGATGAAAATAAAACTTACGAAGTTGATGCAATTTCCGGTTCCTTTATGATGATGCGCAAAGAAGTTTATGAAAAAGTTGGCGGATTTGACGAACAGTTTTTTATGTATGGTGAAGATCTTGATTTATGTTATCGAATTCAGAAATCTGGATTTAAAGTTTACTATGTTCATTCAACACAAATAATTCATTACAAGGGTGAAAGTACAAAGCGCAGCAGCTTGGATGAAACAAAAGTTTTTTACAACGCAATGCACTTGTTTGTTAAAAAACATCTCTCAAGTTCTTTACTTATAGGATTTATTTTAAGAAGTGCAATTGCAGTGCGCAGTGTGTTTGCATTTTTGGGTGATAGAAAACTTTTAATACTTTCTGTAATTCTTGATTTTATTTTGTTTGATGTTTGTTTATTTGCTGCTGAAAAGATTTATCATAATATAAGTGATTGGAAAGGATTTCCCGGTTTTGCAATTCCAATTGTTTATACCGTTCCGGCTTTAATTCAGATATTTGTTTCATTTGTGATTGGAAATTATAAAAAAGATAAACTATCAGTTACAAAGACTATTTTTTCAGTTTTAATCAGCTTACCGATTTTAGCATCGCTGACATTTTTCTTTAAAAGTTTTGCATTCAGCCGAGCAATCGTTCTTATAACTTATGCTTTTTTATTTATTGTGCTTGCTGCATGGCGAATTATCTTTAAAATTATTTTTAAATCAAGTTTTGTTGATGATGATTTAAAACAGAAAAAAACTCTTATCGTTGGTTTAGACAATAGCGCAATTCAAATTGGAAAAAAAATCCGGAAGAAAAAAACAGATAGAAGAACTGTAATTGGTCTGATTGGATTTTCAAATAAAAATATTGGCGAAAAACTTGAAGCGTTTGAAGTAATCGGTACCGATCAAAACATAAGAAAAATTATCAAAGAAAATAAAATTAACGAAGTTATATTTTCATCCGGTGAATTATCATATAACAAAATGATGGAAATTGTTTCTAGGTGTCGTGATGAAAATGTTGAGTTTAAAATTGCTGGAAACAATCTTGATTTTATTGTCGGTAAAACAGCCGTAACTATGTTAGATGATATGCCGGTAATTGATCTTAATTACAATATTTCCCAACCGAAGTTAAAATTTATAAAAACTTTGTTTGATTATTCTATTACAATTCCATCTTTGTTTTTTATTTATCCTTTTCTATTTTTCAAGAGCAAACTGGTAAATACGCAATCAGATTTTACTAAATTTATTTTAGGATTTCCGGAAGTTGTAAGTGGTAAAGTTAGCTTGGTTGGTCCAAATTCCTCACAATCAAACCAGGATAATATTTTAGGCAAAACTGGTTTAACAGGATATTGGTATATTGAAAACGAGAATTCCGAAGAGTTGGAAAAACTAAATTTTTATTACGCAAAAAATCAAAGCATTTGGCTTGATTTAGAAATACTTGCTAAATCGTTAAACAAAATGTGGAGCAATAAGTAAAGATGGCAAAAACAATTTTAGATTTTGAAAAACCAATTTATGAGTTAGAATCAAAATTAGATGAAATGAAAAAATTCTCCGATAACCTTGACATCGAACACGATGTTGTAAGGCTCGAAGAGAAAGTAAGGCAATTGAAGGAACAACTATATAAAGATCTTACAAGATGGCAGCGTGTTCAACTCGCGCGACATCCTGATAGACCTTACACGCTCGATTACATTTATGCGATGTCTGATTCGTTTGTTGAGCTGCATGGCGATAGAGTTTTTAAAGATGATAAAGCAATTGTCGGTGGGCTTGCATCAATCGGAAATCATAAAGTTGTAATCATGGGGCAGCAAAAGGGGAGAGATACAAAATCCAACGTTTACAGAAATTTTGGCATGATGAATCCTGAAGGTTACCGTAAAGCTTTACGTTTGATGAAACTTGCAGAAAAGTTTAATCATCCTGTTATAACTTTGATTGATACACCCGGAGCTTTCCCCGGTTTGGAAGCTGAAGAACGCGGACAGGCAGAAGCGATCGCAAGAAATCTTTTTGAGATGAGCAAACTTAAAGTGCCGATTGTTGTTGTGATAATTGGTGAAGGTGCAAGCGGCGGAGCATTAGGGATTGCAGTCGGCGATAGAATTTTGATGCTGGAAAATTGCTGGTATTCTGTAATCAGTCCGGAATCCTGTTCATCAATTTTATGGCGAAGCTGGGAATATAAAGAACAAGCCGCCGAAGCGCTTAAACTTACTGCACCGGATTTATTAGAACAGGGAATAATTGATAGAATAATTAAAGAACCATTTGGCGGTGCACACAAAGATCATAAAGAAGCTGCAGAAAATTTAAAGACTGCTTTGATTGAAGAACTTGATAATCTTATAAAAATTAAACCAGAAAAGCTGGTTGATAATAGAATAGAAAAATTTGGTAAGATGGGTGTATTTACTGAATAAGATTTTGATTACATAAATTTTAATGGATGATTATTATGAATATGATTTCAAAAGATAAACTGGTAAAATCTATTAAGGATATGCCGGATAAATTTTCTTTAGATGAACTATTAGATAGAATTGTTTTTTTACAGAAGATTGATATTGGTTTGGAACAATCCAGAAATGGTAAGACTATTTCAACGGCAAAGGCAAAAGAGAAGTTATCTAAATGGTTGAAGTAAACTGGACGGACCAGGCTTTACAAGATATTGATAATATTGCGGAATTTATTTCCAAAGACTCTATAAAATACGCAAGCATTCAATCAAAACTTTTTTTTGATAAAGTAGAAATATTAACTTCGTTACCAGAAGCCGGAAGAATTGTTCCGGAAATTCAGAAAAAAAAAATAAGGGAACTGATTTTAGGCAATTATCGAATAGTATATCGGATAATTTCTTCGAAACAAATTGATATACTAACAATTCATCACAGCAGAAGACTTATCAAAAATAATCCAACATTAAAAAAACCTTAATAGCGTTTTAATGCTTAAACACCACACAGAAGTTAGAATAAGATATGCAGATACAGACCAAATGCGATTTGCATACAACGGAAAATATTTTGAGTACTTTGAAGTCGGCAGAACTGAAATGATGCGTGAAGTTGGATTACCTTATAATGTAATCGAACAGAGCGGATTTTTTATGCCGGTTATCGAAACTAAAATTCATTTTCTTTCTCCAGCTTTTTACGATGAAGTTTTAGTAATTGAAACTCGTGTTGAAAAATTACCAACTGTAAAAGTTCATATCGATCATATAATAAAAGCTAAAGAAAGAGATGTTGTAATTTGCGAAGGCTATGTTGAGTTAGCTTTTCTTGATGCAAAATCAAACAGACCAACTCGCGCACCTAAAGTTTTTATTGATGCAGTAAAAAAATATTATGAGTAAGTTGTGCCATAAGATTTGTTAAGAATAATATTGTTGTCACACTGAGCGAAGTCGAAGTGTAACTTTGTTATTAAATTTCAGTCTTCGACTCCGCTCAGACTGACGGACATTTTGTTCTCAGTCTAATAAAAATATTTAATAGAAGTTTAACCATCCATACTTGCTATATGAATAAAATTGATAACAATATTTCAAAGTTAATTTCTTCCGCATTAAAGGAAGATGTTAAAACCGGAGACATCACAACTAAAGCGACAATTTCCAAATCCAAAAAAGCTGTTGCAAAATTTTTAGTAAAAGCTGATGGGGTTATTGCTGGGTTAGAAATTGCAAAAGCAGTGTTTAAAACTGTTGATTCTAAAATAAAGTTTGAAATAAAAATTAAAGATGGCTCAAAAGTAAAATATGGCGATGTTGCAGCAATCGTAACAGGCAAAGCGCAATCGCTGTTAACAGCAGAACGTACTGCATTAAATTTTTTACAGAGAATGAGCGGAATTGCAACTGCTGCAAATACCTATTCAGAAAAAGTAAAGCACACAAAAGCTAAAGTTATTGATACAAGAAAAACTGTTCCCGGTTTGCGTGAGCTTGATAAATTAGCAGTTAAACTTGGCGGTTGCGCAAATCATCGTATAGGATTGTATGATATGTTTTTAATTAAAGATAATCATATTGAAGTTGCTGG
>JAGOXU010000131.1 GCA_018059515.1 Ignavibacterium sp.
CCCAATTCTGATGCAATCGCAAAAGCTGCAGTAAAGTTTAAAACATTTTTTTCACCGCTTAATGGTAAAGTTGCAGCAAAACTTTTTTTCTTATTTCCAATTTCAATCTGTGGTTTTGCAAACTTACCGTATCCTTTTATTATGGCTTTGTAATCAGCTTTTTCTTTTAGGGCGAAGGTAACTTTACCTTTAACAGTTTTTCCAAATTCTTTTAAAATCTTATCATCATTATTAATAAATACTTTTCCGGTGCGCTTTAGTGTTTCATTAAACAATGCTGATTTTTCTTTAAACACACCATTACGATTTTTTAGATATTCTAAATGGGAATCGCCGATATTTGTTATCAATGCCAAATCCGGGCTCGCAATCACTGCTGAGTAAGGGATCTCACCAAAGTGATTTGTTCCAAGTTCCGCAACTAATACTTGATGCTTCTCATTAGTACTTAAAATTGTTAACGGCACACCAATGTGATTGTTATTGTTTGCAACTGTTTTGTTAACCTTAAATTTTTCAGATAACAGCGCTGCAAGAATTTCTTTAGTTGTTGTTTTACCTGCACTGCCTGTAATTCCAATTATTTTTGTTTTTAATTTAGCACGCCACAACTTTGCAATTTCACCCAAAGCAAGTGTCGTATCTTTAACAGTAATTACAGGAATTTCTAAATCATTAATCTTTTTAAATTTCTTTTCGTTAATAACTATTGCAGATGCGCCTCTTTTTACAACTTCATTTATAAAATCATGTCCATCAAATCGTTCGCCTTTAATTGCAATAAATAAAGAATTCTTTTTGATGTTTCTTGAATTGATTGAAACATGATAAATAGATTTAAACATATCAGGATTATAAATCACTGCTGTTGGGATATTAAAAATGTCTTCTATGTTTAAATGTATTTTTTTCATTCAGCTAAATATTTTATTGCAATTTCTTTATCAGAAAAATGATTTCTCACTCCATTTATCTCTTGATAATCTTCATGTCCTTTACCTGCGATTAAAATCACGGCATCATCATTTGAAGTTTTAATAGCCTTTGCTATTGCTTCTTCCCTATTTGCTTCAACTTCATAATTGTTTTTTTCAATTCCGAAGTTAATGTCATTAATTATTTCAAACGGATTTTCTGTTCTTGGGTTATCTGAAGTAACAAAAACTTTATCGCTCAATTCGCTTGCAATCTTACCCATGATTGGTCGTTTTGTTTTATCTCTATCGCCGCCGCATCCGAACACAGTTACAACCTGCTTTTTATTTTTTACAATTTCTCTAACAGCCATCAAAGCCTTTTCCAAACTATCTGCTGTATGGGAATAATCTACAATTACTTTTTTCTTTCCAGTGCCAATCACTTCAAATCTACCGGGAACTTGAGGAGCTAATTTTATTCCTTCAATAATTTTGTTTGTATCAATTCCTAAACTTTGTGCGGCTGCAAATGCTGATGCTGCATTGTAAGCGTTAAACGTTCCAATTAACGAGGTGTGAATTTTATAATCAACTTTATTTTGAGTGATTATAAAATTTGTTCCATTCAAATCGTAATTAATATTTTTTATCTGATAATCAGAATCATCCGAAACACCATAAGTAACAATTTTTGCATTGCAGCCTTTAACTATTTCGTGTGAGTTTGCATCATCAGAATTAATTATTGCAAATGAGTTTGGACTTAATCCATCGAATAAAGTCCTTTTTGCTTTTAGATAATCTTCAAATGATTTGTGAAAATCCAAATGATCTGAAGTTATATTTGAAAATATTGCCGCTGAAAAATCCAAACCATAAACTCTGTTTAAAATTAATGAATGTGATGAAACTTCTATTATCGCATACGAACATCCAGCCTGAAGCATATCATAAAACATGCTGTTCAAATCATTTGATTCCGGTGTTGTTAATTTGGAATCAACTTTAACATCGCCAATATAGTTTGCTATTGTTCCAACCAATCCGGTTTTATATCCGGCACTTTGTAAAATATTTTTTAATATAAATGTTGTAGTAGTTTTTCCGTTTGTTCCTGTAATTCCAATTAGCTTTAGCTTGTTTGTTGGATTTTTATAAAAACCTTTTGACAATTCCGCTAATGCTTTTCTGCTACTTTGTACAACAATTTTTGCAATCTGAGCGTGTGCAACAAATTCATCGGGAATCGATTGCTCATCTTCAACGACAACAGCAACTGCGCCTTTATTTATGGCATCCTGCAAGAATTTATGTCCATCAGTTTTAAATCCTTTTATGGCAACAAACACAGAATTTTTTTTAACTTTTCTTGAATCATAAACAATATCAGCAACATCTTTTCTTTGAACTTCACCAGTTACCTGGATTGCATGAATACTATTTAGTAACTGCGTTAATTCCATTACAACGAAGCTCCTCTAACGCGATACTCAGAACATTCAATCAAACAAACTTCGGTACCATTTAACTTTTTACCCGGCGCAATACTTTGTGAAGTTATAATTCCTGTTCCTTTTATTTTATATTTAACGCCAAGTTTTGTTAAAGCATAAATTGCATCTTTAATCTGGCAGTTAACAAGATCAGGCATTTTATTGTTAGATGATAATTTTACTTCCTTAACATCAATCGGTTTAATAAGAGTTTTTGTTTGAGAATTATCATCAGCAAATTTTAGATTCTGCATCAAGTCTGGATTTAAATACTGCTGAAATTTCTCAATATCAGTTTGAACAATTCTTTCAGTAACATTTTTAAAAATCGGAGCTGCAACTAATCCTCCGTATCTGCCTTGATCCGGTGAATTTAAAAGTATCAGGCAAACAACCTGCGGATTTTCAACCGGAAAAAATCCTACGAAGGAAGAATTGTAATGCTGTTTTGAATACCTGCCATCAACCAATTTTTGTGATGTTCCGGTTTTTCCGCCAACAGTAATCAATTCCGAAAAAGCTTTTTTTCCCGTTCCATTTTTTACCACGCCGCCTAACAAATTTCTCATTACATCAGAAGTTTCTGAAGAAATAACTCTTCTAATTTCAACCGGTTCAAACTCATGGATTAATTTACCGCTTTTAGAAATTTCTCGTTGAACTAATTGCGGCTCGTAAAGCATTCCACCGTTTATCAGTGCACAGTATCCGGCTAACATTTGCAATGGTGTTACAGAAATTTCGTATCCAAAAGAAAGATAAGTTTTAGAAACTTTAGACCATTCATTTGGTTTTCTTAATTTGCCTGCAGTTTCACCCGGAAGAGTTAATGATGTTGAATTTCCAAATCCAAATCCACGTAAGTATTTAAAATATTTTTCATCATCAATTCTCTGAACAAGCTTTGCAACACCAATGTTGCTTGATTGTTCAAGAATACCAACAACATCTAAACTTGTGAACGGATGAGTATCGCGAATGTTTACATTTTGGAATTTATATTTTCCATTTTCAAGATTTAGCCGTTCATTCAATCTGCACAATTTCTGATCAATCAATGAGGCGATTGTAAAAGATTTAAAAGTTGAACCAGGTTCATAAGTATCTGTTATAGCGCGATTTCTTCTTTGAAAATCATTGTACTTCCAATATTCGTTTGGATTAAAATCATCAACGTTAGCAAGTGCAAGAACTTCACCGGTATTTGGATTCATGATTACTCCAGTGCCGGATTCGGCACCATATTCATCAATGCCTTTTCTTAGTTCCTCTTCAAGAATAAGTTGATAACTTTTATCAATAGTTAGGTAAAAATCATCGCCGGGAACTGCAGGATTTATTTCCTCATCATCAACGGTTACAGTTTCGCCAATAGCATTTTTCTGAATTTTACGTGAACCATCTTCACCATTTAAAGCATCTTCATAATACTCTGAAATACCCATCACACCTTTGTCTTCATTGTCTAAATATCCAAGAACGTGTGAAGCAAGGTTATTATAATGAAAAACTCTAGTTGGTTCTTCTTTATAAAAAAATCCGGATCGTTTAATATTTTTTAATGAAGCTGCAAGTTCAGTTGAAGCTTTCTTTTCGAGACAAATAGTTTTCTTTGAACCTTTCATAAGATTCAAATAATAGTTTTTGCTTCTGTTAAATTTTTTAGAAAAAATTTGTGCGATTTCATTTTTATGTTTTTCTTTTATCATTCTCAAATCAACATAAAAAGAAACATCAGCACGATTGTAAACCAACAAAACATTATTGCGATCATAAATCAATCCACGTTCGGCTTCAATTTTTTCAATACCAGTTTGCTGACGCTGAGCATAATAAGAAAACTCCTCTGCGCGAACGATTTGAATATCAACTAACTTAATCACCAATGCGATGAAAAAAATTAGGATTGATAAAATCACAAATAATGCACGTGAGTTATTCATATTTCTCTTTTAAAATCTCGTTTAGTTCTTCAATTCTATTTTTATCATATTTTATAACGAAAGCCGGTGCAATATTTCTTATCAAACCGAGCTGTGATTGCGCAACAGAAACAATTCTTTCTTCGGCAGTTACTGTTTGATACTCTGCAGTAAGTTTTATTTTTCTTTGACTCTGAGCTTTGTAAGTTTTTTCCGCTTTGTCTTTCTGTAAAATGGATTGTTCATATTTTAATTTTAGACCAACACTTGCAAGCGCAAACACAGTTACAATAAGTAATAGTGTAATTAACAAAAAAATTGTTGGCTTAGCGCTTTTCTTCATATTCTTTCTGCCGCCCTAAGTTTAGCGCTTCTTGCACGATAGTTATTTTTGATTTCTTCATCACTCGGCAGCAAAGGTTTTTTGGTAATCAATTTTAATCGTGCATTTTTTTTAACTAATCCAAGCGGATCTTCTTTTGGGCTAAGACTTACGATAGTTTCAGCTTTAAAAAAATCTTTAACTATTCTATCTTCAAGCGAATGATAAGAGATAACAACTATGCGACCGCCTTGTTTTAATACTTTGATAGAGTTTTCTAAAAACAGTTTAAGATTTCCCAACTCATCATTAACATAAATTCGTAGTGCTTGAAAAATTCTTGATAAAGTTTTTCGTTGAAAATTTTGCGGAACAAGTTCATTTATTATCGAAACTAATTGTCCGGTTGTTTCAATTTTTTTCTCAGCACGTTTTACTGCAATTGCTCTGGATATTTTTCTGGAATTTTTTTCTTCGCCGTATTGATAAAAAACATTTGCAAGATCTTCTTCAGTAAAAGTATTTATAATATCTGCTGCGGTAATTTTTTTAGATTTATCCATACGTAAATCAAGAAACGCATCACTGCGGTACGTAAAACCGGAATCCGGATTATCCAATTGAAATGATGATACACCTAAATCTGCAAGCACACCATCGTAATTTTGTATTGATTCTATTTTTGCTATCACATCTATAAAAGAGTAATTAAAATTGTATAAACTAACTCCGGGTTCTTTAACAAATTTATTTTTAGAAAATTCAAACGCATCAGTATCAACATCGGAAGCAATAAGACGTCCATCACTATTAAGTCTTTTAAGAATTTCACTTGAGTGCCCTGCAAATCCCAAAGTGGCATCAAAGTAAATTCCAGAACGATCAGTAATTAAAAGCTCCAGGCTTTCCTTAAGCATCACAGGAACATGATGCTCACTCATTTAGAAGCCATAACTTTAGCAGCAATCTCTTCATAGGTTTGAGGTGATTGCGATAAGTACTCTTCATAAACTTTTGGATTCCATACTTCTATCTTTTTTAATGCACCAAGTATCAAAACTTCTTTTTCAATTTTTGCATAAGTAATAAGCGTTGACGGAATCATAATCCTTGATTGTACATCAAGATTATCCTCAGCAGCAAACTGAACAAACATTCTTATAAATCTTGCGTCATCAGGCTGGAACGAATTTAAATTTAAAAGTGCTTCTTCAATCTTCTGCCATTCATCAAGCGGATACAAATCAATACAATTGGACAGACCTCTGGTCATCACAAACGTATCGTTTGCATCAGCAGAAATATGCTTCCTAAGCTTAGCCGGAATTGCAATCCGACCTTTAGAATCCATTGAATATGTAAATTGACCTCTAAACATTTTCTCTCTAATTAAGGATGATTCCACATTTTTCCCCACTACAACCCAAAATAATAGAAAATTTTAACGAAAGTCAAGAAAAACAGTAAATATATTTTCATAAAGTTTTAAGTCACATTTAACCCAAAAATCTAAAGCTCAGAGTTTTTTCAACTTTCGTCTTAAAATCCATAAGCAAAACCAAAAAGAATTTTTACTGATGATTAAATTTTTTGTTATTATTATGTAAGAAATGTTCTGATTCTATTAGATCGATACTATACTAATTATTAAAGTATGAATAAATAACGTGTTGCTTCTATTTCAAAAATCCGATGGTATAAATGATTATATAAAATCTTTGCCGAGTTTTTACAACCCGGTTTATATTTCTATTTTGATTTTCATTTTGGTTACCGCAATAATCTACATTTCTTATCGGTACATTTATAATCCCATGCTGCGTAAACACAAGCGAGATCAAAAACAGTTTGAGATTACAACAGCAAAAATTCTTGAAATGTTTTCTGAACTTGACCCAAATCCCATTATGCGTATTAATTCTTCCTGTTTGATTACAAGTCTTAATAAATCTGCAAAGGAAATTTTTCCGCTACTTGAAGTAAATAAAAGTAATCTTGATTTACTTATCTCTAAAATTGATATTGATATAAAAGGTATAATCCAAAATGATAAATCTTTTATTCTTCCGTTAGAATTGAATAAAAGATATTATGATATAAATTTTAAAGGAATATCATTTTTGGATATGGCTCAGCTTTACTTTTGGGATACCACTGCGCAAAAAGAATATGACAGGCAAATGACTAATTATCAAAACCTGCTCAGAAATTCATCTGTACATTTGCAAAAAGTAATTGAAGAAGAACGAAATAGATTATCAAGAATACTGCATGATTCAATAGCACAAAACATGCTGCTTATAAAACTTAATGTTACCAATTATAAAAAATATCTTGATGCCGGACTTGATGAGCAGGAATATTTAAGAACAATTAACATACTTGATTCCACTTTAAAAGATATTCGAGAACTTGCACACAATCTTAAACCGCTTAACATAGATGAACTTGGACTTGAAACGGTTGTTAAATCAATGTGCAACAATGTTGCAAGAGAAGCCGGCTACAAGTATCAAATACAATTTCCTAAAACAACTCTAAATATTTCTAAAGAACTTGAGGTTTGTATATTCAGAGTTATTCAGGAAGCGCTCAACAATATAATAAGACATGCAAAAGCAACTTCATTTACAATTAATATATTGTTGGATGACGAAGCCCTTGTTCTTTTTATTTCTGATGATGGAATTGGATTTAAGCCTAAAAAACTTTTAAATGAAAAATATATTTCAGATGGACTTGGGATGATGAATATGCAAGAGACGGTTGAAAAATTAAACGGTACTTTCCAGATAGATTCAACAAACAACAGCGGAACTGTGATTATTGCGGCTTTTCCGCATGACACAATTAATCAAAATGAAAAACCGAGTTATAAAAATATTAGTAGCTGATGATCATACCTTGTTTAGGCAAGGTATTATCAGGCTTTTGGAAGATAACAATGAATTTTCTATTGCCGCTGAAGCTGAAAATGGATTCGAACTGATTGAAATGTATTTTAATTTTAATCCCGATATTATTCTTACTGATATTGCTATGCCCGGTCTAACAGGAATTCAAGGCGTTCAAGAAATCCATAAAAAAGATCCTGATGCAAAAGCATTATTCTTATCTATGTATGATTCGGGTGAGTACGTCTATAAGGTTATTAAATCCGGTGGGATGGGATTAGTAAACAAAAATATTTTGGAAGACGAATTATTTTTAGCTATCGAAAAGATTTACAATGGTGAAAAATATTTTGGCAGTAAATGGTCTGATAATGATATCAAACAACTAATTAATGATTATGAAAAAAGATCTGTTGAAGAATCTTTTTTTAATGTTGATCTGAACTTTCGGGAAGAGCAAATTCTAAAGATGGTTATTGATGGTGCAACAAGTAAAGATATTGCAGATAAAATGCAATTAAGCAAAAAAACTATTGACTATTATCGTTCAAATTTATTAAGAAAGTTTGATATCAAAACTCAAATTGAACTTGCAAAATGCGGTATTAAACATTTTGAACAAAAAAAAGAAAAACTAATATGAATAAAAACCAAAAATCGTTAGTATGTACTAAACCATTACTCGGATACTTTCTCTATGTTTGACTTGGCAAAATTATTTTAATTATTTTATGCGAGGTTTGCTATGAGTAAAATCTATCACGTTATTTTAGTTTTAATGATGCTTCTGCTGCTTTTAGCTTGCAGCCCTACTAAGGAAATTGGAAAAGTGTTTACAGCGGAAGAAGCCGATAAAATATTTGGTCCTGTCTTGTTCTCTGAAGATATTCCACAATCCACCCTTTCTCAGCTTTTATCTAAAACAGGTAAAACAATTATGTTCGGAATTATAAATCAGAAGCTTATAATTCTTAATAACAAACGTAACCTGCTTTATCCTGAAAAAGCAGAATATAAAGACACCGACGTATTTACCGGTTACAGTGTTTCTATTTTAAGAGAACTACTTTCAAATAGCAGATTGAATAAATTGAGTGAAGACGATGTATCGGTAGAACAACGAAGAGAAGTTTTATCGGTTACTTATGGAACTAACACATTAGAATCAGGTACTAAATGTCCGCCAATGTGTGAATCTGAGTAAAATATGCGTATAGCATTAATAATCATATATCTTTCATCATTCGCATGGATATTTCCAATATTCAGGCAATATAAAAGTAATTTATTTTACTTTTTTCTATTTCTCGGTATATCCGATCCATTAACAATTTTATTATTTCAAATTTTCCGTCACCCCCCAGGAATTATTTCTGTAATATTTGCTCCGATTTTATTTTATACTATCAACATAGATCGACAAAAAAAATTTTCAATTAACTCAATTGAAATTTTTGTTTTTCTGCTAACCTTTATCCTCTTTTTTACAGTACCAAACAATGATGTGATAATGCTTGTTATACATACAATGATACTTATAAGAGTTCTTTCTAAAATTCTTATAGAACTTCATCACAAACAAATTGTAAATATATTTCATATTGTACTTGCGTTTTACATGACAACTTCTGTTGCAAGTTTGCTGGTCTTTCTTAACGGTGATTATCAGGCTATGGTACTTTTTTATATTAACCTTGCGTTCCAAATTCTAATTGCTATTTTCTTTTCTCTCTTTAGTGAAGACAACCCAAAGCTAATTTACAACGTTACTCCCGCCATTAAGGACTAATTTTTTTCATTTTCTTCGTTTTTGAGCAAAAATCATTAGTACATGTACTAAACCAATATCCACTCATTGATATTAATATTATTCAGTTCTT
>JAGOXU010000132.1 GCA_018059515.1 Ignavibacterium sp.
TTTCTTTTGTACTTAGATGAGGAGGCATCATTTCTCCTTCATCACCACTTACTTCCAACACTTTAAATGACTTTCCTTTTTTAGCAAGTTTAAGATCCGGTGTTTTCGTTATTGTTAAATCAATCATTGCTTTTTTTCCTTTCCTAATTAATTAAGCGCCTTACACAAAACTTGTAATTGAATTGCCACGTCCTTTAAGACGTGGGTCAATAAGAACAAGAGTATATTTCACGAACCGTTTTAACGGTTTACCAAAACTAACGGTCAACTTAATTTATTTAAATATTTTAATTTCATGAGAGAATAAGTGAAAGACTCATATTGGTTTAAATAATTTTTTCGACTTTTAATAAGTAACCCAATTCCTACTTTCCTTACGTAACAGTATTATATGTTTTTCTCTAATTGCTGTTTTAAGTAATCTTCCGAGAAATCCAACAAAAGTAACTTTCTTAAAAAACGGTAGCGCTAACCATCCAATTGCAAGATGTTTTCCAAGGCTTACAACTTCGCCCATTACCTTTGGATAGTATGTTTTCCTTGCCCTTCCGAAGATTTCGGAGTAAATATTTTCTGCAGCTAATCTTCCCTGCTGTAATGCAAATTGTGCAGCGGCAGGAACTGGTTTACCAGTTAACGGATTTATAGCATTAGCACTATCTCCAATTGCATAAATATATTTGTTTCCTTCAGCTTGTAAATGATCATCAACTATCAACCGTCCAACGGAACTTGTTTTTAAGCCGCCGCGTTTAATTAAATCTGAAATTCTTATGCCGCCAGTCCAGATAAAATTTTTCGATTTAATTACACTACCATCCGAAAGAAATATTTCATCTGCTGTTCTTTTAATAATCTTTGATCCCAATACTACTTTAACACCCTTTTCTACGAGCCTTTTCTTTATTCTTTCGGAAAATTTTTCATCCATAAAAGGTATTAATCTTTCCGCAGCTTCAATTACAAGAATTTCCAGATTACTTTTATCAACATTAAAATTAGAAACACACTTTGAAGCATGATCTGCTAACTCACCTGCAAACTCAACGCCCGATAAGCCACCACCACCAATAACGAAACGAAGATTTTCTTTTCTGATATCTTCATCCTTTTCAGATGCAGCAAATGCACATATATTTGATATGTGTTCATAAATTTTATCAGCATCATACAGCGTTTGCAGAGGAAATGAATTTTCTTCCATTCCCGGAATTTTATAGTAATTCACTTTGCTGCCTATTGCAATAATCAGAAATAAAAATGGCAGCAGTTTATCATTTAACTGAACAGTTTTATTTTCAACGTCAATATTTTTCACTTCGCCAAGATGGAACTGAATATTGCGATTCTTTAAAATCTTATAAAGCGGAATGGAAACCTCTGATTTGCGCACCGCAGCTTCGTGCAGTTGAGTTTTAATTGTGTGATAAGGGTTCTTATCAATAAGATGAACTTTAAGAAAAGGATGATTTTTTAATAATCTTTCTACCCGTAATGCGGCTGTAAGTCCGCCGTATCCTGCTCCTATAACAACAATATTTTTCAATTCATTATTTCTGATTAATTCAGTTGCGTTTATTTTTTCAACATCTTCTTTAGGTTCAAAGAATTTTGGAATAAGTACATTAAATGTTTCTCTAAAATGTGAGCGAGCGATGATATGATCTCTACCTCTATACTCAATTAGCATAAACTCATCTAAAAATTTTTCAATATATTCTTTTGTTGGGTTCACAATTCAAACAGTATCTTTTAATCCTTAATAGATAATATCCGCTCATAATTTTTTAATCGCATCCATTGGGCAAACATTAATACATCTAATTTTTTCAAATCCTTCACACTCATTGCAGATCTCCGATGCAATGAAAAAATGTTCATCCGAAACAGACGGATAATTTTTTTTATTTACTTGATAGCCTTCACCAGGTTCATAAACTGCTTCGGTCGGGCATTCAACTTTACAAGCTCCACAGTTAATACATTCATCGGTAATTATCATTGCCATTTAAAAATTTTCTCCCTTAGTATTACATTTAATCAAATAACAGTTATTACTTTTAATATTTCTTTTGAGCAATCCATCCTCCATGTATAAATGAATTATATATGCGATTGATTCTCTCAAAGCCCGTTTCTAACAATAGCTGTTGTAATTCCTGTTCAATAATAAAACTTTTCTCACCAGCTTGTTGTGCTATCTTATTTACTAACTCCGAGGGTGATCCGCTAAGTTTCATAAATTTTTTCCATGACTCTGACATATAATTAAATTCCTCACTGTCATGATTACCATATTGATCTATAATAATAATCTTAGCGCCGGGTTTTAATCTTTTCGAGATATTCCTAAACAGAGATTTTTGATCTTCAGTATCTTGAATAAATCTTAACACAAAAATCAACGTTGCAAAATCATATTTCTCTTCTTCAGGCAAATCATCTACAAAACCCTGATGCAACAAAACACGGTCATTAAGTTTGTATTCATCAAGTTTTGCTTTAGACATTTTAATCATCTCTTCTGAAGGATCAACACCGGTAATTCGCCAATTCGGCATTAGGGTTCCAAATGTTTTTAATTCCATTCCTGTTCCGCATCCAACCACCAGAACATTACAAAACTCAGCTTTATCCTTTGCTAAAAGCGATAACACCAAAATAAAAAGCTGATCGTAACCGAAGACTGCTTTGCGTGCAAGTTCTTCATACGCTGCAGCATTTTTTGAATTAAAAGTTATACCGATTTTATTTTCAATCATTTAAAACTTTTCTCCTTTTGCTTCACGAATCTGACTTCCAACTCCACGAATTCTTCCCCACATCGAGTAGAAAAACAAAATCATTGCTAAAACTTGTAAAGTTGAAAAGATTACAATCGCAATATTTATCCATTGTATAAAATAGTAGGATGCAATTATCTGCATTACAAACCTTAGCGCAGTTGCAATTGTCATCAACCAGTAAGTGACTAAAATTAAATCGGGATTATATTTCTTATCAGTTTTTTCTGCTCTGGGAAAAAACCATAATGCAACACCCATAATCATCATCATTACAGAGCCAACAAGAATTACGTGAGTATGTGCTGAAATGAGTTCTTGAGTATAGCCTGCTTGAGAAATGTATTTTGCAAATGACATGTGCAAACCTGTTAAGATGCCCACTACAAGAAATATTAAACTTGTTTTAACAAAATATCTTACTGTTGTAAACATTCTTCTCTCTGCAGATATTGATAATTTTTTTCATATTGGCGATTAACTTACTTGCTTCTCGTGTTAGAAGCATTGACTTAAGTCAGATTTGCATTGATTTATAATCTCCATTTATTTTCAATCTCTTAAAAGTATTTCAAATCATTGAGCTGATGTTTAAGGATGTTCAGATCAAAAAATGATTTAGAAGTGAATTAGTAAATTATCTTCTGCAAAATTTAAAACGTTCAAGGTTTTAGATATGATGTTTTTCTCAAATCACTATTTTTGCAGTAATAATCTTAGAACATTTGGAGTTTTCTTGTCGTCGGATTATTCAGAATTTTGACAATCAAATTTTTTATAAAACTGTTGACAAAGTAAAATATAATGCGGAAATTATATCCAGAGTTTTTTATCTGATTTTAAATATTCAATGTTTTGATAATTCAATTAACCCAATCAAAGAAAAGCCTATGCTTAAAAAATATTTTTTAATTGGTCTTAACATTTTCTCAATTTTTTTTACCTCAATTAATGCTCAGGACTTGGGTGCAAAACTATTTACAAAAAACTGCACAGCTTGTCATACAATAGGCGGAGGTAGATTAGTTGGACCAGATCTTTCCAATTTACATAACAAACAAACGGAGGAATGGATAATTAATTTTGTCCAATCGTCACAGACTGTTATTAAATCCGGTGATTCAGCCGCAGTAGCTATTTTTAATGAATACAATAAAGTGATCATGCCGGATCAGCCGCTTAAAGCAAACGAGATAACAGAAATAATAAAATACATTGCTGCAAATAGTCCTGATTCAAATCAGCCAAACAAAAAGACTCCGAACCAAATTTTTAATGCTGCTATGGTAACTGATTTGGATATCGAAAGAGGAAGAAAGATTTTTGAAGGCACTACCAAATTAACAAACAACGGTCCACCCTGTATTACTTGTCATAATGTTGATGATCCGAGTATAATTGGTGGTGGAAGCTTGGCGATAGATCTTACAACGTCTTTTGCCCGTTTAAGCGCCGCCGGTTTGGATGGGATAATCAGAAATCCGCCATTTCCTGCAATGATAAATAGTTTTGGTAATGCACCTTTAACAGATCAGGAAGTTCAGGACTTACTTGCATTTTTAAATTACACTAACAGTACAGGCGTTATACAATCATCGGTGCTGCAAAAACATTTTATCTTAATTGTTGGATCATTTGTTGGTTTGAACTTTGTTCTCGCAATTTTCTTTTTTATGTGGCAGAGAGTTAAAAAATATAGTGTAAATAATAACCGCTGATCTCAAAAAAATAAACTAATGAGAAATTAAATATGAGCTGGATAAAAGACATCATTTCCCCGGATATTAGAAAATGGGAAGAATTTTATAGAAACAGATTTCAGCACGATCGCGTAGTTAGAAGCACCCATGGTGTTAATTGTACCGGCGGTTGTTCCTGGCAAATACATGTTAAAGATGGTATTGTTGTTTGGGAAACTCAGCAATTAGATTACCCATTGCTTGAAGATACTTTACCTCCTTATGAACCACGCGGCTGCCAGAGAGGAATTTCTTTTTCATGGTATTTATACAGCCCGCTCAGAATAAAATATCCGCTTATCCGCGGTGCTTTAATAGATGCTTACAGAATCGAAAAACAAAAAACCGGCGACCCATTATCTGCCTGGGAAAATCTGCAAAATAATCCTAAACTAAAAACTGGCTATCAGCAAGCAAGAGGTAAAGGTGGATTCAGAAGAGCATCTTGGGATGAAGTTAATGAAATTATGGCAGCAGCAAATATTTATACCGCAAAAAAATACGGACCCGATAGAGTAATTGGATTCTCCCCTATCCCAGCAATGTCTATGCTCAGTTACGCAGCCGGAAGCAGATTCCTTCAGTTGTTTGGTGGAGTTAATCTTAGTTTTTACGATTGGTATTGTGATCTTCCAAATGCATTCCCTGAAGTTTGGGGTGAACAGACTGATGTTTGTGAAAGTGCCGATTGGTATAATTCTAAAATGATTGCTGTGATGGGTGCTAACCTAAATATGACAAGAACTCCAGATGTACACTTTTTTGCAGAATCTCGTCATAACGGAACAAAAGCAATTGTTTTCTCACCTGATTTCAGTCAGGTCGCCAAATATGCTGATCAATGGGTGCCGCTTCATGCCGGAAGTGACGGCGCTTTCTGGATGGCAGTAACTCATGTCATCCTTAAGGAATTTCATCACGAAAATAAAACGCCGTACTTTATTGAATATGCGAAAAGATATACTGACTCCCCACATCTGGTTGAGCTGGTTAATGATAACGGTACTTATAAACCTGGTAAACTTGTTCGTGCAAACCAGGTATCCGCATACAAAGATATTCCTAACGGAGACTGGAAATTTTTAAACATTGATTCAAAATCCGGCAAACTTGTTGTACCTAAAGGCAGTATGGGACATAGATGGGATAAGAAACAAGGTGATTGGAATCTTAAATATGAAAACTCAACAGACAATTCTTCTTTCGATCCATTATTGACACTTATAGATAACTCAGATGATACACTTCAAGTTGAATTCATTGAGTTCGGTTTGAATATGAAGAAGTTACGCGGAGTTCCGGTAAAATTAATCGAATCTGTTGATGGAAAGAAAATTGCTGTTACTACTGTTTATGATCTTACAATGGCACAGTACGGAGTTGACAGAAATTTGGGCGGTGATTATCCAAGTGATTTTTCCGATAAAGATTCATCCTACACACCGGCATGGCAGGAAATTTTTACTGGCGTTGATTCAAAATCAGTTGTTAGCTTTGCACGTGAATGGGCTAATACAGCTATCAGCACTGAAGGAAAGTGCATGATAATTATTGGCGCCGGAGTGAATCACTGGTTTCATAATAACCTTATGTACCGTGCCGGTATTATGGCGTTACTGATGTGTGGATGTGTTGGAAAAAACGGTGGTGGAATGAATCATTATGTGGGGCAGGAAAAATTAGCCCCGGTTGATTCCTGGGCGAATATCGCGTTTGCAAGAGATTGGGTTGATGCAGCTCGTCTTCAGCAAGCGCCTATCTGGCATTATATTAATACCTGTCAGTATAGATATGATGGTCGGACATCAAAATATAATACTGCACCGGTTAATGAATTAACAAAAAAACATACGGCGGATCTAATTTTCAAATCCGTCCGAATGGGCTGGATGCCTTTTTATCCGCAGTTTAATAAAAATACTCTTGAGCTAACTAAAGAAATTAATTCTAAGGATCCGGATGAAATAAAAAAGAATGTTTTAGAAAAAATCAAATCGAAAGATTTAGAATATTCTGTTGCTGATCCTGATGCAGAAATTAATTTTCCAAGAGTATGGTATATCTGGCGCGGTAATGCAATAGCAGGAAGTATGAAAGGACACGAGTTCGCGCTTAAACATTATCTTGGAACACATCATAATTCAACCGCAAAAGACAGCGATGAAAAAACTGTAGAAGTGAAATGGCATGATATTGCTCCCGTTGGAAAGATGGACCTGGTAGTTGACTTAAATTTCAGAATGGATTCATCTGCACTATATTCTGATATAGTATTGCCTGCCGCTTCGTGGTATGAAAAGAATGATTTGAACAGCACCGACATGCATTCATTCATTCATCCTTTATCAGCAGCTATTGCACCTGTGTGGGAATCAAAATCCGATTGGGAAATTTTTAGAAACATTGCTCATGTAACCAGCGAGTTAGCCAAAAAACATTTTAATAAACCTCAGCTTGATGTTGTTACAGTTCCTCTTTCACACGATTCACCTGATGAAATTACACAGCCAACGATAAAGGATTGGTATTTAGGAGAATGCGAAGCCATCCCCGGCAAAACAACTCACAAATTAGTTTTAGTTGAAAGAGATTATACAAAAATTTATGATAAGTTTATTTCTCTTGGGCCAAATGTAAAAACCAAAGGGCTTGGTGCGCACGGCAATCATTATCAGTGCGATGATCATTATGATGATATGATTAAATCTAATCATTTCCCCATCGAAAAGATTGGTGATGAAATTTATCCATCTTTGAAGGAAGACTTATCAGCGATAAATGCTGTTTTATATCTATCCTCATTAACAAATGGCGAGCTGACTCACCGTGCCTATAAATATATGGAAACAAAAACCGGATTAGCACTTGCTGATCTTGGTGATGGTAGCAGAGATGTAAGAATTAATTTTAAGGATTTGCAAGCTCAGCCACGCAGATATAATACTTCACCTGTCTGGTCCGGGTTAATGAATAACGGTAGAGCATATTCAGCTTTCACTTACAATGTTGAAAGGTTGGTACCTTGGAGAACACTTACCGGTCGCCAGCATATTTATTTGGACCACGAAATGTACATCGCTTTTGGCGAACATCTTCCAACATTTAAACCTTCACCTAAACCGGAAGTTTTTGGTGATTTAAAAGAAACAATGAAAGATGGTAACGCAAAAGTATTAAATTGTTTAACTCCGCATGGTAAATGGCATATTCATTCAACTTACATGGATAATTTACGAATGTTAACTCTTGGAAGAGGAATGGAGCCTTGCTGGTTGAGCGAAGAAGATGCAGAAGAACTTTCAATTAAAGATAACGATTGGGTTGAGGTTTATAACGATAACGGAGTTTACTGCACACGTGCAGTTGTTAGTACACGAATTCCAAAAGGCGTCTGCATTGTTTACCACACAGTTGAAAGAACGATATCAATCCCCAAATCCCAGGTTCGCGGAAATAAAAGAGCAGGCATGAATAATAGTATCACACGAATACATTTGAAACCAAATTTACTTGCAGGCGGATATGGACAGTTCTCTTTTCATTTTAATTATTGGGGACCGAGTGCGCCGAATAGAGATACACACGTTGTTGTTAAGAAGATGAGCAAAGTAGTTTTTTAAATTTATTGAATGTGAGGTATTATTATGAAAAAAAAGATTATTAAATATTCAATAATCGGATTAGCGATTATTTTTGTTGTCATCCAGTTTATACCGGTTAAAAGATACAACCCTCCGATTACGAGTGAAATTAATACACCACCCGAAGTGAAAAATGTATTGCAAAGATCTTGCTACGACTGTCACTCAAATGAAACGGATTGGCATTTTTACAGCTATGTAGCGCCGGTATCCTGGTTGGTTGCCAGAGATGTTAATAAAGGACGGGAAGAACTTAACTTTTCAGAATGGAATAAATATGATAATAAGAAAAGGAACAAAAAAATTAAAGAGATTGATAAAGAAGTTGCAGAAGGCGAAATGCCAATGAAGTTGTACCTGATTACTCACCCAAGTGCAGATTTAACAGAAAATGAAAAACAGATAATTAAAAACTGGACTGATAGTTTATTAATGCTGTCAGATAAAAATATTTAATTATCATAGTTAACAAATTTTAGATTGTATCAATAACTAAATAAAAACAAATGCCCAAATATTCAATCATTAATCGATAATTAATTATGGACGTACGCTCACAAATCTCAATGCTGTTTCACCTTGATAAGTGCATTGGCTGCCACACTTGTTCAATCGCTTGTAAAAATATCTGGACAGATAGAAAAGGTGCTGAATACATGTGGTGGAATAATGTTGAAACAAAACCCGGGACTGGTTATCCATCTAAGTGGGAGGATCAGGAAATTTATAAAGGCGGATGGAAGACAAACGGCAATGGAGAAATTTCTCTAAAAGGTTCAGGCAAGTATAAAGGATTACTTAATATTTTTCACAATCCGTATCTGCCGTTATTGGAAGATTATTATGAGCCCTGGACATATAAATATCTTGATCTTATAGAATCTCCGCAAGGGGACGATCAGCCAACAGCGCGCCCTGTTTCATTGGTTACAGGAAAGCCAATGGATATAAAAGCAGGTCCAAATTGGGATGATGATTTAAGCGGAACACAGGAATATGCGAGGCGTGATCCGAATTTCCATAATCTTACTCCTTCTGAAAAAGAAGCAATATTTCAGCTTGAAAAAATGGCGATGTTTTATCTTCCAAGAATTTGTAATCACTGTCTTAATCCTGCATGTGTTGCTTCATGTCCTTCAGGCGCAATATACAAACGCGGTGAAGATGGGGTTGTTCTCATCAATCAACAGGTTTGCCGTGCATGGAGAATGTGCGTAACTGCCTGTCCGTATAAGAAATCATACTACAATTG
>JAGOXU010000334.1 GCA_018059515.1 Ignavibacterium sp.
CAGGTATAGTGAAATCTTCTGCCATTGGTAGCGTACTTTTAAATCTTCAATCTTATGGATAAGAAGCTTTTTAAGTAGTCGCTGAATTACCAGTATAACAATAATTATTATAACGGATAGTATAATCTTATATTGAAGTTCTGGAGAAAGTCCTAAATAATTTTTAAAAAAATTCTGCATAATTATTTTTTGTTTAAGTAAATCTAAATAAAAAAAATGAATTAAAAATTTACTTCTTTAAAACAACTTCATACAAATCCTGCCTTCTATCAAACCAGTTTAATGTACTGCCTTGCGAGCGATGCCTTTTTAACAGCTCCAAATCAACATCGTGTATAACAACTGTTTCAACATTCGGTGTACACTCTGCAGCAATTGCATCGCGAGCAAACATAAAATCGGATGGAGTAAAAATCCCTGATTGTGCATACTGGATATCCATATTTTCCACAAACGGAAGATTACCAACATTGCCTGCTATAGCAGCGTAAACACCATTTTCAATACACCTTGCCTGCACACATTGTCTTACTCTTAAATATCCATAACGTTCATCAGTACAGAAAGGAACAAAAATTATTTCTGCACCTTTAGCAACAGCAATTCTGCTTAACTCCGGAAATTCAGCATCATAACAAATTTGAATATTTACTTTACCACGGTCTGTATTAAACACTTCAATTTTATTTCCTGGCTTAATTCCCCACCATCTTTTTTCATTTGGTGTGATATGAATTTTGTACTGCTTTTCCATAGTACCATCTCTTCTAAACAAATATGCAATATTAAATAAGTCATCACCCTCACTAGTAAAGTGTGAGCCGCCTATTATATTAATATTGTATTTGATAGATAATTTATTGAACAGCTCCAGATATTTTGGTGTAAACTCTGCAAGATGTCTTACTGCTACAGCGGGTCTTTCATTTGGAAGAAACGATAATAATTGAAGTGTAAATATTTCCGGGAAAAGTATAAAATCCGTCTTGTATCCTGATGCTACATCAGTAAAAAACTCACACTGAGTTGCAAAATCTTCAAAGCTTTTTATTTCGCGCATCATATACTGCACCGCACATATACGTACTTTTTTTGATGTGATTGTTTTTTTTCCGATTGGTGGAACGTAATCAATGTTGTTCCATTCAAGTAAGGTAGCAAAGCCGCCTGATTCAGAATCACCTGTAAGATAAGACGGTATAATTCTCTTAAGAACAAAACCGTTTGCAATTTGCGTTGTTAGTACCGGATCAAAAATAGATTTGTTGATTACCTTTTCAACATATTCTCTTGCAGTTAATTTTTTTTGATATCTAACATAGTTAGGGATGCGCCCACCGATTATAATACTTTTTAAATTGTATTTTCTTGTAATTTCTTTTCTTGCTTCATACAAACGTCGAGCAAGTTTCATAGAACGAAAATCAGGATGAACCATAATCTCAATACCGTATAAATTTTCTGTATCGGGATCGTGATTGGTAATATAACCGTGATCGCTTAATGTTTGCCAGTTATCTGCATCATCATACAAATCAAAATCAATTATCAAACTGCCGGATGATGCAACTAATTTTTTATTTATTTCAATACAAAGTTGTCCTTCAGGAAAAACTTTTAATTGACTTTCAAGCTGTTCTTTTTTCCATGTGTGCATTCCGGGAAAACATAACTTTTGCAGTTCAACAAGTGCATCAAAATCACTTAACTGAAGTTGTCTTAGTTTTATTTTTTTTTCGAGAGTCTTGAGGTCAATTTTTTTCATAGGCTTCCTGATTGATTAATAGAAGTGTTCGAAACGCTTGTATTATAATAAAAATATGTAAATATCTCAAATTATACAGCTATTTAATTTAATATTTTTTTAATTACCCGTCATCAACAGCTTGGTTGATAGATTATGTGGTTGGTTAAAATTATAATTTTAAGAAATGATTATGGCACATTAGCTTCTTGTTTTTTTAAGGTAGGAATGCTGCACAAAAAGTCTTACTTTGATAAAACTAACAACTGGCTTGTTGATGGTTTATTTTTTATTTCATTAATGATTTTTAGTTCAGCTTGTTTTACTAATCCGTACAATCCATCATTTGCTTTAAAGTGTTTAAAATTTGCGTAATGATTTTTTCCAGCAAAAAATTCAACAGCCTCGTTTAACACACTCCAAAACCCTTTATTTACAGGGACAAGATAATCGCCGATAATAATTTTATCTGCAATCAGCGCCATCTCATTTAATAATGCAATTCTATTGCCTGGATTTACTTCGTGAATTACATAAGTCATAACAGCAAAATCATAATGATGATTTTGTGAGATAAGGCTTGATAAATTTGTATGATGAAATGAAATTTTCGAATTACGTTTTATTGATAATGTTTGATTTGCAGTTGCTATGTTCTTACTTGATAAATCAATCCCCACAATTTCTTTTATTTTATCTGCAATTGAAAAAGAAAATCTTCCTGTTCCGCATCCAACATCAATTACTTTTGAATTTGGTTCAATAAGCTTCTTAATTTCTCCAAACATTCTATCCTGATTTGGTGCAATTATTCTATCGTAAAACCAGCCATCGTACCAATGATTTTTATTTTCTACCATCAATTATTTTTTTCTCTGTGAAACTCTGCGCATACTCTGTGTTTTTCTGTGGTAAGGATTTCTAAGATTTAGTTAACAAACAATAAATTAGCTAACTAACCATTTCCTGTTCACGTAATTGAGCTATACGATTGTTAATAAAATCTGCTGCACTAAGAGCCGCAATCGTTCCATCGGCAACCGCAGTTGTTACCTGGCGATATTTTTTTTGGATAGAATCTCCGGCAGCAAAAACTCCTGC
>JAGOXU010000133.1 GCA_018059515.1 Ignavibacterium sp.
GGAAGAATCTAAACTGGCTTTTGAAGATTGTTTGAAACTTAACAGCGGATACGAAGGTGCTTTAAATGCTTTAGGCGGAGTTTATTTTTCGATGGGAAATTATTCCGCTGCGATAACCAATTTTGAAAAAATTCTTAATTCAAACGCAAGTAATTCCACAAAGACAAAAGTTAAGAAAAACGTTTCCCTTGCTTATGCAAAACTTGGAATGGAATCTTTATCAGGTGGCGATTCTAACAAGGGAATTGAGTACCTGAAAAAATCTGTTGAAAACGATAATTATGATGCAGCTTATTTATCGCTTGCAAAAGTTTATACTGAAACAGGTAGATATGATGATGCTATCGCTGCTGCACAAAATGCTTTAAAGTATCGTTCTAAAATCACTAAAGGCGGTCCTTATTACTACTTGGGCATTGCATACAAATTAAAAGGTGACACAGGAAAAGCTAAAGAAAATTTTAAATTAGCATCGGCTGATCCGACGTATAAAAAAACTGCTGATTACGAACTTAGTTTATTAAAGTAAAATTTTCGGTTCTTAAAAACCCTCGTTAATACGAGGGTTTTTTTTTATCAAATGGAATAAAATTGGAATTAAAAAATTTATCTGAAATAGAATTACTTGCTTTATTAACCGCTTCATCCGTTCTGCGGAAAGAAAAACGCTTTGATTTAATTTTAAAAGATATGTTGGCGCAAAAATATTCCATCAAAAAAATATACGAGGCATTATTACAGACTTATCTATTTGCAGGATTTCCATCCGCACTTATCTCGCTAAAAAAACTTAGCGATATTAAATCCAATAATAAAAATTATGAGGGGTATGATTTTATCAAATATAAATCACGCGGTGAGAAAAATTGCCGAAAGATTTATGGAAATAAATTTGATAAACTCATTTCAAATGTTAAATCATTTTCACCAGAATTATCCGAATGGTTAATTGTAGAAGGTTATGGAAAAGTTTTGGGAAGGAATGGTTTATCATTAAAGGAAAGAGAAATTTGTATCGTTTCAATTCTGGCTGCATTAAAATTTAGAGACCAACTTTATTCTCACATAAATGGAGCGATAAGATTAAAGACTAATGTAGAGGTTATTAAAAAAGTAATTAACAATCTTGAAATTATTTCCGCAAAATCATCCGCTAAATTTGGATTAGGAGTTTTGGGTGATTATCAAAAATCGAAAAACAAATCATTTTAATATCCATAGCTGAACATTTTCTCTCCTAATTCCTCTTAAATAAAGTTAAATTTTGAAGCATTTTTTTTAACACTTCTCTTTAGAAGATTCCTATATTTTGTTAAGTGGCTTGACTTTATGAAATTTTGAGGTTTATATTTGAATTAGATTTTAGAAGTTTATTCTGATTTACCGATTTTTTATCAAATGATGGACTTTTTTGAATATTTGAATCTTGTTTACAAGTATCCACCCAAATCTTTTTAAGGATTGAGTATGCTAAAATTCTTTTCGTTATTTATTCTTATTTCGTTTATTCCTCAGATTTATTCTCAATCAACATCCCAAAAGTTTGATGATGCAATGACGGCATACCACAATCAGCAATATGCACAATCAAACAGATTGTTTGAAGAGTTTTTTAACGAATACAAAATAGTTGATGAGGTTTACGCAACTGCAAAATATTATTCCGCTGAATCCTTATTAAAACTTGGTAGAAAAGATGAAGCTGCAATTGGATTTGAATATCTTACCAAAACTTACAACTGGTCTAACTATCGTGATAAAGCATTATACAATCTCGGTTTGATTTATTTTAATTCCGGGAAATATGATTTATCCCGAAGCAGATTAAAACTTTTACTAAACGATTATCCGGAGAGTGATTTTTATGGTAACAGCCTTTATTGGGTTGGCGAATCTTTCTCTTCTGAAAATAAACCTAAAGAAGCAATCCAATTTTTGGAAGAAGCGGTTGCCGATAAACGCAATAAAAAATACGCTGATTATTCTTTGTACGCCCTTGCAAATGCTTACGAACAAGTTGGTGATTATAATAATGCAGTAAAATATTACGACCAACTTTTAACTTATCATAAAAGTTCAACGCTTGCCACGTCTTCTCAAATACGAATTGGAATTTGTTATTTTAAATTAAAAGATTACCAATCATCAATTGTAGAACTAAAAAGTCCAAGACTCACAAATCTTTCTGATGACATGTATTCTGAAAGTATTTATTTACTTGCAACATCATATTACCGCGTTAATGAATATAACAACGCAGAAAAAAGTTATTTGGAAGTGCTGCAAAAATTTCCAGAAGCAAAATACTCTCGCGATGCAAAGTATGGATTAGCGTGGACTTACTTTCAGCAAAAAAAATATGATGAAGCATTCAATAGTTTTGATGAACTTTCGAGCGAACCTGATTCACTCGGGATAAAATCTTTATACTGGAAAGGTGAATGCAAACGCTATCTAGGTAAGAACAATGAAGCCAATGCGATTTACAAAGAATTCTTAGAAAAATATCCTAATGATCCTTTAGTGCAGGAAGTTCAATATCAGCTTGGTGTCGTATATTTTAATACAAATAATTCTGATCTTGCTACAAGATATTTAATCTCTGCAAACGCATCTAATGATGATGTAATTAAAGGTAAATCTTTTGCGATGCTTGGTGAGATTGAATTGAACAAAGGCAATTTTCAAGCAGCAAAAAATTATTTTGAGATTGTTCTTGCTAATAAAGGTGCTGAGAAAGATGTCCATAATAGGGCTTTGCTGGGACTCGGAATTTCTCTATTCCATTTAAATGATAATAAAACTGCACTTAAATATTTAAATGAATTAGAAAATTCTGATGCAAGTTTTGAAACCCAAAAGTTAAATTTCTTTTTAGCAGAAAATTATTTTGCTGCGGGTAATTTTAAATCAGCACTAAATAATTATCAAAGCGCTGTTGGATCAGATAAGGAAATAAATTCTCAAGCTCTCTACGGAAAAGCTTATAGTTATTTTAATACAGGCGATTATGAAAATGCAGCTTATCAATTTGCAGATTACATAAAAAAATATCCAAACAATAAAAGAATTAGCGATGCAAAATTAAGATTAGCAGATAGTTATTTTGGAAGTAAAAACTTTTCCGCTGCAAGCAAAGTTTATCAGGAACTTTTTTCTTCAGATGCAAAACTTAGCAGTGATCCTTATGCACGATATCAATACGCACAAGCGCTTTATAAATCAGGCAAAACCAATGATGCGATAGCTGAATTTACATCAATCCAACAAAATTTTCCAACTTCGGAATATGCGGAAGTTTCACTTTACACAATTGGCTGGATTTATTTTCAGAAAAAAGAATACACAGAATCAATCGCACAATACAATGCTGTGATTTCAAAATATCCAAAAACAAAATTGGAACCGATAATTTATTATTCAATCGGTGATGCACAATTCAATATGGAAGAATATGATTTAGCGATTATTAATTATGAAAAAGTTTTGTCGCAATTTCCTTCCTCGCAATATGTTTTTGATGCAGTAACCGGAATTCAATACAGTTATGTTGCAAAAGGAAATCCTGAAAAAGCAGTAGCGTTTTTGGGCGAGTTTGTTTCCAAAAATCCAAGTCTAAGTTATGCAGATCAGCTTTTATTTAAGAGGGGTGAAATCTATTACAGCTTGAGACAGTACGATAAAGCAAAAACTGAATACAAGAATTTTACTTCATCCTATCCAAACAGCAAACTTGCGCCTGATGCTTATTATTGGATAGGAAAGAGTGCACAAAATCTTGGACAGAATGAAGAAGCGATTGTAAGCTTTGATCGAGTAATTAGTTCCTTTAAAGATTCTGAACTAGCTGCTGCAGCTATTCTGGAAATGGGATTAATTTATCGTTCATCAAAAAACTATGATGCTGCAATCGGTATTTATGATCGCGGAATAAATGAATTAAAAAAATCACCAAAAATTCCTGAGTTTCAATACAATAAAGGAATGACGCTTTTAGATAAAAAGAATTTTCAAGATGCTTACACGGTCTTTGAAGATGTAGTAATTTATTCTCCGGGAACAGTGTTTGGAGATAAATCAAAATTTGAATTAGCATTAATAAATATTGCTTCAAAAAGATATCCAAACGCTGATGAATATCTTACAGCTCTTTCAGAAAATAGAAGTGATGAACTGGGTGCTAAATCACAGTACTATCTTGGTCAATCATTATATGATCAGGGAAAATATAAAGATGCAATTACATCGCTTGTTAGAGTAAGAACTGTTTATTCACGCTATGAGGAATGGCTGATGCGATCATATTTACTGCTTGGCGATTGCTACGTAAAACTGAACGATAAAAGAAATGCTGCTGAAATGTACAGAGCTGTTGTTACTAAGTACAGTGGTACTCCAATCGGGGATGAAGCACTTCAGAAATTGAGGAAAGTACAATGAGATTAAAAATATTTTTAGTAATTATTTTTTCATCCCTTGTAGTTATTGCACAGGATGATAAATCGAAAAATCCAAATGTTGAATTACCGGATTTTGTAATTACGGGTAAAAGTCAGTTAAACATAAAAAAAGTTGATAAGGTTAAACCTGATTTTGTTTCATCTGTAAATGAAGATTTTATCAAACCAAAATATTCTCCCGAAGAACTTGAGATTGGAGATTTTTCAAATCCGTTAAAAAGCGATATGGGTTTTTTAAACGATGTAAGTTTTTATAAAGGTAATATTGCTGCTGGTGTTGGATTATATACAATCCCAACTGTAAGCGCTAATTATGCTTACCCTTTTACTAATGGAATTTTAGAAGGAATGTTTAACGGCGATTTTGTTCGCGCATATGAAGATAACAGCGACCGTTATCGCACAAGACTTGGATTTAATTTTACTTATTGGTCAAACATTGATGGCGAAGTTTTTCCGGGAACACAGTTCAATATTAATGGTGATTATGGAACTACAAGCTATAAATTTTTTGCTTCAGCTAATCCGGAAGAAAGACGAAGTTTAAACTACGGCAAGTTTGTTGTTAATATTAAAAATGATTTTACTAAAAATTTTCTTTTCAATTTAAACTTAACCGATAAGGTTACTAATATCTCTCAGGAAGTTTATAAAGAAAATAATTTACGATTCAAGGGAGATGCGCTTTTGAAATTTCCCGTAGTTAATGTTGGTGCAGCAATTGATTATCGTAATCATTCAATTACAAATCTTTTAGGGGATAATTCCGGAAAAGATTTTCTTTTACTAAGACCAACTGCAGGTTTATTTTTTACAAAACTAATTAAAGGAACTTTCGGCTGGACATTTTCTAATGGTGCCGGTGAAACTTACAATGCAATTTATGCTTCAGTTGCTTTAAAGTTAGATAAAAATATTACGCTGTTTGGCGAGTTTGCTCCAACTGCTGAATTTATTAGTCCGGGCAGCTTTGTAGTAAAAAACAATTATTTTAATGTTGATAGTATTGGAAGTATTTATTTGGAAAAGAGCAATGCGTTAACAGCGTCGGTTAAGTATGAGTTTGATAAATACTTTCAGATTGACGGCGGACTAAAATATTATACTTCGGATGCGTACCCTTATTTCGGGGCTTCATCAGATCCCGGAAAATTTGATTTGCACTATGCGGACATGAAAAATATAAGTCCGTATGCAAACTTTTTGTTTTACCTTGGACCGTATGGAGAGTTTTACAGTTCAGTAGAGCTATCAGATATTCGTGATACTGATGGAAATCAAATTCCATATATGCCTATATTTAATCTTAACGCATCCTACAGTTATAAATTTAAAAATGGATTAACTTCGATTGCGCGAATGAATTATCAATCTAAAAGATTTGCAGATATTAAAAATAAAATTTCAATCGGTGATTATTTTGATTTAGGATTATCATTTATATATTCATTCCAGCCAAATCTGGATTTAACTTTGGATATAAATAATTTACTTAATCAAAAAAAATATTTATGGAATGGATACCGGGAAGTTCCATTGAATGTTATTGTTGGTATTAATTATCGTTTATAAAATCTAAACATTAAAATTTAAAATGACCAAGGCAGAATTAATAAAAAAAGTTGCAAAAAATGTCGGCGTGCCGGATACGGATGCTAAAATATTTTTTGAATTATTTTTAAAAAGAATTTCAGCGATTGTTGAAATTGGTCAATCAATTTTTGTTAAAGATTTTGGATACTTCCATTTGATTAAAGGCAGTTTTAAAAAACCTGTATTCAGTTTTAAGGATAACGAAGTTTCTGAAGAAGCTGTTGAACTTGTGCTTTTTTCTGAAGATAAAGATTTGAGAAAATCAGATACCAAAGGATTGGTTTTTAATATCCCAAGTTTTGATGAGGAAGATTATCATCCGATAGATTCAACTTTTAGTTTGAGTATTGGCAAGCCATTAATCCCTTTACGTGGAGTTCCGTTTGATAATATCTACATTCCAACTTCCGGCTACGAATACAGACGATTGATTGAATCGAAAGTTGAAAAAATTATTGCCGAATCTGAAATTGCTGAATCCGTAGAAAATTTTCCAACGCTTGTTATTGATGCTCGTTCATATAATTCTAATCAGGTGCAATTGCAGTGGGATGATAAGTCGGCTCTGGATGTTGATAGTGCAGCTTCAATTGATGAAACTGTAACTGAAGTAAAAACCGAATTAAGTGAATATGAAAAACAAACTAACGAACTGAAAAATATTGCCTGGGATTTTGGTGAAGATTTATCTAAACAAATTGAAGCCGAATCAATTCTTGAGATTGCGGATGAACGAATTAATATGGATTTGAATCAGCCCAAAACAACTGAAAAAACTGAAACAATTGAAACCCCGAAAACAGAAAGTGAAATTGATGAATCAAATGCAGAGCAAGAAAATTTAATACCGGATAAAGTTGAAGATGAAATTCCCGAATTTGTTGAAGAGATAAAACTTGATGAATCATCCGAAAAGTTAAATGAGCTGTTGGAAAGTGAAAATGAGCCGAATGAAATATTTAAAGAAGAAAATTTTGAGCAAAATATATTAGAAAAGTTTGATGCAGAGATTGGTGAACATATCGATGAAAAAATAGATGAACATTTTGATGAAATTGTAAATGAACCATTGCCTGAGCCGGAAGTCGAAGAAGCAAAACCAGAAGCAATCAATAACATATCTTTAGAAGATGATCCAACTGATGAAGAATTTTGGAAAAGCACTTCTAAATATTTTGAACCTTATAATCCAGGTTCAAATAAAGATGATGATGAAGAAATTACTGAAGAACAAACTGAAATTGAAAATGTAAATCCATTTAGTGATATAAAATTTGATTTGAATTCCGAGCAGGAAATTAAAGATAAGAGTGAAGATGAAATTATTTTAGATAAAGTTAATGATGAATCCGATACAGAAATCCAAAATGAAGAACAAGATGTAAAGATGGAAGAAGAAAATATCGAAGAAAATGTTGAAGTTGAAAAATCAACAGAACAAAAAGCAGAATATTTTGAACCTGCTAAAAAAAGAAACTTAATTCCATTTATTATATTTCCTCTTCTTGTAATTGGATTGTCTCTTGCACTTTACTGGTATTTAGAGTTTTTCAAAAAAGGTGATGTTACAATAAAACCAAAACAAATAGTTTTAAAATCGGAGAATGCAAAAATTGTTCAGCGTAATTTTGATATTCCTATAACTTATCCATATCCACCAAAGATTAATGAAACAACAATATCAGAAACTGTAGCCCCAAAAACTGAAGAACCTATTGTTCAAAAAAATGAAACAACCGATAAAAAAAATGAAGTTAAAAAACCAGAAGTAAAATCTGAAACCAAAGAAAATATAAAACCACCGGTTGTTGAAATTAAAAATCCTGTTAAAAACACTGCACCAGCGGGCAATGGTTTAAATGTGGGAAATAATATTTTTAAGTACGGAAATTTTTATGTTGTGCAGGTTGCTTCATTTCGCGCAAGTTCAATTTCGGAAAATGAAGCGGGTAAATACAGGAACAAAGGTTACAATGCATTTGTAGAAGAAGCCGAAATTCCAAATCGTGGTAAATGGTACAGAGTTCGCGTTGGAAATTTTTCAACTAAAGAAGAAGCTCAAATTTTTGTTGATAAAAACATTAGATAAATAAATCAATCAAAGGATAGACATGAACTTATTAGATATTTTTTTAAAAGGCGGATTTATAATGTGGTTAATACTTGCCAGCTCTATCGTAGGGCTTGCGGTTTCGATTGACCGTTTTATTATGCTGAGAAAAGCAAAAATTAATGTTCCCGCTTTTATGGTAAGGATAAGAGGTTTTATAAAAAAGAAAGATATTTCCGGAGCAATTAGTTATTGTATGCAGGAAAAATCTCCTGTTGCAAACATTGTCCGAAAAGGATTAAAAAAATATAAATACGGACACGATAGAGTTAAAGATGCAATTGAAAATGCCGGCAGCCAGGAAATAAGCAAATTGGAAAAAGGTTTATCTGTACTTGCATCTGTTGCGGGTATAGCGCCGCTTTTAGGATTTCTTGGAACAGTAACCGGAATGATTCAAGCTTTTATGACAATACAAGATTTAGCCGGCGCAGCAAATCCAAGCGATCTTGCAGGTGGAATTTGGGAAGCTTTAATTACCACCGCATTTGGTTTGATAATTGGTATTCCTGCTTTAGCACTGTATAATTATTTTTTAGGTGCTGTAAAAAAATTAGTTGGTGAAATGGAAACTGTTGCGAATGATGTTATTGATGTTATACAGGATGGCGGAAAAGATGAAGCAGAAATTGATGACGAAATTGAAATGGAATTATAGGTTATAAAATGAAATTTAAATTATCGAAAGAGCCTTTAAGCATTTTCTCTTATTCTTCTTTGACTGACATTGTGATGTTGTTGTTGATTTTCTTTTTGCTTACATCACAATTTGTAATTCAAACAGGTGTTAAAGTAAAATTGCCTGGTTCAAAAATGAATGAAAAATCTCAGCAGTCCTTGATGGTTGTTACTTTAACAACTGCTGGAGAAGTTTTTGCTGGAAAGGATGCAATTACTATCGATCAACTGCCTGCAAAACTTGGTGAGATGAAAGCCTCAACTAGTGAGGACAATCTTATTATCCGTGCGGATAAGACAGTTGCAATAGATCTTGTTATAAAAGTAATAGATGCGGCAAAGATTTCTAACATAGAAAAATTTACAATCGAAACTGAAAAAGAAAAGTTGTAATTATGTATTTGTCAAATCAAAATGTAACGCGTGTTTCATACTCTGCTTCAGTAATATTTCATTTGATATTACTTGTACTTTTCCTTGTAATTTTTATTCCTTTAAAATATACTAAGGATAACGCAGTAGAATTATCATTTGGAATTTTAGGAGGTACAGGTTCTTCT
>JAGOXU010000134.1 GCA_018059515.1 Ignavibacterium sp.
AAGAGTTAATTAACCAAATGAATAAAGACAAAGAAAACGGATTAAAAATTTTTAATGAACTAAATAATTAATTCTGGTGCATACTGGAATTATATTGTACAAATAAACAAAGGATAGACTAAATGACCAAAGAAGAAAAACTTGAGATCGTCTCCAAATACGGAAAAGACTCAAATGATTCTGGCAAATCTGAAGTACAGATTGCTTTATTAACAAAACGTATCAACGATTTAACATCACACTTTGATGCTCACAAAAAAGATCATCACTCGAGAAGAGGTTTGATGATGATGGTTGGTAAAAGAAGAAGACTTCTCGATTATTTAATAAAAAAAGATATTGCACGATACAGAGCGATAATAAAAGAATTGAACATAAGAAAGTAAGGTTTAAAAATGGTTGTTAAGAAAGAAGTTGAAATAGGCGGAAGATTATTTTCGATAGAAACAGGAAAATATGCAAAACAGGCTAACGGATCAGTTATGGTTCGTTACGGAGATACAATGGTGTTGGTTACAGCTGTTGCTGCTACCGAAGCGAAGGAAGGATTAGATTATTTTCCGTTACAAGTTGAATATCGTGAAAGAACTTCTGCTGCAGGAAAATTTCCCGGCGGATATATCAAACGCGAAGGCAGACCAACTGAAAAAGAAATTCTTAGTTCAAGATTATGCGATAGACCAATCAGACCATTATTCCCGCCGAGTTTTAAAAATGAAACTCAAATTATTGCGATGGTTGTTTCTTATGATGGTGAAAATGATCCGGATGTATTGGCTGCTTGCGGTGCTTCTGCAGCGCTCGCTGTTTCAGATATTCCGTTTGATGGTCCGATAGGTGAAGTAAGAGTCGGAAGAGTTGGTGGCAAACTTGTTGTTAATCCAACTCAGGAACAAATTAAATTAAGTGATATTGAACTTATTGTTGCAGGTACTGCTGATTCCATAATGATGGTTGAAGGTGATTCGAAAGAAGTTAGCGAACAGGATTTGCTTGACGCTTTAAAATTTGCTCAACAGGAAATCAAAAAAATTGTTGATCTTCAAAATCAATTAAAAGCAGATGCGGGAAAAACCAAATGGGTTGTTGCAGAGCCTGTAGTTGATGCTGATCTTAAAAAGGATGTTTATTCTTTGGCGGAAGCAAAGTTCAAAGAAATTGTGTATTCAATTCTTGCTAAAGAAGAAAGATCTGCAAAAAACAAAGAGCTTTCTGAATCAGTGAAGCAAGCACTTGCGGAAAAATATCCGGAACAAGAAAAAGCTATTGGAGAGATTCTTCACGATTTAGAAAAAGATCTTATGCGTGAAAGAATTTTAAAAGAAGGTGTTCGCCTTGATGGAAGAAATACTACGCAAGTCCGTCCGATAACGATTGAGCTTGGAAACTTACCAAGGACACACGGCTCGGCATTGTTTACTCGTGGTGAAACGCAAAGCTTAACTAACATTACACTTGGTACAAAAAGCGATGAGCAAACTGTTGATGGATTGTTAGAAGAATACAGCAAGAAATTCTATCTTCAATATTATTTTCCGCCATTTAGCGTAGGGGAAGTTGGAAGAATGACAGGTGTTGGCAGAAGAGAAATCGGTCATGGCAATCTTGCAGAAAGATCTTTAAGACAAGTTTTACCTGCTGATGATGCTTTTCCTTACACTATAAGAATTATTTCTGATATTCTTGAATCAAATGGTTCATCTTCAATGGCAACTGTTTGCGCAGGTTCGCTTGCAATGATGGATGCTGGTGTGCCAATTACAAAAGCTGTTTCCGGAATTGCGATGGGATTGGTTAAAGAAGGAAATGATTACGCTGTTCTTTCGGATATTCTTGGAAATGAAGATCATCTTGGTGATATGGATTTTAAAGTTGCCGGTACAAGCGATGGTATAACCGGATTTCAAATGGATATTAAAATTCAGGGAATCTCTTTTGAAATTATGGAGAAAGCACTTCATCAAGCAAAAGAAGGAAGAATGCACATACTTGGTAAGATGAATGAAGCAATCAGCAAACCAAAAGATTCATTATCACAATATGCACCAAGATTAATTACAATGAATGTTGCAACAGATCAGATTGGATTAATTATTGGACCGGGCGGAAAAACGATTCAGGGAATGCAAAGATTATTTGGTGTTGATATCAACATTGAAGACGATGGAACAATACACATTGCTTCACCAAATAAAGAAAACGCACAGCAGGCAAAAGAGTACATTAAAAAATTAACTGCAACTCCGGAAGTTGGAGAAGTTTATGAAGGTGTTGTTACAAAAATTGCAGAATTCGGTGCGTTTGTAGAAATCCTTCCTGGCAAAGAAGGATTATTACACATATCCGAAATTGATAATAAACGTGTAAATAAAGTTTCTGATTATTTAAAAGTCGGTGATAAGGTTACTGTTAAACTACTTAAGGTTGAAGGCGGCAAATTCTCTTTAAGCAGAAGAAAGTTATTAATTGAAGCTGCTGAAAAAGAAGCTAAGAATAATCCACCGGCAGAGCGATCAGGTAACTGATAAATCACAGATTTTATTTTGTGATTTCGAGGAATTCGATGACGAGAAATCTTATTTGATTAATATTAATAAGATGTCTCCCTTCAATCGAAATGATAACGTTGGTAAAAAAGTTTTTATGTCACATTTTAACTTCGCTTAGTGAGACATTTATGAATTTACAGTCATCCTGAGCGAAGTCGAAGGATGACTTTTGATATTTAATAATTTTTTAAACAGGATTTTAATGCTGTTAGCATTAATAATTTTTTTTAGGAGTTTTACAACTCAACCTTTGCTGCTAAATGGCAGCCATGGATTTTACCGCACACAGAGCATTACTATGCTCAAATCAGATTTTCACAAGTTTTTAATAATGAAATGTTTTATTTCATACAGAGAGTTTTTTATTTATGATAAAAGAAATTATAATAAATTCATCTTCCAACCAGACGCGCGTAGCGATTACGGAAGATGGAAATTTAGCCGACTTTTTCGTTGACTATCCTGAAAACAGGAGAATGGTTGGAGACATATATCTTGGAAGAGTTGCGCGAGTACTTCCGGGAATAAGAGCTGCATTTATAGATATAGGAATGAAGCACGATGCATTCCTTCATTTTTCAGATATTGGTGATCGCACAAAACAATTTCAGGACATGCTTGGTGATGAAGATTCTGATGTTGATGATACTGACGATGATGAATCAAAACCAAATCGTAATAACGGTTCATCAACTCCGCAGCCAGAGCCTGTAATTACCAAACTTCGCAAAGGTGAAGAAATTCTTATACAGATAACCAAAGAACCGGTTAGCAATAAAGGTGTTCGTGTTACTTCTTCAGTTTCACTTCCGGGCAGATTTTGTGTTCTGCTTCCTTTCGATAATAAAATTGGCATCTCAAAAAAAATATACGATTACAAAGAACGCAGAAGATTAAGAAATATTGCACGTGGAATCCTTCCGCAAAGCTATGGATTGATTATCCGCACTGTTGCAAAGGATCAAACCGAAGATGCTGTTAAAGATGATTTAACAAATCTTGTAAAGACCTGGAAGACTATTGAAGCGGCTGCAAAGAGCGAAGAACCACCTTCATTAGTTCATCAGGATATGAGCACAACTGATAGTGTGATTCGTGATTTACTAACACCTGATATTTCAAAAGTTTTTGTTGATTCAAAAAAACTTTACAAACAGATTAAAAATTATGTACAGCTTGTTCAGCCGAACCTTTTAGAAAAAATAGATCTTTATAAATCTTCATCATCTATATTTGATGAGTTTAAGATTGAAGAACAAATAAAAACCTTGATGGGCAGAAAAGTTCCTCTGCCAAGCGGCGGCTATCTTATCATCGAGCACACAGAGGCTATGGTTGTTATTGATGTTAACAGCGGACGTTATGCAAAAAGTAAAGAGCAGGAATTAAATTCTCTAAAAACAGATTTAGAAGCAGCTCGTGAGATAGCAAGACAATTAAGATTAAGGGATATTGGCGGCATTATTGTTATCGATTTTATCGATCTTGAAGAAGATAAAAATAGAAAAAAGATTTACGATGAACTGAAAAAAGAATTCCGCAGAGATCGTTCTAAAGTTTCTGTATTGCCTATGAGTGATTTTGGATTAGTGCAGATTACAAGACAGCGAATTCGCCAAAATATTAATCAGGCAATGAAAGAAGTTTGCCCTGTTTGCAGCGGATCAGGATTTATGACAAAAGAATCGCATCTTGTTTATGATATTGAAGATTGGTTGAAAAGATTTAGAAGATTTTCTCATGAGTTTAGTCTAATTATAAAATGCCATCCATCTGATGCTAGCAGATTGCAGGATAAAAAGTTTACAAGAATTCAGTTTAAATATTTAGTAAGATTAAGAATTGAAGAAGATTCTTCTATCCCAATGGGTAAGTTTAGATTCTTCTCAAAGAAAAAAGGAACTGACTTAACAGAAAAGTTTAAATAATTTGGTTTCATGGCTTAATTAGTGAATGCTTAGTGATTTTGTGCTTTGGCGGCAGGTTGCCACTAAATCACAAAGACACAAAATAGCACAAAAAGAAAATAAATATTTTGGAGAAAAAAGATGAAATTTTTTATAGACACAGCAAACATAAATGAAATTAAAGAAGCCGCAGCACTTGGTATTCTTGATGGGGTTACAACAAATCCTTCACTCGTATCAAAAGAAGGAAAAGATTTTAGAAAACTGCTTGATGAAATTTTAGCAATCGTTGATGGTCCTGTTAGTGCAGAAGTTATCTCTACAGATTATGACGGAATACTAAAGGAAGCACACGAACTCTCAAAGATCCATAAAAATATCGTGATAAAAGTTCCTTTGATTAAAGAAGGATTAAAAGCAGTTCGCACTTTAACTTCGGAAAATATTAAAACAAATGTTACGCTCTGTTTTTCACCATCGCAGGCTTTGCTTGCTGCTAAAGCAGGCGCAACTTACATTAGTCCTTTTGTTGGCAGGCTTGATGATATCAGTACCAACGGCATGGATTTAATCGCACAGATAGTTCAGATTTATGACAATTATGATTATCAAACACAAGTTCTTGTTGCAAGCATAAGACATCCATTGCATCTTGTAGAAGCTGCATTACTTGGTGCGCATGTTTCTACAATGCCTTTCTCTGTTATTGATAAATTATTCAATCATCCGCTTACAGACAGCGGATTAGAAAAATTCTTAGGCGATTGGAAAAAAACTCAAAGCAAATAAATCATTAAAACTATACGGAAATAATTATGAAACGTACAAAATTTTATAATGCTCATAAAAACTTGGGTGCTAAAATTGTGGAGTTTGCAGGATATGAAATGCCGATTCAATACTCTTCAATAATTGCTGAACATAAAGCTGTAAGAAATTCAGTTGGTGTTTTTGATGTATCACACATGGGTGAAGTTTTAGTTAAAGGAAAATTCGCTTTGGATTTTGTTCAAAACATTACAACCAACGATGTATCAAAACTTTCTTCGGAGCGTGTACAATACTCCGCAATGTGTTATGAAGACGGCGGTATAGTAGATGATTTGCTTGTTTACAAAATTGCTGATGATGAGTTTATGCTTGTTATTAATGCTTCAAACACAGATAAAGATTTTGCATGGATGCAGCAAAACAATAGTTTTAATGTAGAATTAAAAAACGTAAGTGATGAATATTCTTTGCTTGCCGTTCAGGGTCCGTTTTCTCAAAAGACATTACAGAAACTAACAGATACTCCAATAACACTTGAGTATTATCATTTTACAAATTTAAAATTAGCCGGTGTTGATGTATTATTATCCAGAACCGGTTACACAGGCGAGCTTGGATACGAACTTTATTTTAAAGGTGATGAAAAAACTGCTTTGGATTTATGGGATAAATTATTTGAAGCAGGAAAAGAATTCAACATTCAGCCTGTTGGATTAGCCGCAAGAGACTCTTTAAGATTAGAAATGGGTTTTTGTTTGTACGGAAACGATATTGATCAGACAACAAATCCTTTAGAAGCTGGCTTAGGCTGGATTACAAAACTTGCTCAGCCAAAATTTATCGGTAAAGCTGCACTGCTTAGGATAAAAGAAAAGGGGCTTAACAGAAAACTTGTTGCTATTATTTCTGATGAAAAGATTTTTCCAAGACATGGTTATGATATTTCGGTTAATAGTAATAAAATTGGAACGGTAACAAGCGGCACAGTTAGTCCAATGCTTGATAAACCAATTGCATTAGCTTATGTTGATATTAAATATTCAGAGATTGGAACAGAAGTTAATTTTTTAATTAGAGGAAAAGAATCTGCTGCAAAAGTAGTTAAACTTCCTTTTGTAACAAGATAAAAAATTTTATGAAGTTAAATGTTTTTCTTTCACCTGTAATTGTTGATGAACTTTACTTTACTGGTAAAACCACTGTTGTAATTGATGTGCTTCGTGCAACATCTACAATTGTAACGGCAATTAATAACGGTGCAAAAGAAATTGTTCCTGTTGCCAGTGTTGAGTTTGCTGTTAAAGTTTCCGGCGGAATGTTTGGCGGACAAATTTTACTTGGCGGTGAAAGAAATACAAAAAAAATTGAAGGCTTTGCGCTCGGCAACTCACCATTTGAGTATGCTAAAGAAGTTGTTGAAGGAAAAACAATTGTATTCTTTACCACAAACGGAACAAAATCAATTGCAAAAGCAAAATACTCGGAAAATTTATACACCTGTTCTTTCTTAAATATCAGTGCAGTTGCAAAACATCTTATAACACTAAACACAGATGTTGAAATTGTTTGCTCGGGAAGAAATAATTATTTCTCTATTGAAGATTCGGTTTGTGCAGGAATGCTTATTTCAAAAATCCGTAAAGTAAAATCAGATTCATATTTAAACGATTCCGGTGCTGCAGTTTTAACTTTATACGAAAAGTACGGAGACAATCTTATAAAAATGATACGTGAATCTGATCATGGAAAAATACTTTTGGAAAATGGATTTGAAGCTGATTTAGAATATTGCAGCACAATTGATATAATTGATGAAATTCCTGCTTATGCAAACGGCGTTTTGAAAAAACTAAAGTAAGTTTAATTAAAAAATTTTAATGGCACTTAAAAAGAAAAAAAGCGTTAAAGAAAAAAATGGAAAGAATAGTTCAAGTAAAAACTATTTTATTTTCACATCCGAAAATAAAAAGCAGATACTCGGAATATTCCTTCTGATCATTTCTGTTATTTTATTTTTAAGTATAATTACTTTTGATAGAAGAGACGAAGCAAATCTTACAACTTTCTTTTCGGATTTTTTTACTTCCTTTGATAAAAAAATTGACATTCAAAACTGGCTTGGTGTTTCCGGCGCTCACTTTTCAAGCTTTTTTGTTAAGGCTACCTTTGGTTATTTCTCCATAACAATTCCAATTGTATTGTTTTTGTGGGGAGCTTCATTCTTCAAAAAAATTGATTTCAAATTTCGATTGCACCTTTCTAATTTTTTATTAATTAGTTCGATAATCATCGCCGCATTTTTTGGTGTGTTACGAGTTAATTATGGATTACTTTCTGACACGTATGAAGTTTCAGGTTTTATTGGAGATCATCTTGGTAATTTTTTAAGCGGATTGATTGGTGGAATTGGAAGTATTTTGGTTTTAGGTTTTGGATTTGTAACGCTTCTAATTTTTGCACTTGATGTTGATATCAAAAACATTCTCGCTTTCTTTAAAGATGTATTTTCCTTTACTGATGATGAATCAGAAGAAGCGAAAACAGATACAGCATCCGTTGATCCAAAAGAAAAAGAAAAACTTGACAAAATTAAAAAGCTAAGCGGCGATAAAAAGAAAAAGAAAGATAAACTTACTCCGGAAGAATTATCTGCTGCCGAACTAATGGAAAAAGAAGCGGAAGAACAAACTAAAATTAGAATTATTCGTAAAGATGATGTTCCTGTTCCGGTTCCGGAAAATGAAGTTCTTAACGAAGAAGTAAAAAAAGTTAATCTCCAAAAAACCGGAGAGCTTCCTGAAAAGAAAGAAAAAACTGAAGCAGAGATAGAACAAAAACTTCCTAATCAATGGGAAGAAAAAATTGATTTTAAAATGCCCGGTCTCGATTTACTTGATCCAACTCCTGAAGAAAATTATCAAGTTGCTGAAGAAGAGTTAACAAATAACGCAGGACTTTTAAAAGAAAAATTAAAACTTTTTGATATTGAGATAAAAGATATTTCCGTTACACCCGGTCCTGTTGTAACGCTTTATGAAATTGTTCCCGCGCCTGGTGTTAAAATCAGTAAGATTGTTGGATTGGAAAATGATATTGCACTTGCACTTGCCGCGCGTGGAATCAGAATCATAGCACCGATTCCAGGTAAAGGAGCCATCGGTGTAGAAATTCCAAATACAGTTGCTTCACTTGTAAATGCTCGCTCTGTAATTGGAAGAGTTAATGAATCGTATGCGGAGCTTCCACTTGCACTTGGTAAAACAATTGCGGGCGATGTTTATGTTGCTGATCTTGCAAAAATGCCGCATTTGCTGATTGCAGGATCAACCGGTTCCGGTAAGAGTGTGGGAATAAATATGATCGTTAGCAGTTTGCTTTACACAAAGCATCCTTCGGAAGTTAAGTTTGTAATGGTTGATCCAAAAAAAATTGAACTTTCTTTCTATAACAAATTGCGCAAACATTATCTCGCTGTGTCGCCGGATTTGGATGAAGAGATTATAACAAGTCCGCAAAATGCAATTTTAGTTTTAAAAAGTGCTGAGTACGAAATGGAAAGACGTTACGATAAACTTGCAAAAGCAGGTGTGCGTAACATTGTTGATTACAATAAAAAAGTTAAAGACCCTAAAACCAGACCACACGATACTGATAAAATTAAGCATCACCCTATTCCATATATAATTGTAATTGTTGATGAGCTTGCGGACTTGATGATTACGGCAGGAAAAGAAGTTGAAGAACCGATTACAAGATTAGCACAGCTTGCACGTGCGGTTGGAATCCATCTTGTGCTTGCAACTCAGCGTCCATCTGTAAATGTTATTACTGGTGTAATCAAAGCAAATTTTAGCTCAAGAATTGCATACCAGGTTGCAACAAAAATTGATTCACGTACAATTCTTGATATGAACGGCGCAGAACAATTACTTGGAAGAGGTGATATGCTATTTCTTCCAACAGGTTCGCCAAAACCAATTCGTGTGCAAAATGCTTTTATCTCTACAGAAGAAGTTGAAAAAATCACAAACTATGTATATTCGCAGCCGTCATATTCAAAGCCATATTTTTTGCCTTCTTTGTATGATAAGAAAAAAGAAACTTCAAGCGGTGTTTCATCAGATTTGGATCCGATGTTTGAGGATGCGGCAA
>JAGOXU010000335.1 GCA_018059515.1 Ignavibacterium sp.
CCGTGCATTTGCGACCACATATATACTTTAATTTTTCCTTTGCCGATTGTAATCAAGTTTAATTCTCTTCCTTCAACAGATTTACCGACAACTTTAACTTTAAATCCATCTTTACTTTTTAACTTATTTATTAACGGCAGTATATCGGAATGTTTAAATCGTTTGTGAGTTAAGCTGGATTCCTTGTATCTATCATAAGATTGATACAGATGCTGTTCAAAATCATAATTCTGTGCCATAATTATTTCTGAAATTATTATTGTTAAGACTAAGAGAAGTGTTTTCATATTTTGATATTTTTGTTCAGTTAACCAAAAGATTATTTAACTAAAGGAAAATTACCATGTCTGATAACAAATTGAAAATAGATTCTGCAATTCCAGACTTTTCTTTAATTGGAGTTGATGATAAAACTTACAGCTTAAATTCCTTTTCTGATAAGAATATTTTGATTGTAATATTTAGCTGTAATCATTGTCCTTATGTGCAAGCCTATGAAGATAGAATAATATTAGTGCAAAAAGAATTTGCAAATGATGGAGTTCAGATAATCGCAATAAATTCTAATGATGATGTAAAATATCCGGATGACTCCTTTGATGAAATGAAGAAACGAGCTAAAGTAAAAAACTTTAACTTTCCATATTTAAGAGACGAAACTCAAGAGATTGCAAAAGCATTCGGTGCAACGCATACTCCGCAAATTTTTCTGTTTGATAAACAAAGAAAACTAAAGTACGAAGGGAAAATTGATGACAACTGGCAGCAACCTGAGAAAGTTAAATCTGCTTATTTGAAAGACGCAATTACAGAAGTGTTAAATGAAAAGGAAGTTTCTGTTCCTGAAACATTTTCAATTGGCTGTACAATTAAGTGGAAGTGAAAAATTATCTAATACATCAAACCTAAATTAAGTGTAATAAAAAATCCTTGTATTTCAGTTTTTTCATTTCCGTAAAGGCTTTCAACTCCGCCTTTGAGAAGTTTAGAATAATAATATCTAAAAGTTATTCCCACCAAACTTGATTTATCCAAACCAAAGTTTGCACCCAAACCTACATATCCGCCAACAGCGTATTTAGCCTGTGCTTTTCCAAACGAATTAAAAAATTCTAATTCGTAAGGAGTTGTAACCAATATGGTTGGTCCTACGCCAGCGCAGAGAAAGGGTCTTAAATTATCTGAGACCGTATTTTCAAAAAGTCTATACTGCAAGCCAAAATTAATTGGTACTTGAAAGATTCTATTTTTTTTTGAAGCAGTTACAAATTTTCCGGAGTAATAATCATAGTATTCAAACTCACGATCATCCTTAGTTTCTGAAAATGATAGATCAGCAAAGGCGGTCCATTTCGTGGTTATTTCTCTTCTAAAAAAAGTACCAAGCCCAAAGCCTGCATCGCCAAACATAATATCCATTCCCCATGAATTTGTTGGAAAAACTTCCAATGGTTTTGGAGGTGCAAGTTCGCCAATGCCTTGTGCATAATTGTTTGTAACCGGAATTGCAGCAGCAAATAAGCAAACGATGATTAAATATTTTAGTTTAAATTTGATTGTCTTTTGGTATTTCATTTCGTTCAACATTTTAATCTTATTATTTTTCTGCTATTAAAATAATTATTGAAACAACAATATCAATGTATTTTTTAATCATTAATTTAGAAACACAGTAAAATTAGTTATAAAGCATATGCCAAAAAGCAGATTATTGCGAGTGATTCCACGCGGCAAACTGGAAACGAAGTAATCTCAAGTAGTAATTCATTAGATTGCTTCACTCGAGGACTCGTTCGCAATGACCTCAAAAATGTCAAAGCAGTAAAAGGAAATAAATGCCAAAAAATCTTGAAATAAAAGTAAAACTACCAACGCATAAAGATGTCAAATCAATTCTTAAAAAGAATAAAATTGTATTTGAAGAATTATTAATCCAAAAAGATATTTATTACAAGGTTGATAGAGGAATTTTAAAACTTAGAATCGAAAACGGAACTCAGACATTAATTTTTTATGATAGAAATGAAAAATCAAAAAAGCGCTGGTCTGATTATCATCTTTTGCAGATAGATAAAACCGACGGCAATAAATATTTAAAAAGATTTTTAGATGTTCTAGTTGTCGTAAACAAGAAAAGAGAATTGTACCTTTACAATAACACAAGAATCCATTTAGATTATGTAAGCGGATTGGGTTACTTTTTAGAATTAGAGACAAGAGTTTTAAATGGATTGAAAGACGCTGAAAAAAAATTTACGGAAATGATGAACTTGTTGAAGCTTGATAATAAAAAGGAAATAAGAGCATCGTACAAAGATTTGTTAATGAGTAAAAATAAAAAATGATTTTATCCAAAAATAAAATTGAAAAATTAGATCCTGATGCGCTGATAAATGAGTTTATTGAGCAAGAAAAACTTGGTGAACTATTAATTATAGTTCCGACAAATCGAAAAATAAGATATTTAAAAAGAGAATTAGTAACACGCTCACCGGGCAAATCAATTTCTAAAATTAACCTTCACACTTTTGAAACTTTTGTAAATCAAATTTTTCAACTAAATGAATTTGCTGGATTTAAATCTCTTAGCGAAGCCGCTTCCGCAGTATTGCTTAGCAAGGCATTTAAAAAAACAGATTTAAAATATTTTTCAAATTATAAAGATGAAATTCCGCGCGGAACTTTAGACAGAATAAAAAATGTAATAACACAGTACAAGCTAAATGGAATTTTACCGGCTCAAATTTTATCGGAATCGGAAAAGCTTGATGGTTCTGAAAAATTAAAAGCGATTGATATCGCAAATGTTTATAATAACTATTTATTGTTTTGTAAAG
>JAGOXU010000336.1 GCA_018059515.1 Ignavibacterium sp.
ATATGATAAGTTTTTACTTCTTTATCTTTTCCTGTTTTAGGATCTTTTTCAATTGTAAGTTCATAATAATCGCCATCTGTAAAAAGAACCCAAGGAATATTCAAACAATTCAGTAATTGTATGTATTGTTTAAAATTGGTAGAATCAATATTACATACAACTATACCGTAATCATCCAAAGGGGTTTCTAATAAATTGGCAAATGCAGGAAGTAAGTATTCCTCTGTAATCCCTTCTGCTAAAATAACCCCTTTGCCAAAATAAATTTCCCCTCTTTTAACGTCAATATAACGCTCAATATCTTTTTTCTCTCTTTCCTTTATAGTTAAATTGGCTGTTGAGAAGACGTCGCTTGATTCTTCAACTTTTCTTATATGTACAACAGAATTTAAAGGAGCAATAGATGCAATATATGGGGAATGAGTAGTAAAAACAACGGATGTATCAGAATTATGTAAAACCTCTCTATATATTAACCTTTGTAAAACGGGATGTAAATGAGCTTCTGGTTCTTCAACAGCAAGTATAGTAAAGGATTGATGACGAAAATTATGTTCATCCATAAAAAGATATAATTCTTTAATTTTATCTTCATCAATATCTTCTTTGAGTATATAATTCTCCTTTTCTGTTTTCTCATATAGTTCAGGAAGAATTTTTTTCAAATCATCTTCCAAAAGTTCTTGATACTGTTCTTCCTTAATAATCGATAATATCGTTTTATCTTTTATTAGAATAAGTATTAGGGATATATAAAGAATATTTGCTAAGCCGAGACTAAGTTCCGATACGGGACGTTCTTTTCTGCCCATATATACTTGCAAATTATAAAGTAATCTTTCAGTATCTATATCGAAAGTTCTCAAAGTAATCTCATTATCATATTGAAGACCAGACAAGGAAGTAAAGCGATTGGCAAGAGTCTTTTTTATATGAATGATTTCATCTAACTCTAAGATTCCTTTTGCTGCTTCCTTCAGGGCTTCCGATATCTCCTCCAGATGTTCTACAGAAATTTCATATTGCTTTACTAACTTGTATAAAGGTGAATTTCTATTAGCCCTTAATTCTCTCTCTACATCTCTTAATGCTTTTATAACGTATATGTTGATATAACTTCTATCTTCATTAGTGAATCTATTATTTGGATTATTACCTTTGTAGATAGCATATTTATACTTAATAATATTCCCATCTTCGTCATAATCGGGATCGAATTTATAAACAAATTGCAATGTTGGAGGTTCATCAGAAATTACAGCATCGGCAAACTGAGCAATCAGTTTACGACTATGTTCATAACCTTGAATATGTAGCTTAATTTCAATTACTGCACCAATTTCCATCGGTGCTTCAATGCTATCATGAAAATCATCAGAAGTTAATTGGCGGTCATTATCTGATAAATCTCGGTCTAATATAAGTTGAATCGCTCTTAGAAAATTTGTTTTCCCAACATTATTTTCTCCGATAATCACCTGTTTGTGGTCTAATGTAACATCAACATCAAGATAATTTCTGAAATTCTTGATTTGAACACGCTGTATAAAAGGATTCTTATAATCAGGCATAGCATAATATTTAATCGTTTGGGGATTTTTGCAAAAGTATCCATAAAAAAAACACCTGCCAAGTAATTTAGGCAGATGTTTTTCAACTAATTGACTAAAGTAGAAATCCAAAGAAAAGATCTTTTGAAAATTAGCCTTTTAACACAGCATCTTTTTTCCATGAGCCGGAAAAGTAAGCGAAAAAAAACAAAAGCCGATCTAACAGCGGATTTCTCTAAAAGGGAGATCGCTTTTAATATTTAAGGATTTTTGGTCTGTAACAGTCATTTATCGCAGCTCTGGTTCTTTTTCCATTTTTAGAAGCCTTAAAGGTTTGTTCCTTTTCTAGTAAAGCCAGAGCTACTTACACAATCATATTGAAGTTAATAGCCGAGTGGTCTTTCTTTTTCAGGGAGCTATCTTGCGTTGAAGATCACATCCAATTGCCAGTGGAGCCTGTTTTCAATTCCCCAGTGAGAGCGGACTACACTGTTGATCTGATCCGGGTTGGCAAGAAGGGACGATATGTAATACCTTGTTTCAGAAGAAGAGGTCCCTGTTTTCTTGATGTACCGATCCGAGGTAATTTGCACGACCGAACCCCGGCTGTTCCATTGTTGAGCATCGTCCATAAAAATCAGGTCCGTTATCACTTGGTACGTCCTGATTTCTATGCGCCCATGAGCTGAATAGACCGTTTGGTGTTTTGGAGAATCTTTTTGGCACCGGAACATTTTTTCAACCTGTGCCTTTTGCACTCCTTGTTTTTCTCCGTACCCCATTACTTTCATATCGCCAAAATGCTGCCCCCTCATGAATAAATAAATTTTTAATTTCGTTTGAATGATCTTAAGTACTGAATTTTTCAGCAGTGGCATGCGTGTGCGTATTCGTTACCTATCACGCCGTATTAATAATTGCGACACTCTTCAGCAAATTTAGTAAATTATACGTAATTCTCATTATTCCTTTGTTTAAATATTATGTTAAATTTATTTTCAAGTCGTAGAAATATTTTTTCGCAGTCTTGGAGTTGTTCTTAAAGTCCATTGATGCGGACAAGGTCACGTTTGTCCCCGCTTGTTATCCAACTCATGGCAGAGGTGTTAGCATTGTAACGGGGAGTATGTTATAGTACAGCATCTGGGAAAAGTGGAAAACCTGAAGATCTCATCCACGAACGAACGTTTTAGGTGTAAATGGATGTTAGGTTAGCCCGTGAAGTTATAAGCCACATGCGCTTTTTCTAAGTCGCCTGTTAAATATTAATTAGACTTGGTTTGT
>JAGOXU010000011.1 GCA_018059515.1 Ignavibacterium sp.
ATGTTAAAAAATGTTCACGAAGCAAAATTTGAAAAACTTTTAAAACCAATTTCAGAGGTTGTCCTTGATCCTGAGCAATTAAAGTATGTTACATTTGATGCGTTCTTCAATCATACGCTTATGCACGAAATGTCTCATGGTGTTGGTCCAGGTTTTATTAAAGTTAATGGAAGATCAACAGAAGTTAAAAAAGAATTAAAAGAAACATATTCTACAATGGAAGAGTGCAAAGCGGATATACTTGGAATGTATAACAACATTTTTATGATTGAAAAAGGTGTTTACCCCAAAGAAATGGAAAATGAAGTTTGGGTTACTTTTCTTGCCGGAGCTTTTCGCAGTATGCGATTTGGAATTGGCGAAGCACACGGCGGCGGCAATGCAATTATCTATAATTATCTTTTAGAAAAAGGCGGATTTGTTTTTGATGATTCAACAAAAAAAGTTCTCGTTGATTTTGAAAAAATTTATCCTTCGCTTAAGGAACTTGCAAACTTAGTTTTAATAATTCAGGCAGAAGGAAATTATCAAGGCGCAAAAGATTTAATTGCAAAGTATGCAGTTAATTCGTCATCGATTGAAACACTAAGAAAAAAACTTGAGAAGCTTCCTGTTGATATAAAACCGGTTTTTGAGATTGAAGAAAAATTGAAATAGGTAATTTTAAAAGGCTGTTCTTCCTTTGTTCGTGAAGACGATAAGAGCAGCCTCTTCAAGATTATTCGCATTAAGGTTGTGATCTTAAACCTGTTTTCTGACTGATAATTTGCATTAGTTGATATTAATCTTATATTTAAAACAATTCTACGCTGTAATAATTTACTTCAGCCGTTAACCCAACAGATTATTTTTGAAAACACAACAAATAAAAAGGAAAATATATGCCCAATTTAATTGAAGACTTCATCGGCTCACTTGGTCCCGAAGTCTCACAAAAGTTATCTAAAAAAACAAATCTTGATGAAGAGACTATTCAAAATTTACTTCCAGTTGTAATGCCCATGATCCTTGGAGGATTAAAGAAACAAAAAGATGAGCGAGGCGGTGAGGCTCGGGTTGATCACATATTAAACAAATATGGAAGTTCATCTGTGCTTGACAATATGGATGGTTTGTTTGATGATAAACTAAAAGATGATTCAACTGATCCGAACTTAGGCGGATTATTAGGTAACGCAGGAACAGATGTTGTGAGTCACCTTACCAGCAATTTTAAAATGGATTCAGGAACGGCTGCAAAACTTATCCCGATGCTTGCACCAATTGTGCTGGGTTTTCTTACCAAGAAAAGAGATGCTGGTACCGGATCAAGTGGATTAGCTTCATTGCTTGATCAGGATGGAGATGGTTCTGTTTTAGACGATGTAACAGGAATGCTTCTCGGTGGCGGAAAATCTTCAAATCCTTTGGGTAATATACTTGGTGGACTTTTGGGCGGAAAAACTAATTGATTTATAAATTATTTATTTCAAACTAATCATAGGAGAATATTATGTCACACATTAAAGACGGAGCTGTTAAAGTAATCGAGATTATTGGCATCTCATCAAAAAGTTTTGATGATGCAATAGAACAAGCATTAGCAAAAGCCTCAAAATCTGTAAAGGGAATTACCGGTCTTGAGGTAACAAAGCATATGGCAAGCGTTGAAGATGGAAAGATTAAACAATACAAGGTTAATCTTAAGCTTGCGTTCCCTGTTATGTAAAATTATTAATTATCAATAAGGAGTAAACATGTCGTTACAAGTTAAATACAGCCCTGTTCTGGCGTTGGCACAGGAGCTTAAAGTTCAAAATCTTAACGTAAGTGAAGAAGCAGGTAAATTAAAACTTGCAGGCAGCACAAACACAGCTTACGAAAAAAATCAAATATGGGATAAAATAAAAGAAGTAGGCGGCGAAGGTCAATCAGAAGTTAATGCCGATCTTAAAGTTTTAAATACAGATTATTACCACATTCACACTGTTGAAAGCGGAGAAAACTTAAGTAAAATTTCAAAGCATTATTTTAGAGATGCTAACAAATACATGAATATTTTTAATGCTAATAAAGATCAACTTACAAATCCTGATATGATTAAGGTTGGACAAAAGTTAAAAATCCCAAATCCATAAAGACAATCTAAAAATTATTGATTAAGAAAGGCGAGTTTTATATCTCGCCTTTTTTATTGAATAAATTTATTACGTTACGCATCGCTGAAATTCTCCTGAATAAATTATTATATTCCTAAAAACAAATTTAAAGTGTAGTTCACCTTTAAGGTTGACTACACTTAATTACAAACTAACAGAAGTAAAAAATGAATATCCAATCTAATTCATCACTTACAGAATTAAACGATAAACTACTTGCAGGCAAAGCAGCCCTAGAGCAAGGTGAGATTGATGATCTTATAATCAATCTTAAGATTGAATTAAATCGCTCACTAACTGATAAACATTTTAGCTCCGATGACGAAATTGAAAACTGGAAAAACATTTTTGATGGCTTATTTAGCAGCGAACTTTCAAATTTATTTATGGAAAGTATGGATAAGGATCTGTTCTTTAATTTTGGAGAGTACCTTGCATCGTTTTCAAATCAATCCAATGAAAATATTGTTTTAATAATTCATAACTATCTAAACTTGTTCCGCAATTCATCTTTTCTGCAGAAAATTTATGATGAGCGAAGATGGGATGATTTAATCCATACACTTATTGTAACAAGTAATTATACGTTTGATGTTTTGTTTAATCAGCGTGTTAATCAATACAAAAAGAAAAACCTTTTTAGAATTATTAAAGATGATAAAACCATTGATTTTAGCTGGCAAAAAACATCTGAAATAGTTTCTGAATATCGTGCATCATTAAAAAATATATTGTTTGAAATTGAAAGTGAAAATAAAATCGTTGCTTTTCTTTTAGAGAACAGTTCAGATATGGTGATGCTTGATCTTGCATGTTTAACATCTGGAATTGTAAATGCGATGATTCCTGCAAACTCTGTTTCAGAACATATCTCTTACATTTTAAATCAAACTAAAGCGCCAATACTTTTTGCTGATGATGAAAAACAACTTGCAAAAATCAGATCGATAAAAAAAGAAACTCCCTTTCTTAAAACTGTTGTAATGCTTAAAGGCAATGCTGCGGAAGATTGGGTAATTAGCTTTGAAGAATTTATGGCGTTATCAACCGAGGAAAAGATAAGCCCGGCTATTAAAATAAAACCGGATTCACTTGCAACATTAATGTACACATCAGGCACAACCGGCGAGCCAAAGGGAATAATGTTTTCGCACACAAACATTGTTTACAAAAGATTCTGCCGCGCAATGGCAATACCAGGCATAAGTGATACAGATCGTTATCTTGCTTTCCTTCCGTTATATCACACCTTTGGAAGATGGCTCGAAATGACAGGCGCAATTTTTTGGGGCGCCGAATATTGTTTTATGGAAAATCCATCTGTTGAAACCATGATTGAAAATATGCAGCTTGTTAAGCCAAGTATATTTATTTCTATTCCTAAAAAATGGATACAGCTATATGAATACATAACTGCTCGTGTTGATGTTGAAGTTGATGATGATGAAAAAATTAATCTTGAAGTTATAAACACCACAGGCGGTAAACTGAAATGGGGATTATCGGCTGCGGGTTTTCTTCCACCTGATATTTTTAGATTTTTTCAGCGATATAGTGTTGAGTTAATGAGTGGTTTTGGTATGACTGAAGCAACCGGCGGAATTACGATGACGCCGCCGTTTCAGTATCGAGAAAATTCGCTTGGCAAAGCGCTGCCAGGAATAGAAATTAAACTTGGTGAAGACGGTGAGATTTTAATTCGCGGTAATTATGTAATGTTAAATTATTACGATCAAAAACTTGAAGACACGTTTGATACCGATGGCTGGCTTGCAACAGGCGATGTTATGCGAATGGACAAAGATGGATTTATCGAAATTATTGATCGTAAAAAAGAGATTTATAAAAATGTTAAAGGCGAAACAATTGCGCCGCAAAAAATTGAAAACCTGTTCCGTGATTTTGAATTTGTAAAACAAGTTTTTCTTGCTGGTGATCATCGACCGTTTAATACGGTTTTGATTTTTCCTGATCTTGAATCCGAAAAATCTCCGTTAAAGACGATGGATGAGCATCAAAGACAGGAATATTTTTCAACTGTAATTGTAAGTGTAAACAATTTTCTTGCACCGTTTGAACGCATACTCGATTTTAAAATTATAGATCGTCCTTTTAGCGATGAACATCATGAACTTACGCCAAAGGGAACATACAAACGAAGAGCTATAGAAAATAATTTTGAAGAACTAATTCAATCGATGTATCAGAAAGATCATCTGTCACTCGGGTTGGGCAAACATGAAGTTGAAATTCCCAATTGGTTCTTACGGGAAAAAGGGGCTTTAAGTCGTGATGTTTTTTTAAGTGATAATGTTTTATCAATCCCTAAACTTAACTCATCATTAATAATTAAAAGCATTAGCAAAGAAGAAAATATTTTTCAAATAGGAAATTATTCTTATCGCATTAATACTAATCAAATTGATTTGCAGGATATTTTAACAAATCCCTTTTACTGGCTTGGCAATGTTGAGCTTGTCAATTTTGCCGGACAAGGAATATTTAGATGGTACCGTAAAACGGAAGCTGAGAAAGGCATTGAATTTATTGGACGAAGTACGCCGATAAAAAATAATGATGAAATCAGGAACAGTTTTTCTGAAATCTTAAAAGCAAAAGAAATCTCAATTTTAGGTTTACATTTTGCAGCAGTTATGCTTCAATCAGAATTAATAGATGATAATGAAAAAGCAATAAAATATTTTAGTGAGATACTTAAAGATATAACATCTACACACTACAAACTTGCTGTAGAATTTAGTTTTAGACCTAAGTTGATAAATGAAATTATAATTCAGCGAAAAATGTTTTTAGCTGCCTTCCAAACAATGCGCAGAGAAAATTTTAAAAAACTACTGAAGTATTATTCAGAGATCGATTTTAATTTTTTCAACAAAGAAATAATAACATCAATTGATAACATTAGCCGCGGCGATGAAAATCTAAAAGAGATCGAATCAGTTATAGAAAATCTTGTTTCATCTTTAACTTCCCAAACATATTTAAGTGAAACACCTATCCCAAAACTTTTTGAACTTTTAGTTAATTACGGTGTTAATCATCCCTCAAGTTATGAACGAATAAGAAGATTCTTTTTACAAATTGAACTTTACGGAAGCATAAAAGATTTAAGAGCACTTGCGCTCAAATCACGTTTAGAGATAAGAAACAAATTCACAGACTGGCTTGGTGAAAATCAAAAAGTGGCGATTGATCTTGAAACAAGCGAAGAATATCGATGGGAAGATGTTTTAATTTTTGATCAAGCGATTCCGGAAAATGATCAAACAATTCTGAAAAATGCAATTAGTAAAAAACAAATTATACGCGAGGCAATTTTCCTATTTTCAGGTAAGGAGTTGATTACATTAAATAACATTCTGCCATCCGGTGTTTGGATAAGCAAATTTTCAGAAACTGAAAGCAGATCAATTTTTCGCGTAACAGTTCAAACACGATTTCAAGGCGGGTTTGATATTGCAATTCATCTAAATCATTCTGAGGCTCCTGAAAAAATAGAAGAAGAAATTAAATGGAAAGTAATTGCAGGTACAGAAGTAAATAACGAAAAGCTTGCTGCAAAAATCGGCGGATTGTGGGAAGATTATAATTTGTGGACAGAGGAATTTGTGGGTGATGAATCTGTTGAAAGATATTTAAGACGCGAGTATAAACGCAATGATGAAGTAACTTTTGAAAAGCTTCGTAACTTATGGAAGTTTTTTGTTTGGAATGCGGCATCTGCTTACGTTAAGTTTTGGAAATTATCAGAAATGAAAATGGAGCTTACAGATACAACTCCGGATGAACTTATTATTTCACCGCACGATTATCAAACAGGTTGTATCATTACTTCATTTTCCAAAAGAAGAAAAACTGAATCAACCCTTGCGTTTATAATGAACTTTTATGAAAGCTTTGTAAAGCAGACCGAAGAAAAATATCCGCAAATAAAAAAAGCATCTGTTTGGAATGCAATTTTTTCGGGAATAATCGAAGCTGAGGGCACTGATATTGGAATAAACTTGGTTAATAAATTTAGAAAAGAGCTTGTAAATTCTAATGAAGCGAACAAGGCAGATGTAATTGCTCGAATTGATTCTTTTATCGGGAATATAAAAAACAACGGTTATCTGCCAAAGCAGTTGTACTTTTCTGTAAAAAGATTTCATCGCTGGTACAGCCTAAACAAAAGCGCATCCTTATCGGCACAGGCAGAGATGATCTACGAGTTATATGAGACTTATCGATTATTTGATCTTGAAGAACAATATCCGGCGGCTCGCACAAGGTTTTTTCTGGAAACAGTTTTCTATAATTCATCGCAAAGATTTAAGGATGTATTACGCGAACTTGTAAGAAAACAGAGACATCGAAAAATTTCGAAAGAAGAATCTTTAAATCTTATCAATACATTACATTTTGAATTTGAGCTTGATGAAAAAGAAACCTATTTCATCACTCGTCTGGGCTATCCGCATTTAAAACCATCAGATTCAGCGGCGCTGCTTAGTATAAAATCTGAAATTGCCGCACAGCCAAATCTTGTTGTTCAGTTACAGGATAATGATGGAAATATTTATACAATTAGAAATCCGATTAATCCAAAAGAAATTTCTAAACTTCATCAACTCTTTCTTGAAGCAAATCTAAATGTAAACTTTAGACCGGAACATCATTTTCTTGTTGCTGTTTCTGATAGAGGCTTTATTATCGGCGGCGCTTTCTATTATCAAACTGATGAAAGCACTGTCCACATGGAAAAAATTGTTGTTTCAAATCGTTACCGCCGCAAGGGCATCAGCGAAGGATTAATGAATGAATTGTTTAGCCGCATTAAATCTGATAATATAAAATTTGTTACAACTGGATTTTTCCGTCCGGAATATTTTTACAGATTTGGATTTAAGATTGAACGAAAGTACTCAGGTTTAGTTAAAGAACTTTGATGAATTAAAAAATGGAGACCATCTTCAGGATGGACTCCATAAAAAAAAAGTCCCCGATGTCGGGGTAAAAACATCGGGGTAGTACTGATAATAAGCTTGGGGGAGGACTTATTACCAAGTACATTTTAATTTCTACTGCTAAAATAATAAGCTATTTTTTAAATGCAAGTGTTTTTGGTCAGTACGATAAAAAATAATTCTAAATTCTTAAAATTGTGCTATTTCTAACGATTATTACATTATTTGGTAAAGATCATCCAGATTCTGTTTGCAAAAGAAATAAGAAATTTTTTTATCAGCTTAAATTTTCAAATTTTAATCCATTTCTTTACTTTCACTTCAAACGTTTTTATCAATATGGAGTTTTAATGAGCAGAGAAATCCACCGCTGGTATAGTCCTAATCTTAATAAAGAAATGGAAATTGTGGTTTACGGGCATTACGGTTACGCACTATTAATGTTTCCCACTGCCGCAGCAGATTATCTTGAATATGAAAGATTTAAACTCATTGATTCAATTGGTGGCTTTTTGGGTGACGGAAAACTAAAAGCGTTTTCGATTAACAGTATTAATAACGAAAGCTGGCTTAACAACAGTATGCATCCATCACACAAAGCTATTCGTCATCAGCAGTATAATAGATATGTTATAGAAGAAGTTGTTCCATTCATACACAATCACAGCAAAGGATTAGTTCCGATTATTACAACAGGCGCTTCACTCGGCGCATTACACGCAGCAAATAATTTTTTCAGACGTCCGGATATTTTTTCCGGTACAGTTGCAATGAGCGGGAGCTATGATTTAAAAAGTTATTCAAAAGGATATTATGATGACAATGTTTACTTTAATTCGCCGGTAGATTATCTGCCAAGATGGGATGATAATTTTATGTTTGATAATATGAGAAAAGGTAAAATTGTTATCGCAAGCGGGCAAGGAGCTTATGAAGATCCCGGCGCATCAAAAAACTTATCAAATATTTTAAACCAGCGCGGAGTAAAACATTGGTTGGATTTGTGGGGGCAAGATCAAACCCACGATTGGCCAACCTGGAGAAGTATGCTTCCGTATTTTTTAGGGAAAATTAAATTTTAACATTCATATCATTTAGGGGATTATGAGCTGGAAAGAATTTCTAAAATCAAAAAAAAATAAAACAGAATTGGTTGTAACACTAATTTTGCTTGCCGTAGTTTTAGCCTCGCTTGCAAATTTTTTAAATTTTGTTGAAGCTCGGCAAGGCGTTGTATTGCCTGATCCAATTCTAAATCTTTTTAATCCCATAGATTTAACCTGGCTAATTTTTGCGTTAATTTATCTTTCACTTATTGCTGCGATTGCTGCATTATTAAATAATCCCAAGCAACTAATGTTTGCAATCCAGCTTTACGTTTTGATGGTTGTGTTAAGAATTATCGCGATGTACTTAATGCCGTTAGAGCCGCCGCTGAAAATGATAACGTTAAACGATCCTTTGGTGGAATTTTTTGGAACCGGACAAACATTAACTAAGGATCTTTTCTTTTCAGGGCATACAGCAACTCTTTTTATTTTGTTTCTTGTATCAGAAAAAAAAGTATTTAAAATTATTTTTTTGATAAGCACAATAGCTGTTGCAATTACGGTTTTATTGCAGCATGTTCATTATACAATAGATGTTTTTGCCGCTATATTTTTTACATATGCTTGTTATAAATTGATAATAAAACTTAGATTGAAGTAAATATATGGATGCTGAATTTAACAAAGAAGAAATTTTTTCTATCCAAAAATTTGTGGCAAACGATTTTATTAAAACCGATAACTCATCGCTTATTCCAAGTAATGATTTTGAACGACTTGCAGAGTTCAGGAAATATCTTACAGAAAAAATGAAAGATTTGCTTGATAAGAATTATAATCTGTTGATAAACACTCTTTACAGAATTGATATAAGCGAAAAACAATTAGCGGCACTTTTTTCAAACAAGAATAAAGAATCAATTCCCGAAAAACTTGCTGATCTTATAATTGAAAGACAGATTCAAAAAATTGAATTCCGCAGGCGTTATCGCGAAGGCAATCTTTAACATTTCTGCGTCAAAAATTGTAAGTAAAAATTACAGAGTGTAAAATTTTGTTAAATTGAAATTTATCCGCACAATACCTAATTTCATCTTTAAATATTATACAATTAGATAATTTTTTCGATAATATAGGCATACTTAATAGGAGCCATTATGGGTTTGTTTGAAAATAAACGACTACGCGAATTAGAAATAGAAAACGAAGAACTTCTCTTTAGAATTAATAGTATATCGGAGAAGGAAGATAACGTGCGCAATCTTAATGATGTATTAAAAAAGATGCGTATGGAGGTTGCTGATTTAAATGAACGCAAACTTTCTTTAGCCGGAGAAATTGAATCACTACGCGAACAGAAAAGACAGAACAAAGCTGATATCGAAGGATTTAACAAAGAAATTCTTAACCTGCGCCAATTAAAACTTGAAGAACAAAATGCCCTGCTTGATTATTCCTCACGCGTTGATCAAATAAAAAATCAAATCAGTAAAAATGAAAACCATAGAGATATTGAAATCGATTTTGACAGCGATGAGGTAACTGCTAAAGTTAATAAACTTGCTGTACTTAACAAGGAGTATGATGAACTTAGTGATAAGATGTTTGCTGCCGAAGAAAAGATTGATGAATTAAACTCACTTGAAGATGAATTGAATGAACGTATTAATGAAAAGAAAAAAGAACTTGAATCATTAAATAACGAAAAGCTTAACAAATCCTACAAAGAAGCACACGATGTTGAAGATAAGATAAGCGAATTAACGAATGAGCAGCATAGAGTACTGAATGAAATCCATGAAAAAGAAAGAGAGATTACAGAACTCAATCAAAAACTTTTTGATTTAAAAGAAAAGGAAAATCATTCTACAAATTTAATTAAAGAGTTAAATGAAGAAGTAAACGAAAAGAAAAAACAAGCAGATTATTTGGGATCAAAAATTTCTGATCTTTATGAAGAAGAAGAATCGCGCAAAAGACAATTACGTGAATTGGTTAGACAGGCTGATGATCAAAAACAAAAGGTTGAAGCATTACAGGAGCGAATAAATAATCTTGAAGATGAAGAACACAAAAAAAGATCAGGTCTTGCAAAAGTTTTTGATCAATTAAAGTTTAAAGAACATGCTTCTGAAGAGAAAAAACAGAATCTTGAAAACCTCGATAAAGTCGGTAAGGAAAGACTTCATTGGATTGAAGAAATATCGCGTGAAGCAAAAGAGCAGGAACTAAGGTTAGATGTTATTAAAGCAGAAATTGCCAGTTTATCTGATGAAGAGGTGTCGCGTACTCAAAAAATAGCAGAGCTTAATGAACAAGTTCAGCTTAATGAAACTTTGTTGGATCAAAAGCGAATACGATTTAGAGAACTTGAGTTAATGGAACAGGATAGAATTGTAAAGATTGATAAGCTTGCAGAAGAACTTAATTTACAGGAATCAAAATCGGATGATCTTAGAAAAGAACTCAAGTTTTTGGTTGATGAAATTGAGAATAAAAAATTCGCAGTTATAGAATTATCAGAGCAATTAAAAAATGATGAAGAGCTTCACAATGAAAAATCTTTGCAAAACAAAAAACTTGCAACTGATGAACAAAACAAGCTGATTATATTGGATGAACTTAACAATGAAATTGAACTTAAAGAGCAGAAAGCAGAAACAATTCGTGAGATTTTATCACAGCTTGCCGAAGAAGAAAACTTTAAAAAAGCTGAGCTGAATAAATTATCCATACAGCTTAATGAACATAAATCTTTACTAAGCGAGCAAATAATTCCTGCGCAATCAGAATTAGAAAAATTATCTCTTGAGATAAATTATAAAAATGAAAAATTAGCAGAACTCAGCAGTAAGTTAGCTGATGAAGAATTACGTTTGGAGCAAAAGCGCATTGCTCTTAATGAACTTGATTCTAAAGAAAAGTTGTTTAACCAAACGCTTGAAAAACTTAGTGAAGAAATTAAATCGCAAGAACAAAAATGTAATTCATTAAAAGCAGTGATTGTAGAATTATCTGAAGAGCAGGATGAAAAACAATATAAGGTGTACGAACTTTCTACGATTTTAAATAGTAGCCAGTTAAAGATTGATGAGAAGGTTTCTAAACTTTCTGTACTTGAAAAAGAAGAAGTAGAAATAAAACAGAGAATTGAAAATCTGACTGCAAAACTTTTTGAAGAAGAACAAAAATCTGAAATTCTAAAAAATGAAGTTCAAAAACTTACTGAAGAAAATATTCAAAAGAAGATTAAACTTGAAGAAATAAGCGCAGAAATAGATGAGAAAACTGCAGGTGTTGCAAATAGAATTATCGAACTTGAAAACAGCGAAAGTGAAAAACGCTTAGCATTTGATGAGTTGACAAAACAAGTTGAATTGCAAAATGCCGAAGCTGAAAAAATTCGCAATGTTATTGCAGAGCTAAATCAAGCTGAGCATATCACTCGTTTAAAAGTTGATGAGCTTGCTGAGCAGATAAAAGAAAAAGTTGATAGGCTTAATCAAATCGAAAATAATTTTACTGCACGCGAAAATGAATCTCAGATTTTAGAATCGCAGATGGCAGAAAAACTTAGGGAGATGAATGAAACAAACGCTCGACAGCAAAAAATATTTGAAACGATAGAAAGCAAGCAAAAAGAGTTGTTTGCAACCGAAGAATCATTAAGTATAAAATCAAAAAGATTAGCTAAACTTAGCGTTGAAGTAACTGAAATTGAAAACAGACATAAAGAACTTTCTAATGAAACACGCAGACTTGAAGATTTAAAAAACGAGCTGCACAAGCGCACAATGCTTGAGCAGGATTCTTTTGATAAGCTTAACAAGGACAAGGAGAAAATAAAAGAAATTCTACCTTTGTTAGAGCAGCGTCGTGAAGAAATTGAAAAAGGGAATCTTGATCTTGAAAACAGGTTTACAAAAATGTTTCAGCGTTTTAATACCGAGATGAACGAGATTACTAAAAAGAGATCTGTAATTGATCAAATAGTTCTGAAAAAAGAAAAAGATATTGAAGAAAAAGATCAGGTTTTGTTTGAGAAGATAAATGCTATTGAAGAAAGTGATCGATTATTAAGTATGCGCCAGGCTGAAATTGACAGCTTTGAACAATTACTAAAATCGTTTAATGAAAAGAAAGACCAGCTTAGAAATGATTTACTAAAACTTGATGAACAGATTTTGGAAAAGAGAAATTCAAATGATGATATGAAGTTAGAAGCTGAACTGATTCTAAAAAAGAGAACTGCTGTTGAACAAAGCTTGCAGGAACTTATCAACAACATGAATCAGAAATTTGTCGAAGCCAAAGAGAAGCGATCTAAAATTGAGAAAGAAGTACGAAACTATGAAGAAAAGGTTGATGAACTTAACCATAAAATTTCCGATTCGATGGAAGAACTTGTTGAGTTGCAAACCGCAATTAGTATGATAAAGGTTGAGCACGAAGAGCATCGCGGCAACATTGTCAAACTTGCATCGATGAAAAAGAAGCTGCAGGAAGAAATCGCAAAAAGCCAAAGAGTGCTTCAGCGTTATCAAAAAATAAGAGAAAAGTTAAAAATCGAGCAATCAATTCTTAGGAACAGGCAGGATTCAATTTCAAGAAAAATTTCAATTGATGATCCAAATGATGTGAATGAAAATCAAACTGAACAAGAAACCACAAAATTGTTTAAAATTTAATATCATAAAAAATTATTTGGGATCATTTTTTGATCCCTTTCTTTTTATACTTAAAATAAAAATAATATCTCGCCGTTTTATTTTATTGTTTACAGTGCCTCCACGACCGTTCATCATAAAATAATTAGTAATTTTGATCGCAAAATTTAATTTGTAGCACAAAATTTTTAAAACTAGTTTGGAGCTATTATGAACATAAAAAATTTCATATCAGTTTTATTGTTGCTGCTGATCTTTTTATTTTCAAATAAAGTAAGTGCACAGCAAGCGGGTATTAACTTATCGTTAGCATTACCACAAGGCGAATTTGGAGAACAGGTTGATAACCCTGGATTCGGACTAAGCGGAGAGTTTATGTTTCTATCGCCAAAACCAAGCACACCTTTTGGAATAGGGTTAAATTTTGGTTTCTACGTTTACGGAAATGAGAGTCGAAGCGAGCCGATGTATAACATTCCGGAAGTTTTTCTTCAAGTTGACAGAACAAATAATCTTGTGAACTTTCATGTTGTTTTTGAACTTGGATTGCCAACCGGTAGAATTAGACCTTATGCCCAGGGATTATTTGGCGGACAATATTTGTTTACAGAAACTTCTGTAAAAAATGAAAATAATAATGAAGAGTTTGCAAGCAGTAATAATTATGAAGATTGGGCATGGAGTTATGGTGCCGGCGGAGGTATTTCAATTTTACTGAGTGGTGATCCTGTTACAGAAATGGGAGCAATTTTTCTTGATCTTAAAGGACGTTATTTGTTTGGATCGCGAGCAGAATATTTAAAAGAGGGATCTGTAGAAGTGAATGGGCAGCACGTAACTTATCACCCCAGCAAATCTAAAACGGATCTGTTAACAATACATGCCGGTGTAAGAATCGCATTAAATTTTAATCAATAAATAATTATCAAAATAAAAATGCCGATAGTAAAATTAAAAAAGGGTCGTGATAAATCTTTTAACCGAAAGCATCCATGGATATTTTCTGGTGCAATTGATTCTGTAAAAGATGTAAATCAAAACGGAGAGACTGTTAAAATAATTTCTGGTGATGGAAAAGTTTTGGGTTACGGTTCGTATTCTTTACACTCGCAAATATCGGTTCGGGTTTTATCTTTTAATCCCGATGAAACAATTGATAAAGATTTTTTTAAGCGGCGGATTGAGAACGCCTCACAATTTAGAAATCAAATTGTTGATGAGAGTTTAACCAATGTTTATCGTATTGTAAATGCTGAAGGTGATTTAATACCCGGTCTTATCGTTGATAAATATACTGATTTTCTTGTGTGCCAATTTTTATCTGCAGGCGCTGAGTTTTGGAAAAAAAGTATTGTTGAAATTCTTGTAGAATTATTTAATCCAACAGGAATTTTTGAACGATCTGATTCTATTTCAAGAGAGAAAGAAGGGTTGAGTCAAGTAACAGGTGTTCTTTACGGCAAACAACCCGAAGATTTAATTGAAGTGTTAGAAAATGGTAATAAGTTTTTGGTTGATGTAACCCAGGGACACAAAACAGGGTTTTATCTTGATCAAAGAGATAACAGAAAACTAGTGGAAACATTTTCTGCTGGAAAAGATATTTTAAATTGTTTTTCATTCACTGGTGGATTTTCCGTTTACGCACTAAAAGCAGGTGCTAATAAAGTTACAAATGTTGATTCATCTTCGGAAGCACTGGTTTTAGCGGAGAAAAACTTTTCCTTGAATAAAATTGATTCATCAAAATATGAAAACGTAAACGATGATGTTTTTAAATATTTACGAAAACTTAGAGATATAAATCAGCAGTTTGATGTAATTTTTCTTGATCCGCCAAAGTTTGCAGAATCTGCAAGCCAGATTGAAAAAGCAAGCAGAGGTTATAAAGACATTAATCTTTTAGCTTTAAAGCTTTTAAAGAAAAACGGAACACTTTTTACTTTTTCGTGTTCTGGTCATATAGTTCAGGATTTATTTAACAAAATAATTGCAGATGCAGCAGCGGATAGCGGAAGAGAGGTTCATATCATAAAATATTTGACGCAATCTCCCGATCACACAATGTTAACAAGCTTTCCTGAAGGACTTTATCTAAAAGGATTAGTCTGTAAAGTAAATTGAAAAACTCGTAAGGTCTCTACAAATCACTTTAATTTAAATACAATCGGCATCCACATTCTTACTCTGACAGGTTTTCCACGTTGCAATGCCGGCGTAAACTTAGCTTGCTTAACTGCATTAAGTGCAATCATATCAAGCTCCTCGAAAATACCTTTGAATACGCTTGCCTCTTCAACATCGCCATTTCTACTAATAATAAACTCTATAATTACTTTCCCTTCTATTTCAGCTCTTCGGGCAAGTTCAGAGTAGTGAATGTTTTTTTGTATGCTTACCAAGCCACCGATTAATTCAGGCATCACTTCTGCAGTAATATGTGGGATGTCTTCTTCCTGTACAATTCTGTTTGATGGAGGTTCTAATTTTATTGGAGTTGGCATATTTTCTTTAGGATCAATGTCTGTCGGATCAACTTCGATGTCAATCACATTCTCAGCAGTTGTAATTATAGGCAGCGTTGGTTTTGGAGGTAATGGTGGTTTTTGATTTTGCTCAGTCCAGGGAATATCTACAACATTTAAAATCGTTGGGTCTTGATCTTTAATCTTCTCAGCTTTTTTTGAGTTGGGTGAAAACTTAAATGCTGCGATCAGCAGAACAAGCACAAGTATCATACTGATTTGAAAATACTTTTTATAGTGAATATTCAAATCTGCTTTTTTTGTTTTTACAATTGCCATGATCATTCCTCCTAATAAAAAATATAGAACTAATGATTTTGGCTCTTATACATTTATAGTTTTAATTTGTTCCGATTGAAATGTTATACAAACTAAAATAGATTTTTGATAAACCTCCTTCAAAGCACTAACGAATTGTGAAAAATCTAATTAGGAATTCAAAAACCAAACGGTTAAATTTTGAATAATATTAAAGCGGAACTCCTTAGTAAAGTTAAAATCTTTAATTATTCACAATCAAACAGGAGAAAATATGAGAAAATTATCAGTTTTTACTGTTGTTTTGTTTTTTGTTGCTTTTACAGCAATGATTTCTGCTCAAACTCAAAGTGGTCAATGGAACTCAAAAGCTGGCGACTCCGGTTATAATTTAGATACCAACACCGGCGAAAGAACTGTGACTGTAGAAATTAATTTCAAAAATCCTTATGATGTAAAACCAAAAGTCATGATTTCTGTAACACAACTTGATGCAGATAAAGGATTTAACAGTAGATATAATGTAGAAGTGATTTCTGTTTCAAGAGATGGTTTTACCGTAAAAATCCGTACCTGGGCAGACTCTAGGATTTACAGTATTAGCGGTTACTGGTTATCTTATACAGATAAATCATCTCTGTAATTCATTTACGTGCCATATCCAAAACGATATGGCATTTTTTTTACTATTATTAATTGTAATTAAAAACATTTTTTAGATTTATTGAAGCAGGAGATTATAATGAATTTTAAAAGCATTTCAGCAATAATTTTATTGGCTTTATTTATAATAGTAAGCATTCAAAATGCTGAAGTAATTCCTATCGGGGTTTTATTTTGGAAAGTTGAAATCTCAAAACTTTTAATAATAATATTAACACTTGTGATAGGAATATTAATTGGAATGATGATTCCGGGATTGCTTAAGAAATCCCCAAAGGATAAGAAAGTAGAAGTGAATTAAAAGGGCATCGTGCTGCCCTTTGTATGAATTGAAAAATCTAATTTTTTAACTTTTCGGTTTCTATTTTCTTTTTTGAATTTACACCTAATAGTTTAAAAACAGGGCAAAAGTTTAGATACGCAGTAATAATTGGAAAGATACCAATTACTCCCCACCAGCTTTTAAAGTAAAATCCAAGTGCAATAATTACAATCCCAATCACAAAACGAACAATTCTATCGGCACTACCTACATTTGTTTTCATGTTGATCTCCATTTGGTTTATTAAATAATATCAAAAAATTTATATACTCTTATGGGTAAGATGCAAGTGGTTGTGGTTAGGATCCAAGTAAATTACGAATTATTAAGAAAGTTGATAAATTGTTTTGGAAGAGGTAAACTTTATTTCCCTTTTGTCTGCTCAATAATATGTTTACGTTTTAATCTTTCCGCCGTTGCTGGTTCAATGTGGATAAGGACATCAGAAATATTTTGAAAAGAATCCAGTAATTTATCTTTAACCTTATGCGATATTTCGTGTCCGGTATGAACAGAAATATTGCCATCAACGATTACGTGCATATCTATATAATATTGAAAGCCCATTTTTCTTGCAAAGCATTTATCTATTGCAACAACTCCATCTACTTGCAAAGATGTATTTATAACTTTTTGTATAACTTCCGGTGATGGGGCAGTGTCCATAATTTCAAACAAGGCAGGTTTAAACAATCTGTAAGCATTATAAATTATTATTGCTGATGCACACAACGCAGCATAATCGTCTGCTTGTTCATATCCTTTTCCACCTATAAGGGCGATTGCAATACCAATAAATGCAGCTCCGGATGTTATCGCATCACTTCTATGATGCCATGCGTCGTTTTTTACGGCTACACTATTAACTGATTTTCCAACCTTTATTACGAATCGAAAAAGAGTTTCTTTTATAATAACAACAGCAACCAAAACTATTAATGTAAATGGTGCCGGTGCATGGTGTGGAGTAATTATTTCGTGCACGCTTTGTATGATGATAATTATTGCAGCTAAAAAAAGAGCCACCGCAACAACTAACCCCGCAAATGGCTCTGCTTTTCCGTGTCCATAAGGATGAGTTTCATCAGCAGGTTTACTAGCAATTTTTAAACCAGTTAAAACGATAATGGAAGTAAAGACATCAGAAGTAGATTCAATTGCATCGGCAATTAGTGCGTAGGAGTTACCCATTACACCAGCGATACCTTTTATTGCTGCAAGCACAATGCTTGTAGCAATACCAATAATAGTCGTTTTGATGCCTTGTTCAGCAAAATCAGCAGTAACTTTATTTTTTTTGTTCTTGTACAAAAAATGTTTTTAAATAATTAGCTAACTGTGAATTATTGATTAATCTATTTACAACTATAAAAGAAATTGATAAAACTAACACCCTAATATTACTATATAGGTTTAATAATTTTGTTTTTTATTATGTGGAAAATAAATCCTATTTAGGTTCCCAGTCAGTTCCTTCACATGGAATGAAATTTTCAGTTGGGTGTTTATCATATTTTGTACATAAAACAGCGGATTCGTTAAAGTGTTTGCAAGATGAGCATAAACTATTTGTAATTACATTTTTGTTTTCATCAACAAATTTTTTGTAAGCCAGATAGGCGGGATGAAAAACAAATAAATAAATTGCAAGAATGCTAATTATCCAAAAAAACTTTTCTCCAAAGAAATCTTTGCTAAACCAAAGTGCGATAAGCATTAACGCAAAACGAATTAGTGTTTTATAAACTATCTCGCCCAAAATATATCCTTATTATTTTCTTTATTATAAAGAATTTAGCGATGTTTTTCCGATGTATAAACACAGTTAAAACCACATAAACTTGCTGTTTTTGGTAATATGTGTTATTATTAACCATTCGTTCTTAAAAATTGTTTAAAATAAACAAAGCCACTGATGTGGCTTTATCTATGGTGAGCGCGGGTGGGCTCGAACCACCGACCCTCTGCTTAAAAGGCAGATGCTCTACCCCTGAGCTACGCGCCCAAAAACTTGAGCATCAAATATAATTAATGTGCATTTTTAATCCAAACTAACAGATTTTTTTTACCGGTGGGAAATGATAGAAAGTTCTAAAAACTCCAAAATACTTGTTTGTGATGACGATGAAACTCTTTGTTATTTGCTTAAAGAGCAGCTATTGGAAGAAAGTTTTATTGTTGACGCAGTTTATGACGGCAAATATGCTATAGAAGCTATTAAGGCTAAAAATTATGATATTCTTCTACTAGACCTTAATATGAGAGAGGTTCAGGGAGAAGAAGTCTTAAAATTCATAAATGATTCCGGCTATAACATCCAGGTTATTATTCTATCAGCTCAGTCGGATATGAAAAAAGCTATTCAGTGTATCAAGAATGGCGCTTACGATTACATAAACAAACCGTATGAATTTGAAGAACTTGTTTTAACTGTTAATCGAGCAATCGAACACAGAAATTTATTAGTTACAACAGTTCTACTTTCTAAAGAAATCAGCAAAAAGCATTCTGAAAAAATTATTGGCGATAGTAAGTCTCTTACACGAGTTTTAAATCTTGCCAACAAAGCAGCTCAATCAGATTCCAATGTACTTGTTGAGGGTGAAACCGGAACAGGCAAAGAACTTTTTGCAGAGTACATCCACAAGCAATCTGCAAGAAAAGATAAACCATTTGTAGTAATTAACTGCGCCTCCCTTCCTGATCAGTTAATTGAGAGCGAATTGTTTGGACATGAAAAAGGCTCTTTTACAGATGCAAAATCTACTAAACAAGGATTAGTTGAGATTGCTCATGGTGGAACACTTTTTTTGGATGAAATTGGCGAGCTAAGTTTAACACTTCAGCCAAAGTTATTAAGATTTTTAGAAAATGGCGAGTATAGAAGAATCGGCGGTGTAACAAATTTAAATTCTAATGTAAGAGTTATTGGTGCAACTAACAGAAATTTGTTAGAGGAATCAGATGCAAAGAATTTCCGTAAAGATTTACTTTATAGATTGAATGTTATCACCCTAACTATCCCACCTTTAAGAGATCGAAGAGAAGATATAATTGTACTTGCAAATTTTTTCCTCAGTTCAAAATCTCCGGTAAGGTCTCCAAAAAAACTTTCCGTAGAAGCTGCTCAAATATTAGAAGAGTATGATTTTACTGGCAACGTTAGAGAACTTGAACACATTATTGAGCGTGCAATTATTTTTGCAGAGGGGGATTACATAACAATCGAAGATTTAAATCTGCCAAATGCAGTTGCCTATAAAAACATTGCAGGCAGAGGTAATGTTGATATTCCATCTGAAATATTAAGTATGGAAGACCTTGAAAAATGGCATATAGCAAAAGTACTTGATGCCAATAGATGGGATAGAACTGTTACCGCAAACTTGCTTGGTATAAGTCCTAAAACACTTTACACCAAAATCAAGAAGTACGAACTTAAACAAGATTAGATATTGAATGTCTGATGAATTAATCAGAAAATATAAATCAAAAGATCTTCTTGAATTACAGACAACTTCTGTTGCTCTTGCTGACAAATCGTTTAAAATTTATTGGTTCAATAAAAGCTTTAAAAAAGATATTGGGTCCGGAAAAATAAAAGGCGTTTCGCTAAAATCGCTTTTTAACATAAACACGCCGGATGAAAAAGTTTTAGCTAAATCTGCAAAATCGTTTGTCGTTCCCCTTGCAGATAAGAATAAAAATATAATTATCACTCCGCTCTTTGCAAAATCAAAAAAAGAAATTGATACCTACTTTATTGAACTGCTTCCGCTTGTAGATTCGGACTTTAAACAGAGTGCAGAGAAAGAAAAAGTTAGACGTAATTTAGTTTTTCAGAATGAACTTCAAAGCATATTGGTTTTACTGGTTAAAGAAAAATCGGTTGAAAACATTGCTGAAGAAATTCTTATTAGATGTATTGATATTACAAAAAGTGATTTTGGGGTTATCGCTTTTCAACAGGCAGAAGAAGTTAAAAACTTTATCTATTTTGATAACAACAATACAATTCCAAATCGAAATGAAGTAGAAAAAAGCATAAAGTTCAATTCTTCATTCATCAACAAATGGCTCGAGATAAACAAGAGACCACTGCTCGCGCTTAGTCATCATAACAATATAGGTTTTGGGTTAACACAGGTTTTAAATTGTGAATCGCTTTGCATCTCGCCATGTTATTTTGATAATATATTACATGCCAAAATTCTTGTCGGAAAAAAATCAGGAACATTTTCTTCGCTTGATATTAGCGACATTGAACAATTTTCTATTCTGCTTTCATTTGCTATCAGCAATATAGAAACACGCGAGTTGAATGCTGCTCTTGAATCAAGATTACTACAATCACAAAAGTTAGAAACTATTGGTAAGTTAAGCAGCGGAATGGCTCACGATTTTAATAATTTACTCTCCAGTATTTTTGGCAGCCTTCACTTACTTCGCAACAGAGTTCCGAGTACTGAAAATGTAATTAGACTAATTGATAATATTGAAAATTGTTCCGTTAGAGCAAGAGATCTTACCAAAGGACTTTTATCTTTTGGCAAGCCTACTGCAAAGCGCAAAGAAATTGTAATGCCGAATTTTCTTTTAAGTGAAATTGTAAAAATTGTAACACAAACTTTCCCCTCTAACATTATTCTTGAAGAAAAAATTGACAGCGGCTTGCATAACATTATCGGTAACGGAACAGAAATTTATCAAATACTTTTGAACTTATGTGTAAATGCTAAAGAATCCATTGAAGGTAAAGGAAAAATAGTTTTAAGAGCCTCCAATCTTTTGGTTGATGATACTAATATTATAAATTATCCTCTTTTAGATAGAGGCAAGTACGTTAAGTTTTCAGTTAGTGATACCGGCACTGGAATTAATGAAGAAGATATATCTAAAATATTTGATCCTTACTTTTCTACAAAACAAAAAGACACAGGCTCTGGGTTAGGCTTATATGTTTCTTACGGTATTATAAAAGCTCACAAAGGTCATATAGATGTTACAAGCCGCAAAGGAATGGGAACTACTTTTGATGTTTATCTTCCGGTATTTGAGCCGCAAAAGGATGCAAAGCCGAAAGAGACTGATAAAATTATAATGTTAGCTGATGATGAGGAAATGTTAAGCGAACTACTTGCAGAAATGCTTGAAGCCTCCGGATATTATGTGATTAAAGTTAAATCAGGCAAAGAAGTTATTACGGTTTTAACAGAAGAATTAAAAGTTGATTTGTTAATAATCGATTATAATATGCCAGTAATGAATGGATTGGAATGTGTTTCTAAAATAAGAAGCTTGAGTTTTAACCTGCCGGTAATTTTATCATCCGGAAGTATGGGCTTTAATGATGAAGATTTGAAACACTACAATATTAGCAGTAAAATTATGAAGCCTTATGAGTTTGATACAATGTTAGATACAATAAAACAGCTAATCTGATTTTTTATTTTCTTCTCCTGGTTCATCTTCTACTTTTATCATTTTTATATTTGATGTGTATGCTGATAGCACCGGTTCTTTAATTGCGTTAAGCTGATTTAGAACATCAGTAATTTCTTTAACGGCGATATCAATGTACTTTACTCGTTTTAAAATTCCATCCTTCGAAATTTCCTCCTTACTTAATTCCCGTTTAATAGCGGCTGAAGATAGACTAAGCAGTGTAAGCGGCTGTTTTATTTTATGATTTGCCGTTACGACTGTAGCTAAATAAGTATCACGCTTTTCAGCAGAGAGTAAAAGCTTATGTGCTTCTGAAAGTTTTAATGCCGATTTAACTCTTGCAAGCAATTCAATTCTATTAAATGGTTTTTTTATGTAATCAAATGCACCCGCTTCTAATCCTTCTTTTGTGTCTTCTGCCCCTGATTTTGCTGTAACTAATATTATCGGAATATCTTTTGTTGCTGGTTCGTAAGCTAAAATTTTACAGACTTCCAATCCGGTAATATCAGGCATCATTACATCAAGCAAAATTAAATCAGGTAATTCATTCCGTGCTTTATCAATTCCGGTGTAACCATCATAAGCAGTTAAAACTTCAAAACCTTCGTGTTCAAGTCGATCTTGAAGCATAAAAACATTTTCGGGTAAATCATCTATTACTAATATTTTTTTCATATTCAACGGGATTTAATCTTTGAAAATAATTGAGCTATTTTGCTTGAAATAATTGTTGAGTTAACTGGTTTTGCTATATAATCATTAAAACCATGTTTTAAAATTATTTCTTTATCACCAACCATTGCTTTAGCGGTAACCGCATAAATTGGCACACTGCTTAAATCGCTATTACTACGGATATTTTTTAACGTTTGAAAACCATCCATTTCAGGCATCATAATATCAAGCATAATTAAATCCGGTTTTATGCCTTCAAGAATTTTCAAGCACTCTTTACCGCTTTTTGCTAAATATGTTTTGCAGCCGGTTGCTTGTACCATTTCATTTAAAGTAAATAAAGTATCTGCATCATCATCAACAATTAAGACTTCGCCGAAAAAATCGCCTACTGTTTCTTCTTCATTTAAGTCAACGGAATTATTTTCGTTTTCAAATTCATTATCCGATAAAATTATTTCATCTTCTTCATGAAGTTTTATTCTGTCCCTAACAGTTTTAAGAACATCAATCGGATTACCTTTGGATTTTATTGTTATATCCTCCACAATTTTTTTTAACGAAGAATGTTCTTCCTCAGATAAATCTTTTGCCGTGCTGATAATAATTGGAATCTGTTTTGTCTTGCTGCTTGATTTTAATTTATGTGATAAAGTTATGCCATCAATTTTGGGCATCATTAAATCCAGGATAATTAAATCAGGCTGTACTTCAGCAATTTTGTTAAATGCAAACTCACTATCCTGAATATATTCTATAGTGATGTTATCATCTTTAAATTCATTCTTAAACTTTTCAAATTCTAATTCATCGTCATCAACAATAACAATTTTTTGAATTCGTTTTTTTGCAAGCGTTTCTAATTTGGTAAATGCTGATAAAAGTTTTTCAGCAGAGATGGGTTTTACAAAATATTCAAAAGCACCTAATCCATATCCAACATTTTTATCGCCAATAATTGAAACTAAAATGACAGGGATGTCTTTTGTAGTTGGATTTTCTTTAAGCTCTTTTAAAATGCTCCAGCCATCCTTATTTGGTAAAAGTAAATCTAAAGTAATTGCAAAAGGCTGTCTATCAACAGCAAGCTTTACCCCTGTTTCACCATTTTCTGCAAAAATAACTTCATATCCTTTTGAAATTAGATACTGTCCAATTGTATATCTAACTTCCGGATCATCATCAATAACAAGAACAGGATTTTTTGCATTCTTCCTTAGAACTTCTACGTTTACTGGCAGGATAGAAACTTTTCTTTTTTCTTGTTCATACTTAACCGGAATGGTAAATGAAAATACAGAGCCATCGCCTTCAATACTTGCAACCCAAATTTTTCCACCGATTAAATCAAGAATCTTTTTAGAAATTGCTAACCCCAAGCCTGTGCCGCTGTATTTTCTGGTTGTTGTTCCATCAATCTGTCTAAATTCTTCAAAAATAATTTTTTTATTCTCTTCGGAGATTCCTATTCCCGTATCACTAACAGAAAACAAAAGCATTCTTTCTTGATTAAGAGAAATTGATAACTCAACTTTACCTTTTTGTGTAAACTTAATAGCGTTACCAATTAAGTTTATCAAAACTTGTGTAACTCTTACGCGGTCTGTATTGATTATAAATCGTGTATTGCAATTTCTTTTAACACTAAAATCCAATCCTTTTTCTATAGCAAGAGGGGATGCTGTGTTAGAAACATCTTCAATAATTTCTTCAAGTAAAATATCTTCTTCACGAATTTCCATTTTACCTGCTTCGATTTTAGAAAGATCAAGTATATCGTTTATCAAACTCATTAAACGCTTGCCGCTCTTTAAAACAACTTCTAATCGTTCTTTGTTTTTTTGACTTAACTGCGCCTTATCAAGAATTAATTCTGTTAATCCCAAAATTGAATTCATTGGAGTTCGTAGTTCGTGCGACATACTTGCGAGAAATTGCGATTTTAATTTTGTAGAATCTTCTGCTTTTTGTTTCTGAACTGCCAACTCCTCAGCTTTGGTTTTAAGCTGATTACTCATTTCAAGTAAGGTGTCGTGCTGTTTTTTAATTTGAACATTTTGTTTTTGATATTCATCATTTAGCAGTTTTAGTTCATTAACAAAATTTTCTAACTGAACAACAGCTTTGGCATTTGTTAATCCAATTGCTAATTGATCTATAATTTTTTCAAGATAATCTTTTGCATCCAAGCTTGGTGTTTGCAAAGAAGCTAACTCAAGAATAGCAATTACTTTATTGTTGTAAATAACAGGCAACAATAAGAGATAACTTAGCTTTAAATCCAGCGTACCCGTTTTAACAGAAGGCAAAGCACTTTCAGAAGATATTTCGATGAGTTGTTTTGTTTCAATGATCTTTTTATAGAACTCATTTCGTTCACTCTGTGGATTAGAACTGCTTAATCCATAAGAACAAACCAGACTAACTTCGTCATCATCTATGGAATGAAGAGCGCCAACTAAAAAGCCGCAAGTATTAATTATTTTGTTTAGCGCCGCATTAGAAATTTGATATAATGATGCGTTTTGATTGATAAGTGTAATAAATTCAGAGTAATCATTTTTTGCCTGCTGATTTTTTTTAAGTTCATCAAGCATAGCATTAAAAGCTTTTCCAAGGTTTCCAATCTCATCGTTACTTTTAATTTCTATTCGTGTATCGAAATTGCCGGAACTGGTTTGTGAAGTTGCATAATTTAAATCGGAAATTCTTTCTCTTAATTTATGGGTTAGAACGTAGCTTAAGATAAAGGCAAGAATAATTCCAACAATACCGATAAGGATTAAAATATTTCTTAATGTTTCTCTTAAATCGGTTGCTTCGTTGTGCGATTTAAAAAATACAAAAGCTAAATCATTACCGTATTTTGATAATTTTTCAATTTTATAAGAAGTAGCGATTATATCCGATGTTTCGCTGCTTCCAACGAAGACATCTAAATCGCCTTTTTTATTTAGGTAATTATATGCTTTACTTAATTGAAAAGTATGTTGAGAGTTTAAGGTTGAGTTTGATACTTCGGCAGTTAAATTATCCCACACTAATGCAACATCAGATCCAATTCTTTGAGAAAAGTCATCAAGCACTTCGTTGCTAATTATCTTACCGAAATAGCAAACACGATCAAGTGTTATTTTTTTTACATTAATTAATGCATAAGGATTTAGTTGTATAAATTCTTCAATCGAAAAATTTTGTTTAGGTATTTGTACAAAATCTTTAGATGAATAACGAACTATTTGAGAGGAACCTGCAATGCTTGCTTCCAAATAAAAATCATTTATGTTTCCGGCAGTAAGCGGTTTTTCAAACAAGCTTTCTGAATTATTATTCGCTATAGTCCAAAATTCCGTATCCATATCATCAACAAAAGAGCGGTAAGTAAAAATAAAGTTTCTTGATGAGTTTTTAATAATTTTGGATTGTTGGGCAGTTAAGGTGTTGTACATTATGGTATAGAAAGCAATTGCGGAGCTGCCAAGCACAATTGCTACTATTAGCAAGTTAACAAGAATTATTCGGTGGTTTATTTTCATTAATCATCATTCTCTTTGCAGAACTTTCGTAATGGTTATCAGAAGCTCATCAAAGTCATACGGTTTACTTATAAAATCAGTTGCACCCATTTTAGCTGAATCAATAGCGCTTTTTACATCTGCATACGCTGTTAATACAATTACTTTTGCCTTAATTTGATTTTGCTCGATTGCTTTTAAGACATCAAAGCCATCCATTGCAGGCATTTTTAGATCGAGCAAAATCAAATCAACAGGATTATTTTTTAGAAAATCTAATGCCTCAAATCCGCTGTTTACAAAGTTGGAATCATATCCAACTTCTTCAAGCTCTTCTTTAAGGACAGTACAAAGGTTTAAATCATCATCAACAATTAGAATTGATTGCATTTGGCTATTCATTATCCTGATTAAATTGTGAACTCTTAGATTCTAACTGATGATATTTAATTTTATCATTCTGTTTGGTAATCTCTGTGTTAAGAGGATTTTTTATTGGATTTTCCATTCTCTCTTGTAGGGTTGGTACTAATTCTGTTTTTAGAAGTATAACCAACTCTTTCTTTTTGTCAACGGTTTGATCAGATCCTGTAAGATATCTTATGCCGAACACCCACCAAGGAAGATCTTTAAGAATTGGAATTCCATTTCTTACAACGGTCTGCTCATTAACAAATAGACCACCTAATATACTTTCTTCACCATTTAGCATAAGAACCTGAGTTTCTGCATTAGTCTTCTTAATTTCAGTTGTTTGTTCAGAAAGTAGAAAAGAACTTCTTTCAACAAGAATACTTAGCAGCACATAATCAATTCCGTTTTCTTTATAAACGTGCGGAGTTACTTCAATTATGGTTCCTGTTGGAAAGAATTTTTCAACTGTGTTTCCTGCAAAGTCTCTTGTTCTAACAGAAAAATCTGAACCGACTTGAATTCTACCCTTCCTTTTATCTCTGACAACAATGTTTGGAGAAGCAATAATTTCACCTAAATTATTACTTTCAAATAATCTGAACATTGCAGTTGCTTGTCCATAAAAATCACCGGCTTTAAAATCACCGGCACCACTTACATTAAATTGTGATGGATTTGCCCTTGCTTCGGTTGTACTTGTAGTTTGTGTAAGGAGATCAGTTCCAATATCTAATCCGTTTTGTGAAAGTAAAAACTTCCAATCAATTCCTACATCTTTAGTCTTAGCAACATCAACTTCAAAAAATACTGCCGATATTTTAACTTCTCTTGAATCAACAGAAGCATAAATATCTTCCGGTTTTACCTCTTCACCTTGTAGGCGTTTTATAATAATTACATCTTCTTTTTCTTCCA
>JAGOXU010000337.1 GCA_018059515.1 Ignavibacterium sp.
ATTTATCGCACTTGACTTTTCTCAAATTCTAAAAAAATAATAAATAAAATTTCAGATCAATACTCTTGAATGGGTTTTTAATCCGTTTTTCTTTAACATAAAAAATGATATTGCAGCAATAATCTAATTATATTAGTAAAAGTAAATTGATAGAATTTTTACGATTTTAATCTAACAGAAAAATCAAATTAAATTATGAAAATTATTATTGCCGGAATGGGAGACGTTGGCTATCAACTTGCCAAACAACTCTCAAGTGAATCACACGATATAATTGCAATTGATACAAATAATGAACGTCTATCTTATTCAGATCAGATGGCAGATATTTTAACGATTAATGGTTCATCAACTTCTGTTTCCACACTTAAAACAGCTAACATAGAAAAAGCTGATCTGCTTGTTGCTGTAACTTCAAACGAAGAAATTAATATCACCACAGCAATCCTTGGAAAAAAACTTGGAGTAAATAGAACTATCGCAAGAATTTCTAATGCGGAATATCTTGACCCCGAGGCAGGAATAAATTTTACGGAACTTGGTATCGATTTTATGATTTATCCCGAAGAGCTTGCAGCAATGGAAACTGTAAATTTGATTAATCGTACTGCAGCAACAGATGTACTTGATTTTGAAGGCGGTAAACTTTCTGTTGTTGGAATTCGTTTAGATAAAAATGCTCCTATAATACAAAAAAAAGTTTTTGAGGTTGCACAGGAATATCAAAACATAGATTTTAGAGTTGTTGCGATCTACAGAAACTTTAGAACAATAATTCCATCCGGTAACGATAAATTTCTTCCGAATGATCAGGTTTTTGTAATATCAAAACCACAGGGACACGAAACAATTTTAAAACTGGCAGGAAAAGAAAACATAAAGTTTGATAACATTATGATACTTGGCGGCGGTAAAATTGGTCGACGTGTTGCAAGTTTATTGAGCGATAAAATGAGTGTTAAACTTATTGATTCTGATCCTGATAAAGCGTTTGAGCTTGCCGATAGGCTTCCAAACACACTTGTAATTAAAGGTGATGGAAGAGATATTGATTTACTTGCGCAGGAAGGAATAATTGATGTTGATGCGTATGTTGCAGTTACGGAAGATGCGGAAACAAATCTTATTTCTTGCCTGATGGCAAAACACTTGGGAGTTAAAAAAGCAATAGCTCTTGTTGATAAAGTAGATTACATTCCGTTAACACAAACAATAGGACTTGATGCGCTTATCAACAAAAAACTAATTACAGCAAATAATATTGTTCGTTTTATCAAAAAAGGTGAGCTGCTTTCCTATTCAACTTTAGAAGGTATTGATGCAGTGCTTTTAGAATATACTGCACAGCCTGGTTCAAATATCACAGAAAAAAATCTTGCTGAACTTGACCTTCCCAAAGGTACCATAATCGGCGGCTACATCCGTAATGATGAAGGTTTTATTGGAATAGGAGATACAAAAATTATTGCCGGGGATAAGGTTGTTGTTTTTTCTTTGCCTGATGCAGTTAAAAAATTAGAAAAGTTTTTTGAAAGATAAATAATTAATTGAACTACAAATTAATTCTTAACATACTCGGCTTTTTGATTTTTATTACAGGCATTTTTATGATGCTTGCTATTCCCTTTTCAATCTACTACGGTGATGATGATATTTTTGCATTACTTGGTGCAGGTTTGTTAACATCAATAACCGGTATTACTATTTGGTTATTTACAAGAAAAACTGATAGACTTGAATTAGGCAAACGCGAAGGTTATTTGATTGTAACACTCGGCTGGATTTGTATGTCTTTGTTCGGAGCGCTGCCGTTTATTTTCCACGGATCAATTCCAAATTTTTCAAATGCATTTTTCGAAACAATGTCCGGCTTTACAACCACAGGTGCATCAATCTTAACTGATATTGAATCAATGCCGCACGGTTTACTTTTTTGGCGATCGTTTACGCAGTGGATTGGCGGAATGGGAATTATAGTTTTATCACTTGCAATCCTGCCATTGCTGGGCATTGGCGGAATGCAGTTGTACGCCGCCGAAGTGCCGGGAATTACAAAAGATAAACTACATCCGCGCGTTAAAGAAACTGCTAAAAGATTATGGATAATTTATCTCGGGTTTACTCTTACAGAAACTGTTTTGTTGATGTTTGCAGGAATGAATTTTTTTGATGCAATAAATCATTCATTTACAACTATGGCAACGGGTGGTTTTTCAACAAAAAATTCAAGCACAGCGTACTACGCTTCTCCATTTATTCAATACATTCTTATTGTCTTTATGTTTTTTGCAGGTATAAATTTTGCAATTCATTATTTAGTAATTCATGGAAAATTTTCGTTCTTCAAAAACAACGATGAGTTTAGATATTATTTATTTTTGATTCTGGGTGTATCAATTTTTATTGCAATAATTCATCAGCCGCATGTGGATTTTGGTTTCGAAGAATCTTTCAGACAGGCATTATTTCACGTTGTATCTTTAGTTACAACAACGGGATTTGTTTCCAGCGATTATGAAAATTGGGCAATTTTTTCTCGTATGATTTTTTTCATTCTATTATTTATCGGCGGCTCTGCTGGTTCTACAGGCGGCGGAATAAAAGTAGTAAGACATCTTTTACTTTTTAAAAATGGATATTTAGAATTAAAAAGATTGGTACATCCGCGCGCAATAATTCCTGTTAGATTAAACGGCAAAGCAGTTTCATCAGAAATTATTTCTAACGTGCAGGCATTTTTTATTATTTACATTCTGATTTTTGTTTTCGGTTCGATTATGCTTTCGCTTATGGGTGTGGATTTTATTTCCTCTGTTGGTGCTGTTGCAA
>JAGOXU010000012.1 GCA_018059515.1 Ignavibacterium sp.
TGTTTACAAATCCATTAGAAATTTTGTGCTGCCAAAGAATTTTTCCAGTTTCAGCATCCAGTGAATAAATCATTCCATTTTTTGTTGGATAAAAAATTACACCATCTTTTTCTACAATTTGAGCAGAGCTTATCTCGTAGCCAAATCCGCAATTTGTAATCCATATCGGATCTTTTAATTTATCAGAAATGGGTAACGCTAAAATTGTATCGTTCATAGTGCGGATAAAAAGAGTTTCACCGTTTTCAGATAATCCAACGGTTTCTCTTACTTGATATTTACCTGTTCGCCAAACTTCATTTCCGGTTTTGATATTAAGCGCAGTTAATTTTCTATCGGGTGCAGCAAAAAAAACAATGCCATCTGAAGCAACTGCCCAGCAAGCAGCAGGGGAGTAAAACGTTCCGGTGCGATCACCTTTCCATTTCCAAATTAATTTTCCGGTTTCAGAATCAAGACAATAAAAATGTTCATCCCATGCACCAAATAAAATCTTATCATCATAATAAACAGGTTTGGTTTCTACAAATCCGTTCAAACCTTTAAAGTCCCAAACAAGTTTCCCTGATTCCAAATCAATTGCTCGAAATATTTTATCACTCCCACCGATGTAAACAATTTCATCTTCAATTACCGGGCAGCCGAGAACTGCTGCATTGGTTTTGTAATTCCAAATCAGATTTCCATTATCAGTGTTCAAACAATAGATTGAACTATCTGCACTTCCAAACACAATGTAATTACATTTAAAGGCTGGTGTTGAATAAATAGCATTTAGTGATTTGAATTTCCAGTTCACCGATCCAGTTAATAAATCAAATGAATAAAAATATCCCGATGCATCACCTACAAAAACGGAGTTATCTTTTACTACGGCTGATGATCCTATTGTGTAACCGGAGTTAAATTCCCAAACGGATTTTACATCAGGGTATTTTTGATTGATCGAATAATCAGGGCGGGGCTGCTCGATTACAAGTGCTTCAAAATTTCTTTGCTGTAATTTTATTTGATTCCAAAGTGTTGTTGATGTGTATGGAATCCTTTCATAACAATACATTGAGTCATTATTAATCTCTACAATATTGTATCCGCCAATCTTTTCATTTGCCCTTAGGTTTGATCTACCCATTACGCCAGCAATCGATTCAAAATCGTAAATTTTATTTCTGTGTCCATGTCCAAACAATGCAACCTGGGTATTTACATTTTTTAAACGATCTAACATTTCGTACCAATTATCTATCTCATCATTAAGCGGATAGTGAGTTATGAAAATTATTGGTTGATTTGAATTTGGTAAAGAAGTAATCAGCGAATCAAACCATCGTAAATCTTCTGGCGCCCAATGTCCATCTGCCATTCGCATTCGTGGTCCTTCATGCAATCCGATGAAAAGATATTTATCATATTCAAAAACAAATCGATCATTGCCCCAAAGTTTAATAAAATCTGTACAGCCGGATTCCGACCATTTTGTATCGTGGTTGCCAGGAATGATGTAGTAAGGCTTTTCAAGGCTATCAAGTAATTGTTTTGCAAGAGTTAATTCATCTAAAGTTCCTGTTGCTGTGATATCACCAGAGACTATTGTGAACGAAATACTGTCTAATGAATTAATATCATTAACACTTCTTTGCAGATCCTCTGTAGCGGTTGGATAGCCGATGTGAATATCGCTAAGCCAGGCAAACTTAAAATTTGTTTGTGCAAAGGATACGCTTGCAGATATTATTAATAGGATAAAAAGTTTTTTCAAAGATAGATTCTTTCTTTTGTTTCATCTCTCGACCCTGCTTACCGGCAGGTAGGTCCGCTCGAGATGACGTTTCGATTTTTTTTGAAACGCTATTTATAATTTTAATTCAATTTAATTTCTTGTCTCTGCTCGAGATGACGTTTCAAATTAAAAAAGATTTGATTTATTTATGATACCGTCAGCCTGAGCGAAGACGAAGGCGCACAACTAATCAATAATCTTTTTATCCGAAGAAGTTTCATTCATACATTTTGATAATTCGTGAAGCAACTCAAAATTTCCCTCGATCAATGCTTCCTTCTTTTTTCTACTCCATTTTTTAATTTTTCTTTCTGCATTAATAGCATCATTAATATCTGAGAATTCTTGAGAATAAACTAATTCCACTGGTAATCTTTTTGAGGTGTAACTTTTGTATTTACCACTTTGATGTTCGTTTATTCTGTTTTCTAAATTGCTTGTACAACCGCAGTAGTAACTCTTATCCGAACATCTTAATATATAAAACCAAGATTTTTTCATTTCTAAGTTAAAACTTCATCTCTCGACCCTGCCTACCAGCAGGCAGGTCCGCTCAAGATGACGATCCAAATTAAATAAGATTTATTATGCTAATAGTCCCATCAGCCAGAGCGAAGACGAAGGTGCACTATATTAGATAAACAACAAAGCCATCAATCAAATAGAAAAATAAAAAAGCCCCTTCCTTTAGGGAAGGGGATGGGGATGGGCTTTTTTTTTATTTTACTAAAACCATCTTTTTACTTTGCTTAAAATTATCAGTTATCAAACTATAAAAATAAATTCCACTTGAAACATTATTTGCATTAAAATTAACAGAGTAATTACCTGCAGCAAGATTATCATTTACTAACGTTGCAACTTCTTTTCCAAGTATGTCTGTAACAATAATTTTTACATTAGAAGTTTGGGGAACACTAAACTTTATTTGAGTACTTGGGTTAAATGGATTCGGATAATTTTGTGCTAATGTATATTCAGTTGGAGTTATTCCGCTAACTTCTTCAACATCAGTCGGACTGAATGATGCAGTTCTTAAATCATCAAAATAATATGTGCCTGTATTTTGGTTTCCAGTTTCATAAGTCATTTGAAAGCTATCAAAACTTAGCGGCGGTTCTAATATATTATTGCCAATCCAGTTACCTGTTTGTCCGAGTGATAAATCCCATGTAACTAATTTCCATCCAATCCAATCAACATCGTACCAGGGGCTTACTTCAAAAGTATTTAGTGAGTTTTCTTTTACAGCAAATCTAAATTTGTTGTTTGAACCATCACCAAATAGAAAAACCTGCAATAAAGTATTTGTTTGGAATGTCGGAGTTGAAGGCGAAAAGTATTCTCTTATTAACCAGTTTGGTGCTGATGTATCCCAGCCATAATCCAACTGCAAGGATTTTGAGCTTCCGGTGTTTGCATTTAAAACCGCAGTAGATACTTGGATAGAGTTTCCGGTTGGTAACACACCCATAGTGCTACCAGACGCAGTTGGCTGCCACCAGTTTGAAATTCCGTTTTCATAACTGTCTATTATTATCTGTGAAAAATAATTTGAATTTCCTGTTGTAAACTCAACATTGTAATCAGAGGCTATTGGATTGCCAAAAATATCTTCAATACCAGCTTGTACTTTTATTGTATAAGCTTCGTTTTCAACCAAAGGAGTTGTTATAAAAAAGTTTAAAACACCTTTACCGTTCACAACATAGTATCTTAAAATTCCGTTTGCATTTGTTTGTGTAGAATTTCTTACGACTTTAAATCTACTTGATATTGTTGATGTTTTTAATGCTTCACTGAACGATACATTAATAACAGGTTTATACTCAACATTTGCTGAGCCCGGAGTTGGATATACATCCGTAACATCAGGCGCAGTTACATCTGCAACCTTTGTTTTAACAGTTAATGTAAATGGATCGCCGCCAACGCCGTTACTATCGCCATCAAATAGATGTCCAAACTTTCCTTCCGCATTTCCACCGATAGTAATATCGTATTGTGAACTAAAAGTAAAATTACTTGTGTTGATTGTTAAAGATTGATCTGAGTTGCTCCAAGCAGTTGTGTATGCTACTGCAGGAGTTATTGTAATATTTGATTCCACAGAAGTTTTGTTCATCTGTCTTGTAAAATTTAAAACAACATTTTCAACAGCCGGATACAAACTATCATTCTGTGCGGGAACGGTTGAAGCAATCCGCGGCGGAATATTTGAATATAAGTTTACATCTTTGAATGTAAAAAATGTATCAGCCATTGTAATATCAACACTAAAAGAATCATAACCCGGCGCTGTAACTTGTAAAGTATGTGTGCCTGGTGCAACACCTTCAAAGTAATAAAATCCATTTCTTAAAAGATTAGGATCACTTGAGTACTGATAAAATAATGATTGATATGTATCAGTTGTATCAACCTGACCATCTAAAGAAACAATTGCACCGTTTATTGCTAAACCAGACTCGAAATCAGTTATTATTCCTGCGGCTGTTCCTACATAAGGTCGTGGAATGTTGTGGTAACTGAGTATAGTCCAGAACATTGTTTTAGCTTCTAATCTTTTCCAATTTTCATTCATATTTAATTGGTTTTGTTTTGGATTTGTGTGAAATCCGGCTTCGCTTAGTTCGGACGCCATATTTGAGAGTCTGTTAACGGAAAGATAAGGAGTTGAGCCAGCAACTTGATAGAAATCTCTATCGCCCATTGCGCCACGAGTTGTGGTTCTCATTCCAGCGGTTAGCAAACCTATCATGATTTGAGACATTTTTTTACCGCCATAAGGAGTTTTTTCGGGTCCGCCAATTCCAAGTTGTCCCCACATAATAAGCGTGCTGTTTGCAGGGCTTCCCATTGAAGCTGCATCACTATGAATAGAATGATAATGATCCGCTCCTAAACTATTAGCCTGTGTAGTTCTATCACTTAAACCAACTATCTGTTGATCATCAGTTCTACAAATATAAACTGTGTCAATATCAGTCCAATCTAAAAGCATTTGTCTTAGGTTCAACCCAACGCGCAAATTCTTTTTTGCTTCAGAATAACCATATATTCCTACATTTTCATTTTGGCTGTGACCCGGATCTAAATAAATATTCCAACCTGCTAAGCCTGTTACTTGCTGTGCAAATCCAGCAGGTAAGAATATTGAGAGAAAGAATATTGTAAAACCGGTTAATAAAACTTTAGTTGATATATTTTTTTTCATTTTTAATTTCTCCATTACTCAATATTCATTAGATAAATTGAACCATCATCTACAACGTCAAACACAATAGCTTTTCCATCTGGTGCAAAACAAGGATTCATTTCAATTTTATCATTAGTGTTAGTTAGATTTATTTTTTGTGTGCCATCAGCATTGATAGAAAAAACATCTGATGCCGTAAAGTTGTATCCATCATCCTTTGTGATTTCATATATAATTTTTTTACTATCCGGTGACCATTGAGGTGAGTTGCCTTGCCCAAGATCAGTAAGGTTTGAACCATCAATATTCATTGTAAACATACTTCCGCCAAAAACTTTAAAAACTATTTTGGAGTTATCCGGTGAAGCTGAAAGACTGATATATCGTGCATCTTTAATCGGTTCAAAAGTTTGTTCTGAATTATCATTTAAATTTTTTACAATCAGCTTATTATTTTTTTCAAACACAATTAAACTGTTTTGATTAAAATTCTTATTTGATTTATCCGTTATAAAAATTTCATCGTTTGTTTTTTCCGGTAAATAGATTTTTGTATCGCTATCAGCCCATTGCGGTAAATAAGGCATCATGGTTTTGTAATCGGTAAGTTGTTTTGATTCTTTTGTTGCGATATCAAAAACTTTTACTGCATTGTATCTTTTTAAATCTTCATACTTTGCAACGCGTGATAAAATTGATTTTGAATCCGAAGACCATTTAAATGCAAATCCCGCAGCCATTTCATCTGTTAGTTGAAAAGAACTTTTGGTTTGCAGATTATAAATCCAGATACCCTGGTAATTATTTTTTGTGTAAGCAATATTTTTGCCATCGGGAGAAAATACGGGACCTAAAACAGCATCTTCCATCGTTCCGCTTATAAGAAGCTGGTAGCTGCTTTGTGCAAAAATTGAAACTGAAAAGAGCAAAGAAAGTATTAATAATAGTTTTTTCATTACTAAACGCCTGTTATATAATTAATAATTGAAAGCACATTGTTTTATATGCTTTTTCCTTTGTTAAAATAAAAAAAAAATAGCATACATACAGTCTATTTTGTTATATAATGTAGTTATATTTTAGAGGCAATTAAAATCAAATGGAATGAATGACATGAAAAACTTAATAACTTTATTTCTGCAACAAGGCAATCCTAAAGAAAACCAAAAAACTATAAAACGATTTAACGAATCACCCTTAGTAAAAGAAATTATTTTGATTTCCGGTGATGAAAAATTTTCATCTTTTGAAAATGCAAAAGTAATTTTCAGTAAAAATTTTAAAAGCAGCGATACAATAAATCTTATCTCAAAATATTCATCAACAGCTTACACATTAATAATACAAACTGAAAAATCTATAAAACCCGGACAGTTTTGTTTAGATAGATTTTATCAGGTTGCAGAAAATACCGGTGCGTCTTTAGTTTATTCAGATTTTTACGAAGAAGAAAAGGGCAAACAAATCGCTCATCCTGTTATTGATTATCAAGAAGGAAGTTTACGTGATGATTTTGACTTTGGGGAATTATTATTTGTAAAAACTGAATATCTAAAAAATATCTCACTAAATGATAATAGTAATTTAAAATTTGCAGGCTTGTATAATCTAAGATTAAAACTTTCGCAGCACGCAGCATTGGTTAGAATTCCCGAATATCTTTATACTGTTGAAAGCACTGAAGAAGTTGGCAGTGAGGATAAACATTTTAGTTATGTTGATCCTAAAAACAGGGAAGTGCAGATTGAAATGGAAAAAGTTGTTACACAGCATTTGATAGATATTGGAGCTTACGTTCATCCGCCATTTAAAGAAATTGATTTATCCCTTACAAAAAATTATGAGTATGAAGCATCTGTAATAATTCCGGTTAGAAATCGTGTTAAAACTATTGGTGATGCTATAGAATCAGTTCTAATACAAAAAACTAATTTCAAGTTTAATTTAATTGTTATTGATAATCACTCGAACGATGGAACAACTGAAGCAGTTTCTTCATTCGCTAAAAAAGATGAAAGATTAATTCACTATATACCGGAACGCAACGATCTTGGAATAGGCGGCTGCTGGAATGCGGGAGTACATCATCAAAAATGCGGAAGATTTGCTGTGCAGTTAGACAGCGATGATATTTATAAAGATGAAAACACTCTACAATCAATAGTAGATTTATTCCATAAAGAAAAATGTGCTATGGTGATAGGATCATATCAGATAACAGATTTTAATCTTAAAGAATTACCACCGGGATTGATAGATCATAAAGAATGGACGAATGATAATGGACCGAACAACGCACTGCGCATAAACGGACTTGGCGCACCGCGTGCATTCTACACTCCCATTTTGCGTGTTATAAAGATTCCTAATGTAAGTTATGGTGAAGATTATTCTGTAGGATTGGCAATCAGCAGATCGTACAAAATCGGAAGATTATATCATTCAATTTATATGTGCCGTAGGTGGGAAGGAAACTCAGACGCACAATTAGATATAGTAAGAATGAATGCAAACAATATTTATAAAGATAGAGTAAGAACCTTTGAGCTGCTTGCTCGTAAAAGATTAAATTCTGAAGTTGAGTAATTTTATCACTAAGCTTATGCAAGTAAAAGGAAAACCACCAAGGTTTTTAAAATTGCTGCTGATCTGTTAGTGTTTTTAGCAAAATTTTTTATTTGAAACCTTGGAGGTTTCAAATTTTGTGTAAGGTGAATTGATAAAACACAGATAACATTCAAACGATAAAAACAATTGACTTTAGAAACTAATTTATTTACTTTTTGTGTGAAAGTTTAATCAATTTTAATTTTGTTCTGATTAATAATTGTCTGAAAAAAAGAATATTAAATGTATTCTTTATCAGAACTACTCCCTTGTATTTGAGACTTAAATTAGGAGTAATATTCTATGAGAAAATTGCTACTTCTTGGCATACTCGCACTAAATATTTTTTCAATTCAAATCTTTGCACAGGTTGGCAAAATTAGCGGCGTTGTAAAAGATGCATCAACTAATGAAGCTTTGATCGGTGCAAACGTACTCATCGAAGGCACAACAATTGGTGCAGCTACAAATGTTGATGGTTATTATTCAATAATCAACGTATCACCAGGCACGTATAATCTAAGGGTTTCGATGATAGGTTATACACCGCAAATGATAAAAGATGTGCGAGTAAATATTGACCTTACCACTGAATTAAATGCAAATCTAAAATCAAGCACTTTTGAAACGGAAGAAGTTGTTGTTGTTGCAGTTCAAACAATTGTTAAACAGGATGTTTCTGCGAGCGTAACAAATCTAAATATTAAAGAAATTGAAAACCTGCCTGTTTCTAGTGTCTCATCTGTTATTGGTCTGCAAGCTGGTGTGCAAGGTTTAACCATCCGTGGTGGTGCTAGTGATCAAACAGCATTTGTTGTTAATGGAATTACACTTAGAGATGCGAGAGACAATACACCTTATACTGGTATTAGTTTAACCTCGGTTGGTGATATACAAATTCAAACGGGTGGTTTTAATGCTGAATACGGCGATATAAGATCCGGATTAATTAATGTGGTTACCAAAGAAGGTAAAAGAGATAAATATAATTTTGCTTTTATTGGCAGATATAGACCTGCTGGAAGAAAACACTCTGGTGATGCGTTCAATTCACCAAATTCGTATTGGATAAAACCATACATCGATGATGCTGTATGCTGGACGGGAACAGATAATGGTAATTGGGATAGCTATACTCAAAATCAGTATCAAGAATTTAAAGGCGGATGGAATACTGTTTCGCAGCAGACTTTAAGCAATGATAATCCTGATGATGATTTGACACCCGAAGCTGCTCAAAGAGTATTTTTGTGGCAGCATAGAAAAGTTATGGATATACAGGACGCTGATTTTGATGTTGATATGAATTTAAACGGACCAGTGCCTTACGGACAACAATTAGGTAATTTACGTTTTGCACTTTCTTACAGAAGATCTCAAACCATGTACCTTGTACCGCTATCAACAGATGCTTATCGAGATTATAATTTACAACTTAAAGTTACTTCAGATATCTCCGAAGGCATTAAGTTATCAATTGAAGCTCTATCCGGCGCTCAAACTGGTACAGCAAGCAGCAGATCGGGTGGTCCTGGTCTTTTTCAGTCAGTTGGAGGTGTAGCTAATCAATTAGATTTTCGTTCAGGTCTTTCTTACTTGGATGCTGAGATATATTCTTATGATTATTGGGCCCCGAGCAGAATTAATACCAATATGCTTGGATTTAAACTTACTCACGTTTTATCACCTCAAACATTTTATGAAGTTGTTGGAAGCAGAGTTGCTTCAAAATATGATACAAATCCGGGAAGACCTAGAGATACACAAACAATGTATTATTTTGGCGGCGTTGGATTTGATGAAGCTCCGTTTGGTAATTTTAGTGGTACTGCAGGCGGTATCGGGTCTTCGATGAATATGGGACTTGGTTGGAGTAATTCAAGAGATTCAAGTAAGTTAGCCACGTACTCAATCAAAGGTGATTTTGTTAGTCAGCTTGATAAATTCAACTATGTTAAAGCAGGTTTAGAATTTATTTATACTGATAACAATGTTAACTATGCATTAATTGAACCATCATTACCAACCAGCAACTCAAGATCGGTATGGCATACTTTTCCAAAAAAACTTGCTTTGTATGCACAAGATAAACTTGAATTTGAAGGAATGATAGCTAATATCGGTATTCGATTAGATTATTCCGATCCGGGCGGTGAATGGTACGAATTTGATCCATATAATAAGGCTTTATCCGGTCAATTTGCATCTGACATAGATAATTTATTAGCTAAAACAAAAGTTAAAAAGCAGTTTAACATTAGTCCTAGATTGGGAATTGCATTTCCTATTACGGTTAATAGTAAGCTTTATTTTAATTACGGACATTTTAGATCAATACCTACTCCTGAAGATTTGTTTTTGTTAAGACAGAGTCAGGCATTTAATAATATCACACGAATTGCAGATCCATCAAATCCATTACCACTAACGGTTGCTTATGAATTAGGATACGAGCAGAATCTTTTTGATCAATTTCTTTTGAGCTTAAAAGGATATTATAAAGATGTTAAAGATCAATCAAGATTAGTTACTTTTATTAGCAGAGATGGAAGCGTTAACTACACTACTCCTCAGCCAATAAGTTATGCCGATATTAGAGGATTTGAAATAGAAGTTAGAAAGAATCGCGGTGAATGGATTACGGGTTTTGTTAACTATACTTATATGGTTTCTTCATCTGGATATTTTGGATATTTAACTTCTTATGAAAATCCAATTGATCAAAAGACTTATGAAAATGCAAACAAAAGTAATATTGAACAAAACAAACCAATCCCACAGCCATACGCAAGAGCAAATATTGATATTTTTACACCAGCGGGCTGGGGACCACAACTTGGCGGAGTAAGCGTTTTTGATCAATTAAGACTAAGTATTTTATCAGCCTGGTCTTCAGGTCGTTATATCACTTGGACAGGTGGTGGTTCTACAAAACCTGGTTTTCTCAACAATCTGAAATGGAATGACATTTATAATGTTGATATAAGACTTTCAAAATCAATTGATATTGGTCCAATTGGATTAGAACTTTTTGTAGATGTTTATAACTTATTCAATATTAAATATATGAATTATGACAGAGCAGGTTTCCGAAATCTTGACGATTATGATAAATATATGAAGTCTCTTCATATGGCTAATGATAAAGTAGGTGAATTTTCTAAAGATGATTCCGATCCTGAATCGTATTCTAATATTCCTGGTAACGATACTCCGGGTGATTTTAGAAATTTGGATGTACCATATCAGCCGATAGAATATGTAAATGGTTTGGAATCAATTACAAATCCTAACACAAGTGCTTACTATTATGATGCAGTTTCAGGAGGATATTATCAATGGACAAATAGTGCATGGGAAGCTGTAAGCGGCTCTAGAATGGATTATGTTTTAGAGAATAAAGCCTATATAGATATGCCGAATTTAAGTTACATGACATTTCTTAATCCAAGAGATGTATTTTTTGGAATAAAATTTAATATTAATCTATAATATTACAGAATGAAGTTAAAGCAGAGGAAATAATGAAAATAATCGGTAAAGAGTTTTTAAGAAGTAATTTAATTTTAGCACTTCTTGGCTTAATTTTTATTCCTATCAGCAGTGTACAGGCGCAGTATAAAAATGTTTGGATGGCTGCAGGTTCACTACATAACTGGTATTCTTCAATTGGCTGTGAATTAGAGGAAGGTTTTCAACTTTATCAGCAATATGGTATGCAGTGGCCTGCTTACTACAGATCGCAGGATATGCAAGCTGCACGAGGCTGGTGGATTGGTAGTAAAAATTTTACAGATGAAAAGGGTGTTAATTTTCCTTATAAAGTTGTAACAGTTGGACCAAGAAATCCACAATTTTTTGCTGCGTACCCAATTTCGATGGAAATGGTTTCCAGATTTGAACCAACCATAGTTACTGTAGATGGTGTTCCGTCAACGGGTAAAGATTTAGTAATTGATAGATTTGATGAAAATATGAAATGGGATCGAATGATAATTAACAAAGTTGCTACGCAACTCGGTGTAACAATGGAAAGAAGAATTTTTGAATTCAGTCAACAGTACAATGATAATTATATTGTCTATGAATATACTTTTACTAACACAGGTGATACTGATGGTGATACAACAACAATTGAATTACCAAATAATACCATAACTGATATGTACACTTTCTGGACTTATAGAAATGCCATAAATCAGTCTGTAAGATTTGTTATTGGTAATTCTACGGGATGGGGGAAAAATACAATGAATGATGCACGCGGCGATGGTAATCCAAGCAAGCCAGATCCAATTGGTGAACAGTTTAGATGCCAGTTCTCCTGGCATGGATACACTACCGAAAAAGATGTTGCTTATGATAATATTGGCGGACCAATGTGGGCACTTAATACAAACGCATTAAAATGGAATGCAAAAAGTGATACAATCGGCAGATTAGGCGGCACACAGTTTCTTGGAGTATCTACCTTGTACGCAGATAAATCTGCAACGGAAAAAGTTGATGATCCTTTACAACCGAGTACTACCTCGTATGAAGGTTCGGATGGAAGTTATTTCTTAGCGGGTGCAAATGCCTTCAATACTTCTGATATGGAAACAAAATATCTTTTTATGTCAAAAGGGCATCAATATCCACGTCATGCAGATCTTGTTACTCCAAGTGGAGATTTTGCTGCTCAAACTGTTAACCCAAATCTTGGTAATTCAGGTGGTTTTTCATTTAACAATGGTTACGGACCATATACATTACAGCCTGGTGAAAGCATCAAAATTGTAATGATTGAAGGTGCTGCAGGTATGAATAGAGCTGACCAAATTTTATACGGCAGACAATTTAAAGATGGAACTTTAACTGCATACAATAAAAATAAATTAGTGCTTGATAAAGGAAGAGACTCTTTATTTACTACTTTTCAAAGAGCAAAAGAAAATTTTGAATCCGGTTGGAATATTCCTTTACCGCCAAAACCACCTTTAACTTTTGAAGTTAATAGCGGTGGAGATAGAATATCATTAAAATGGACAGTTGATGGAAACGATGCAAATCCTCCTGCTACATTTAAGATATACAGAGCACTTGGTGATTACGATGCAGATTATCAACTGATTGCCGAAGTTCCTGCAAGTACTACTAATTATGACGATAAAAATTTAGTTAGAGGTTTTAATTATTTTTACTATGTCACTGCTGTTGGTCCTAATCAACCCGGTGGACCTGGTACACCTGCCGGCAAGTTAGAAAGTAATAGAATTTATACGCAAACCTATAGTGCTGCAAATCTTCAAAGACCTGCGGGAACATCGATGAATCAAATCCGTGTTGTTCCCAATCCATATATTATTAATTCTGATGAATCTGTAAGGTTTCCGGGAACTATTGATGAGGATAAAATTGCTTTTTATAATATACCTGGTAATTGTACGATTAGAATTTATACCGAACTTGGAGAACTGATTTATACAATAGAACATACTAATGGCAGCGGTGATGCTTATTGGAATTCTGTTACTTCATCCAGCCAATTTGTTGCTAGTGGAATTTATATTGCCGTTGTTTCAAATAATGAAACCGGTGAAAATCATATTGCTAAATTTGTCGTTATTAGATAGACTAAAAATGACTTATTACAATTTATTACATGAAATTACAATTTTAATAAAGGTATTTACTATGAATACTAAATTACTAATAGTATTTGCTTCACTCTTTTTATTGATTACAGGCTGCGACTATTTTGATAATGGTGATACTCTTAACGTCAGTAAATTTGAAACTACCATTAGCGGTCTTCCTGTGTTACCAGATACTATGACTTATGTAGGATGGTTTCAATGGGAGAATAAGTCAACTCTTAAAAAGATAGCTGAAAGAGTTTTTGTACTTGATGCTGATCAAAATGGTGTTATTTCCTACGCTTCAGACAAGCCATTATTATCATTACAACGAGCAGAATTGTTCTATTTAACAGCAGAAAAAAAAGCTGTTGCAAACGATTCGGGTTTAGTGCCGAGTACTAGAAAACTTCTTTCAGGTTTTTTCTCCTATGCTTCATCAAATCTTACAATTAGTGATAGTGCTGTTAACTTTGCAAACATAGATGGTTTGTTTAATCTGGCAACCCCAACTGATGGAATTAATACCAATGAATTGAGCGGCGTTTGGTTCGTTGATTCAATATCCACTGCCCCTGTAAGTGGATTAAAAAAATTACCGGAATTATACGGCGGCTGGGTTTATGAAGGTTGGGTTGATATTAATGGACAATTAATATCTACCGGGCGTTTTGCAGATCCCACTAAAGCTGATCTATTTGCGGGTTATAGTGGAAGTTTACCCGGATTTACTTTCCCTGGTGAAGATTTCCTAAATAATCCTCCCGCAGGGTTTACATTTCCATTAGATCTTTCAAATTCTAAGGTATATGTAAGTATCGAGTATGCTGATGGGAGAACAAATGGTTCGGCTCCGTTTATAATTATTTTGGAAGGAATTGTTCCTTCTGCTGCTCAAGGCGGGGTCAGTTATAACTTAAATCAAACCAATAAAGTATTAACAAGTGGTTACGCTATTATGACAGTTGATTTAGTTAAATGAGTAATAAAATAAAAAATAATTTGTTCGCTTAATTTAGATAAAGCAAATAGGTAATACATGAGAAAATTAAGTTTTACAATCGTCCTTATAATTTTAATAGTTAAGATTGGAACGCAAACTTCATTTGCCCAAGAAAATCAAAAACTTGCGCAAACGGGTATGAAGTTTTTAAGCGTCTCACTTGATCCGCGTGCAAGCGGTATGGGTGATGCAACAACCGCAGTCTTTACCAAATCCGCTGCGATGTTATATAATCCTGCTATAATGGCTGATCTTGAAGGCTACTCTGATTTTTCGTTTGGTACAACAAGATGGATAGCTGACATAAACTATATTTATGGCACTGCAGCCTTTAATTTATTCGATGGGCAGTACGGAGTATTTGGGCTTTCTTTAGTTGCAGTTGATTATGGAGAATTTATTGGAACCGTTGTTGCACCAAATGGTGATGGATTCCTCGAGGTCGGTAATTTCAAACCAACTTCGTTTGCTTTTGGTATCGGGTATGCAAATAAATTATCGGAAAAATTTTCAGTTGGCGGTAATATTAAATACGCAAGACAATCTTTAGGTACTGCAGTAACCGGGTTTGATCAAAATGGAAATGGTAAAATTGAAGATAATAAGGTTGATGCCGTTGCCTTTGATTTTGGAATTCTTTATCACACCGGTTTTAAAAGTTTAGACTTTGGAATGAGTATAAGAAATTTTGCTACTGAAGTAAAATACAAAGATGAAGATTTTCAATTACCATTATCGTTTAAAATTGGTATTTCTATAAATGCTTTTGATTTTATTGATGTTGATAAAAAAATGCACTCACTTTTGGTTGCTGTTGATGCCTCGCATCCACGGGATTATCCTGAGCAGGTATCTTTTGGTGCAGAGTATTTATTTATGGATTCTTTTTCACTCCGCGGCGGATATACATTTCCAACGGATGAGCAAGAGTTTACTTTAGGTGTTGGTTTTAAACAATCTATTTCCGATGTTAAATTTGCAATCGATTATTCATATACCCCTTTTGGGATATTTGATAATGTACACAGAATATCAATTAATTTAGCTTATTAATAAATTTTTTCGAAGAGAAAGAATTATGAAGAAAATACACTACAAAACTTTTAATACTGTTTTAGTTTTCACATTGCTGTTCATTTTCAGTTGTGCAGAAGATCCTGCTCCAACATTAATGGATATACCTGGCGGTGGGCAACCCACACCAGTAATAAATTCTATCGAACCGGCAAATGTTGCATTAGCTGGTGTAACTGTTTTAACGATTACCGGATCTAATTTTGCTCCTGGCGCTGACAGTGTCTCAGTAACTTTTAATGGTGCTAAAGGTACGATTTTAAGCGTAACAACTAATGAAATAAAAGTTAGAGCCGCTAATGTTCCTGCAGATTCTGTTGAAATTAAAGTAGCAAGTTATAAAAGCGAAAATTTTAGTAATATAATTTATTACAAATTATTACCTCCTCTGGCAGAAATTTATAAATTTGATCCTAGCAAAGATCAAACTCCAAATGCTATCACGGTTGATGCTCAAGAAAATGTATATGTTTCTCTAAGTAGCAAGGGTACAAAAAAGATCGATCCTCAAGGGAATATAAGTGATTTTGCTACAGGAACAACAGCAACAGCTTTTTTTACTTCAATGACTTTTGCTTCAGATAATTCGATTTATGCTGTTAAAAGGATCAAAGGTGTTTACAAAGTATCTGAAAATGCTGGCCCGGTGGCTTTTATATCATCTGTCCAAGGCGTTACAGATAATATAAATAGTATAAATTTTGATAAGACCAGAAATGTTCTTTGGGCAGGAGGTAGTACTGGGATAGTTTACAGAATTACTCTTGATAAAAACGTTAAAAAATTTAATGTTAACGGTAATATAAATTCTGTTAAAGTTGTTCAAAATGCTTTATTTATTGCTTCTAATTCAGATGATAAAGAAGTTGTTTGGAAAGTACCTATTATTTCAGCCGATAGTTTAGGATTACCTGAATTATATTTTGATGTGACGTCTGAAATTGATAGTGTAATAAAAATTGTTGATATTATCTACGCACAGGATGGTGATTTATATATTGGGACAAACAAAACTGCAGACCCAATTTTTGTTATACATCCGGATTTTTCATTTGAAACATTTTATCCAGGAATTCTAAATTCCGCCGTTTACTCTCTTGTCTGGGGCAATGAAAATTTTGTTTATATGACGAACACTGTTGAAAGTATTAATAAAACAATTCTTAAAATAGATATGCAAAAATTAGGTACACAATAGTTTAATTAAAAAAGTAATATACTAATGACTAACTAAATGAAAGGTTCGTAAAATGAAAAAAGGAATACTTGCTACACTTTTTGTGGTAGCTTTTTTAAGCTCTACTGCTTTTTCGCAGTGGACTTTTGAGGGAGCATGGCCGGATACTAATTATAAAGGTGGAACACATGGTATTGTTGTTGACCCTGACGGTAAAATCTGGACAGCCAGTTATTATCCTGAAAATTGGGTAAGCCCAAATAATGATACCCTCCTTCTCAATCCGCTTTATGTTTTTAATCCTGATGGTTCTCTTCTTGACATTATTGGTATTGTTACTGGCGCCGGTGGAGTTGATACACTTTCATTAGGTGCTGTTGCTACATCCAGTTTTCGTGGTATGAGAGCTGATAAAGATGGAAATATTCTGTATGTTCAAACAGGGCCAACCAAGATGATAAAAATCAACTATCAAACGCGCGAAAGAATGGGAAGTGTACTAATGACTCATATTGGTTCTTCACCAACAGCCCCCGGCGTTTCTGATGATGGTACTATATATGTTGGGCCTGTTGTTGGTGGAGGCACTACTGAAATTTCTACCTATGATACTGATCTTAATTATTTAGGACCAGCAGTTGTAGGTCCTCCGTCAATTGCAAGAACAATGACGGTATCAAAAGATGGGCTAACAATTTATTGGACAGCATTTACGGGTCAAATGGGTATAATGGTTTATAGCCGTGCCAGTGAATTAGATCCATTTGAACTTACTGATTCTGTTTTTACCACAGGATCATTGGGTGCCACCGCTGGAATGTCTATTGAATCAGTTGATTGGCAGCCGGGAACGGGCTTACTTTGGGTATCTAATGATAGTCGCGGCAATCCGATGTTTTCAAATTTAACATGGTATGGTGTTGATGTTGCTAATAATTATGCAATTGTTGATAGTTTTTCTTTACCAGTTACTGGTAAATCTGATGAACTTCCTAGAGGGATTGCTTTCAGTAACGATGGGAAAACTGCTTATGTAGGTCTTTTCGGTACTGCATTTAATCGACTTTATAGATTTAATGAATTAACATCTGTTGATGAAGAAGGACAAAACATAGTTAATGGTTATGCATTATCACAAAACTATCCTAACCCATTCAACCCAACAACTAAAATCAGCTTCCAATTACCAATGAGCGGTTATACAACTTTAAAAGTTTATGATATGCTTGGCAGCGAAGTTGCAACTTTAGTTAATAGTGAATTAGCTTCAGGTTCACATTCAGTTAATTTTGATGCGGCTAATTTATCTTCAGGTACTTATGTTTATCAACTTAATGTTAATGGAACAAGAATAACTAATAAAATGGTTCTTCTAAAATAATTTTGAATCAATTATAATTTCGATTCATCAAAGGCACGAGCAATCGTGCCTTTTTTTATTTTTATATTTGATGTTTAATAATTTTTTTATATTATCAAACAAAAAATGATTTTATTTTCTGCCAGAAAACTTCTAAAAATATATGAGTTTAATTCACAATTACTTATTTTTGAACATATTTAATAACTTCTAATAAAAGAAAGGTTAATTCAATGAAGAAAATATTTTTACTTTTTGCAATGCTTATTTTTGTTGTTACTTCGCTGCATGCTCAAGATCCGATAACAGCAGTTAATATGGCAACATTTAATGCTTATTCCGGTGCAGCGCCGGATAGTTCCGTTCCATATTTTGGTGATTTAGGTGTTCGAAGAGTTATCGTAGCAGATGCAGATGGCGATGGTACACAAGAAATTATATCAACCGATTATTCCAATGGTGGACGAGTTCACGTAATGAAATATGATGGTGTGGACAATTTAGAGATAATTTGGTCATCACCAGTTTCTACTACATCTAGCGGATCAACACCAAGATTTCCACAGGTCGGAGATTGTGATGGAGACGGTTTTCCTGAGATCATCTTTGAACAAAATGGAGAAGCTAGAATAGTTTTTTATGAATGGGATGGAGTTTCCTGGGGTACAACACCAGCTTTTGAAATTACAAATGCTATGTTTGTAGCTGCAGGTGCAGTACCTGCTGCAACAGGTAATACATTACGATTTAATCGCGAAGTTCTTACAGTTAGAGATTTAGATGGTGATGGAAAATCTGAACTTATACCCCACTCTTACGGCAACAGCAATCGTGATGTTTACATTTTAGGTATCGATGGTCAATTCCCAGGATTTGCTTCATTGGTAATCGAAGGCGGTCATCCTGATAATTCAACTAATGGATTTGATTGGGCTACTGGATCGCATTTCAGTTCAACTCCTGCTGATATTGACGGTGACGGTAAATATGAAATCATTAATAATCATTGGGATAGATGTGGAATGTGGGCTATCCAGGTAAATGGACCTGATTCATATTCGTACCCTGATTCTTCTCTTCCTGGTGCTTATCATAGATATTCACCTGCTGGCAATGATGGTGTAAGTTATTTTGGCATGGCTGCTGTTGATGTTGATGGTGACGGAAGAGACGAAATAGCAGGAACACTTTATCAGGATTTATTTAATTTGGTATTGTTTGATTTTACAGATGCAGATGTATCTGCAAATCTTTTTTCAAGTGATCCAACCGCAGTTGCTGAACGATTTGGAGTTCTTGCAACAAGAGAAGAATTAGCTGCTTTAGGCGGTAAAACTACAGGCGAGTTTTGGCCTTGTGTTACCGGAGATGTAAATCAAGATGGTAAAGATGAAATTTATACAGGCGGCGGAAGAGGCGTAAACTTAATAGCATTACAGTACAGTGGTACAGGTAGTGTTCTTGATGGTAACAATTATACCAAGAATTTAGTTTACAGTGGCGCTGGCGGAGATGTTTTTGCTAAGATAAAAATTTATCATGGCAGAATTGATACTCTTATTGTTGGAACAGATACAACATATCAATTTAATCCTTCTATAATCGATACACTTAAAGAAGAAACACCATTTACTGCATATATTTTTGCTGATAGTGTTGATTTAGATAATGATAACAGACGTGAAATTGTATTATCAGAGCAAAGTGTATATGATTCAACTGAAATTATACATTATGTTTGGGTTGATTCAACTCATTCATGGGAACGAGACTTAGTTGCAAGTACTAAAATTATTAACGAATATCGTAAAACTATTAGAGTGCTTGAGTATGATGGTACAGTTGGATTGAGAGATGAAAACTATAATATCATAACTCCGGATGATTATGTATTGGAAAACAATTATCCAAATCCATTTAACCCTTCTACAAGTATCAAGTTTAGTTTGCCGATACAGAAGGAGGTATCACTAAAGATTTATGATATGCTCGGCAATGAAGTGGCAACGCTTGTAAATCGTCAACTTTTAGAAAAGGGTAATCATGAATCAACATGGTCAGGTACCAATAATCATGGTTCATCCGTAGCAAGCGGAAATTATATTGCTACACTATCATTTGGCAACTTTTCAAAATCAATTAAAATGACTTTATTAAAATAAGTCAGTAGTTTTTTTATGTTAGACTGGATCAGTAGCTTTAATCAGCTATTGAACCAGTCTTTCTTTTGTAATGATAATCCTCTAATAGTTTAACATATTGGTTCTACGTAATTGAACAATTTTATATCTCTTAAATCGACTAGTCCTATTTTATCAATGAGGCTTTAATGCAAAGAATTTATACAATTTTTATTGTTCTTATCTCAATTATAATATTATCCAACTTTTCTTTTTCTCAGTCAACAGGAAAGATTATGGGAAAAGTAACAGATGCTGCAACATCTGAGGGGATACCATTTGCTAATGTGATGATTGAGGGAACAACAATAGGTGCCGCTTCAGATATTGAAGGCAATTTTGTTATTCTAAATATCTCACCAGGCGTTTATAGTGTTACCGCCTCTTATATCGGATATCAAAGAGTAACCATAAAAGATATAACCGTTAATGTTGGTTTTACCACTTCATTAGAATTTAAACTTTCATCCGGCGGTTTAACCTTGGAAACAGTGGTTGTTCAAGGTGATAGAAATCCACTAATCAGACAAGATCTAACAAATCCAACGGTTGCTATTACTTCAGAGTCATTAGAGTTTTTACCTGTTGATAATATTTCCGATGTAATAAAATTACAAGCCGGCGTTGTAACCGGTGACGATGGAAGTATTCACGTAAGAGGTGGATATGGCAATGAAGTTGCTTATACACTTAATGGTTTATCTTTGAATGATCCTTATGGAAACTCCCGATCTGTTGGATTGGCTTCTAATGCAGTGCAGGAAGCATCTGTTTCTACAGGTACGTTTAGTGCTGAATTTGGAAATGCACTTAGCGGTGTTGTTAATTATGTTACAAAAGAAGGTGCAGACAAATATACATTTAGCCTAAGAGGTTACGGCGGCGATTTTGTAAGTTCAAGAAAAGATTTATTTACAAACGTTGATGATATTGATGTATTTAATAGAAGCAGACTTGAGGCTACTTTTGGCGGACCAATTCCAATTACAGAATCAACAAAATTCTTTTTATCAGGTATTTATGAAAATTATAAAGGAACTTATTACGGACAGAGAATTTATAATTCAACTGATTCATACCTGACACCCGATAATTTTAAAAGTACAGATGAAAGAAATGGACTTGCTACCGATCCATATTTTTTTAATCCTTACCAAAAAAATAGCAATGGTCTTCCAACCGGTGATTCACAATATGTTGCTATGGACCCAAACAACACTTTGAATTTACAGTTTAATATCAGTCAAAAATTCGGATCACTAATAAAATTGAAATATGAGTTTGTTTACGATAAAGCAAAATCTAGGTCCTACGACAGAAACTATAGATTTAATCCCGACGGTGCAGGTTATGATTATAGCAGAGGTGTAATAAATACTTTAGACTTAACACATACACTTGACGATAAAACTTTTTATACCCTTAAAGGTTCTTACTCATTTAATAGAGCAGAGTTTTATCTTTATGAAAATCCGAACGACCCAAGATATTTACCAGGTTTTTATCGTAAGACAATCGGCAACACATCATACTGGGCAGGTGGAACAGATAATGATATTATTAATAGATCAACCACCACATACAGTGTAAAAGGTGATATCGTTTCACAAATGTTTGGTACACATGAAGTAAAAGCAGGCTTCGAATATCGAAGACATAATGTTAAGCGAAATGGTTTCAGTTTGGAGTTTTACAAATACAAAGAAATCAATGGTATTCCTTCAATAACTTCATTAAGCGTTAACGATGTTTTATATGATTCTTCATTAACAATTTTACGCGGCGGTTTGCGTAGTGTTTCCACTTATGAAAAAAATCCTATCCAAGGTTCTATGTATGTTTTAGATAAAATGGAATTAGCTAAAACTTTAATCTTAAACATTGGATTAAGGTATGAATTTTTTGATGCCGCTTCCGAATACAATTACAATCTCTCCAAAAACCTTACAGATTCACTTTCTGGATATATGAACGCTTATTTAAAACCTGCTGAAGTAAAACACATGTTCTCCCCGCGTTTTAGTGTTTCATATCCAATAACCGATAGAGGTGTGATAAGATTTTCTTACGGACATTTTTATCAGATAGGTTCTTTATCCAGCTTATATGAAAATGATGTAAGATGGGTCCCAAATATTTCATCAATCCCAACTTTTGGTAACCCAAATGTTAATCCGCAAAAATCAATACAATATGAAATTGGATTACAGCAGCAGTTGACCGATGATTTTAAATTTGATTTGACTGCATACTATAAAGATGTACGAGATTACATTTTTACGGAGACAATCTATACAGAAAAAGCCAGACAATACAGAGTACTAACTAATCTTGCGTATTCAAATGTTCGTGGTATAACACTCTCATTTCTAAAACGTAGATCACCGGGCGGAATGTTTTCTGCAACGCTGGATTATACATTTCAAGTTGCTGAAGGAAACAGAACGGAACCAGAGGAAGATTTATTCTTTAGCGAGGCATCCGGTAAACAATCAGAAACATATTTAGTACCATTAAGTTTTGATCGTGCACATTTAATAAATGGTACATTTGTATTAACCGAGCCAAGTTCCTGGACACTTGGAATTGTATATAACATACAGGCTGGTACCCCATATACACCGGCTTTGCCGCCAAGTTTATCAACTATTACCTACGAACAAAATTCATCAACTAAGGCAATGCAGTGGGAAGTTGATCTGAAATTTGAAAAATATTTTGACCTTGGCTCAATAAATCTTTCAGCCTTTATTCATATCAATAATTTATTTGATACACAGAATGATAGATACGTTTATTCCAGTTCCGGTAAAGCTCTATCAAACGTTGAGCAGGAACTAAATGCCAATCAATTTAATGAATTACGTACAAGAATTAACAGAGGCGATGCCGGTATGATAGGCGCTAATTATCTTGATAATTATTACTCACAGCGTCCTGAAAGAGTTAACAGACCTAGAGAAGTACGGTTGGGCTTTACTTTATTCATAAATTAATTTTGTTTTTAGGATAATTATAATGACACAGAAATATTTATTAGTCTATCTTTTTTCATTATTCATTACTGCAGCCGCTATTGCACAGGTTAATGACAGCACAGACTTATACTACTATAAAAACCTTACTCCTGAACAATCCTTAGAAGTTTTCGGTCCGATTAAAGGTTATAAGTTAAATAAAATAGCTGGTGATAAAAGAGAAATTAAAGACATCACTATCAAAGGAAATAAAATTACAACCATATTGTATAATTATGGTTCTATTTGTGCACCCAGTGTATTAGCAAATGTTGAGGATTTAGTTTGGAATGGATTAGGCTATGGATTTGAATTTGGTCTTATAGTGGGCGCTGAAGTTATTGATGTTAATGGTGATACACTTCATATAATCAGCGATTCTCATGTTAGGTCAACTGAAGGAGATTATAGCCCTGATGCATCTTTAAAATATGGATGGCTGCCAAGAGCTGGTTATTCAGATCCCAATCAGGATAAAGTTGCTTCACTAAGAGCCGAAGATAAAGATGGAGATGGTAAACCGGATTCGTGGCCGGAGGAATGGTATTCACCCGGCGCAGGTAAATATTTGTGGCCCGCTTTTCTTGGTGATCAGGCAACAGCACCGGATGAAGAAGTTTTTTATGCAATTGATGATTATACAAATTATGAATTTATAGATAGATACCAGCCATTTAATAATGATTTTTCAAAAGGCGGATTGGGCTTAGAATCTACTGTAAGGATTCTTCAGTTTAATAATCCTATGGCAGAAGACATAATTTTTATGGTCTATCAAATAACTAACGCATCTGATAAAGATTTAGATAAAGTTTATTTTGGAATGTTTGGCGATCCGCATGTTGGCGGTGCGTCAGATTACTTGGATGATCGTGCCTTTTTTATACCACCGACAGGCGAGTTGGCTGCGGGGTATGACCAAAGAGCCAGAAGTATGGTTTATGCTTGGGATGCAGATTTTAAAGGAATGGGTGGAAAAATCCCTGGATTTTTTGGATGGAAATTTTTAGAGTCTCCTTCGTTTGATAATAATGGTTTAGACGACGACGACGACGGTATTATAGATGAGAGCCCGTTTAATGATAAAGGTTTTTTTATAGATGGTGTTCTTACCCCTGTCGATTATGGTATTTATGATGTTGTTAAGTACACAGCAATTTATGGTGATCCAAAACCAAGATGGTCAGGCGATGAGGATGGCGATTGGGATCCCGAAAAACACGATACAGGTATTGATGGAATTGGTCCTGAATCTCCAAACTATCCAGGACCTGATTACGGAGAAGGTGATGGAGCACCCTCACAAGCATTTTATCTTGACTTAAATAATAATGGCGTTTATGATCAAGAAGAAGTTGGAACTCTAAGTGACGTTCAGCTTCCAGGATACAAGTGGGCTGGTTCTGAACCAAATTTTGGGTATAGAGATATTTCTGAATCTGATATGTTGGGTTTAACCGGCTTTACTGCAGCGAGATACGGCTCTCCTAACTTTCCTAAAGAAGACGAGCTTATTTGGGGTTGGCTTAATAAACCTGAAATTGATCCTGAACAGCAGTTGTTAAGAGAAGAAGGAGATAATATTTTCTGTTTTTCAACCGGACCAATGTCTTTGAAGAAAGGTGAAACACAAAGGTTCTCAATGGCTATTATTATGGGTGAAAACAGGAATGATCTTATATTAAATTCAATAACTTCTGTTAGAATTCTTGAAGCTGATTATAGATTTGCTCAACCGCCTGCAAAGCCAATTGTTCAAGCAGTGGCAGAAGATGGCAGAGTTAGATTGTATTGGGATGCAAAGTCGGAAGATTCGGTTGATCCTTTGACACAAGAAAAGGATTTTGAAGGATACAAGATTTATCGAAGCAGAGATTTTAACTTTTCTGATGTTTATACAATAACAGATGCAAATGGAGTCCCATTTTTAGGACAGGCTCTTGAAGATCCAAATACAGGCAAGCGCGCACAGTTTGATTTGATTAACGAGTACTCTGGTTTAGCACAACGGGAATATGATGGAAGAGGAGTAAAATATTTCTTAGGTGATAATACCGGATTGAAGCACGAATACGTCGATTCAACTGTTCAAAACGGTATTACATACTATTATGCTGTAGTTGCTTACGATCACGGCTCCCCTGAGTTAGCTCCGACTGAAACGCAATCAGTTATACAGCAAGATCCTTTAACCGGCGAATTAATATTTGATGTTAACACAGCCGCAGTAACACCGGGTCCTAAATCAAGAGGAATACTTTCTCCGGAAGTTGGGATAGATGGTTCTCCAACTTCTATAAACTCTGATGCCACCGGCAAGATATCAATAAAAGTATTGGATGATTTAAGTGTAGTTGACAAATCTTATAAAATTGAATTTAACGAAGCAAAAAAATATAGTGTTTTGGATTCTACCGGTGTTGAAACTTCGTTTATTTCAAAAGATACAATATTAGTAAACCTGCCGAATGATAATCTTCAATTTGGTAGTGTTCAGGTATTTGATGACAATAATAATTTAGTTGATCCTGCCGGCTATATTGTCAATCATATATCAGGTCAAATAGCAGGAAGTCAAACAGGTAATCTTCCTGCAGGGAAAACCTATAAAGTATATTACAGATATTTTCCTGTTCTAAACAGCTCTCTGTTAAATAGTGAGGATGCAAATCCAACATTTGATGGATTAAGAGTTTTCGTTCAAAATGATTCACTTCACTTTGATGCTGAAAATACTAAATTTATTCATAATGCCGATGTAACAGTTCTTGATACAATTTTTTATCCAGCATTAATTGGAGTCGTTAATCTAAGAACCAAGATCAGTGCTGATTGGGAAATTCGTTGGAATGACACTGACACTTTATCAGACGGAAGCTGGAAATATGCCGATACAGTTACTACGCTTACTGGTAAATTTGCACTGCCGTTTCAAATCTTTAACGTAACAGCCAATGCACCTGCAACCTTTGTAATTGATGAATTAGTTCCCCCCAAAAAAAATAATAAACGCTGGGATTGGGGTGAGGGCATAATTTTACAGCCTCAGGGTGCAACAAACGCCGCAACAAGTTATGAATTAATCTTATCATTGGATAAATCGGCACCCATAATAAAATTGCCAAAAAGCGGTGATGTTTTTCAAATAAAAACTAAAAAGCCTTTTGATCCGGGTGATATTTTTACTTTTGAAACAAAAAAAGCAGTAGTAAGTAATGATGTTGTTAAGCAAAGTTTAGCTGATATTTATGTTGTTCCAAATCCGTACGTGGCATATAGTAATTCTGAAAATCCTGGAAGAACTATATCAAAAAGAGGGGATAGAGAAATTCAATTTAGAAACCTTCCACAAAAGTGTACTATCAGAATTTATACAATTACAGGCGAACTTGTTGATACTATTGAGAAAGAGGATAATACAAGTATGGCTAGCTGGGATTTGTTAAGTTCTGAAGGAATGCGAATAGCTTACGGCGTTTATATTTTTCATGTTGATGTTCCGCAGGCTGGTGAAAAAATAGGCAGGTTTGCAGTAATTAAATAGTTTCAATAAATGTTAGTGCTCAAAATATATCTAACATTTTTTTTAGAATTCGACGGAGATAATTAGGTATGAGAAAATATTTTATACTAATGACTATAGGCATCATAGTATTTTTAAACCAAAGTAATTTATACCCTCAAATTTTTAGAGATATTACTAAAGTTGGTACAACGGTAGGGCAATTTTTAAAAATTGGACCTGGCGCAAGAGCTTTAGCAATGGGTGGAGCTTATGCAGGTGTTAGTGATGATATTTATGCAGTCTATTATAATCCTGCAGGAGTTGCAATTAATAAAGGCAATGGTCAGGCTGTATTTAATCACTCACAATGGCTTGCTGATATCTCTTACGAGTTTGCTGCAGCTTCAATTAATCTTGAAGGGCTTGGTACACTTTTTACTTCTGTTACAGCCCTAAATGTACCGGAAGATAAAGTTAGAACTTTTGAATACCCCGAAGGTAACGGACAATTTTGGGATGCAGGTTCGGTATCATTTGGGGTTGGGTTTGCAAGAAATTTAACTGATAGATTTTCCATCGGATTTCAGGCTAAGTATATTCAAGAATCTATATGGAATAGTTCAGCAAGTGGATTTGCCTTAGATGTTGGTACTTATTATATAACTCCGTTTAACGATTTGGTAATTGGTGCAAGCGTTTCAAACTTCGGCACCAAAATGAAATTGGATGGTAGAGATATTCAATTTAATACTGATCCAAATGGAACATCAAGTTCAGGCCCAAATAATATTCCAGCTAACTACGAGATGGATAGTTACGATTTACCACTTACTTTTAGAATTGGTTTCTCGATGGATGTACTAAATACCCGGTACATCAGAATTAAAACCGCATTAGATGCAACCCATCCAAATGATAATACAGAATATGTAAATGCCGGAATT
>JAGOXU010000135.1 GCA_018059515.1 Ignavibacterium sp.
AATTTGGCATATTCAAAATCCCACTGTTACCCTTAGGATAGAATATTTACCACCATCGCAAACCGTTACTTTAGACCAAAGGTTAAGTAACAATACACAAGTTGGTAAATTAAGAAAATGGGAAGGATCATATTTTACCCCATATCCATATATAAATCCGGGAACTCAATTTGTATTCCCAATTAATACGACTCAAACAATACAAGGTGATCAGGCTGTATATTCAAATGAAAAATATAATAACTGGAATTATGATAAAACTGATGTTAAAAATCATCATACGTTTACAATCACCCCATCTACAAACAATTTAACTTCCAGATTTGAAGGAACTAATCCAAGCATCACAATAAAAAATAGTCTTGAAGGAACAACAGTTGAAGGAGGAATTATTAAGTTCAAAGATCCGTGGTTAATGGATTATCCTGACCCAAATTATGGGAACACTTTAAGAAACCAAGGAATGAGTGCACCATTTAGAGATCAAAATTCAGGGTTTATGCCTGATCTTTCATCAAGTTATAATGGTTATGTTTATAAAGGAATATTCCTAAATCAAAGCGGTCCATTATACGATTGGGAAGGTTCATATTACTCAGTCGGTTCACCGGCAGAACAATTAATTACAGTAAACGGGCAAAGCAGAAAGTTCTATCCTTTAAGTTGGGGTGGTACGGGTATAACATTGCAAAATCTTGTTAGCCCAGAAACCGGTATAGTTTTTAATACTTCAAACGCAGTTGCAACGGCTACTCTTAAAGGACAATTAATGTCTAATTCAACCTCGGGCATAAGCAGCAACAGTCAGCGTAAGATGGTAAGAACGGATAACGGTATTTACCACGTTGTTTATGAGTCTATGGGTAATCTTTTTTATACGCATAGCTTAACGTCTAACTTTGCCGGTGAGTGGGCTGCTGACCAGTACACTTTGGATCACGCAAAAAACCCTGCAATAGAGTATGATGGAAATATTGTTAAAGTTGTTTGTGAATATTATGACCCAACTTATTCATCGAATGTAGATTTACATCTGATAACATTTACACAGCAGCCGAACGGCAGTTACGGATTTTCAGATGATGAAGTTTTTGCCACCTGCCCAAGCTCTTACTTTGGTAATGCAAAACCAGTAATTTCTTATAATGCTGCTGGTGTAGCACTTGTCTATAGAAAAAACAGTACCGAAGGGCTAAAGCTAAAAACCAAATGGCTTTTGAACGGGACCTGGAGCTGGCAGGCTGAATCAACAATTCCGCAGACTGATGCTAATTCAATCAATCCATCAATCATAGGTGAAACAGGAATAATCCATATTGCATACGAATCACTATCAACCATAAAATATAAACAGGCATATAATCAAGGTTTAAACTGGTTATATAACAATGTAATTACTCTATCCACAGGCAGCGGATACACAGGTAACTTTGAACCTTCAATAAGCTTATGTGATTATTCAAATCGATATGTAATGGTAAGTTGGCGAGGGACATATACTGCTGCAGTTGAAAAACGAATGGCAAAGGAAAATGATTATAGTGATCACATTATAACAGCCGTTGCAAAGGTTGGTTACGGCACAAGCTGGGGAGGCTTTAGCAGTTTTAGTAATGATATTAATTTTACAAATAATAATTCACTCACTGCATCTTATGGTTCAGTTCTTACCTGGAGTGAGAACGGTGGGGCTCTCTCTAAGTTTGTAAAAAGAAACTCAAATGGCACATATGGTGCAATTACAAGTCTATCACATAACGGAATCCAATCACTTGTAAGCAATGGTGCAAGTTTTAGTGATATGAAAGTGATGGTCTTTAATACAAAAACATCAGCACCATATTTATTAAACAAATGCACAGATAATTTCTACCAAGGCGGCGGGCTTGAAAAGGTTGGTGAAACCGAATTAACAGGTATTAGTTATGGAAGATCCGGTGTGGTTGAGAAAAATAACATTGAGTTTTTATTTAATATTGGTGATGTTCAAGTAGACGGGCAATCAATAAAATTTATTGAAAGAGTTGATACTTTGCCTGTTACAAGCATAGAAGAATTAAATACTGTTGCTAGAACAGAACAGTTTAGTCTTAGCCCGCAAAGTGAACTGATCTTTTCAAATTACTACTACGTTGTAAATAAAGCTATGGCATCTTCATTATTGTCAGATCAGTTTAATGTTACATTCAAATGTGAGCTTGTTAATTCTGCAACAAACATTGTTGTTGGAACTTTTGATAATGTAACTTATGATAAAAACAATGTTAGTAAGTACGATAATCCAAGTTACCTTGTTGATTGTTCGGGGATAGAATCAGGCAATTATTATTTAAGATTATTTACTTCTGTAAATGAAGATGTAAATTTATTTGTTTCTGATATTCAGCGGGATGATGTTGTGTTGGAAAAATCAAACTTGCTGGTAAGAAACTTTAAGGGCGAAGGCATTCCAACGGTTTATGACTTAGCACAAAACTTCCCAAATCCTTTCAACCCAAGCACAACAATCCGCTATCAAATTCCACAAGATGGAATTGTAACATTAAAGATTTATGATATACTTGGAAGTGAAGTTGCAACACTTGTTAATGAACAAAAAGCAGCCGGTAAGTATGAAATAAACTTTAATGCAAGCAATTTTGCAAGCGGCGTTTACATCTACAAAATACAGGCTGGTAGTTTTAACAGTTCTAAAAAATTAATGCTGCTCAAATAATTCAAACTTTAAACAAACCCAGTTCCTCGCAGGAACTGGGTTTGTAATTGTGGCGCATAAAAAAACCCGACTCAATTTCTGAATCGGGTTTGTAACTAATCCATCTATTTCACTTACTTAGCATTCGAGCCAACAACATTCACACTAACTTCGATATTTTCAGAAACTTTTTGTCCAACTAATTTATTATTTACTCCGTAATCTGAAAGCTTAACATTAAATTTTGCCTGTACACCAAGTAAATCTCCGGGTGCTCGCATTTTTGTTTGTTCGCTTTCATCAAGATACGTTAAAGTTACATTTGCAACTACTTCCTTTGTTACACCGTGTAATGTAAAATTACCGTTTACTTTTGCACTTAGTTTATTACCTTCAACCGATTTAACATCGCTAATTTTTTTAATCTCAAAAGAAATTTCCGGATAAGTTGCAGCATTTAACCAGCCTTCACTGCGCATATGTTCATCACGCATATCTATTCCTGTTTTAATAGATGCAACCGAAACAGTCAATTTGCCTGTTAAAGTTTTTAGATCATTAACATTAAAAGTAACGGTTCCCTTTAAGTCATTTGCTAAACCGGTAATATCTTCTAACGGAGTTGCGCTAAAAAAACTTGTTTGATTTCTTCCGTTTTTATCGGCAAAGTCAAAAGTTTGCTCGCCGCTTGCTTTAACTTTAAACCCCTGCGCAAAAATGGATGCGGTAAAAATGGTTATCACCGCAAAGATTGAAAGAGTTTTTTTCATTGTGTTTCCTTTTTTTTGTTTCTAAATAAATAAATAAATATTCCTGCTATAATGGCTGCTGCGGCTGAAAAACCTCCGACATAATCTAAACCAAGCACAAATTTATCAACATATTGTTTGTTTTCAACACCAAGTATTCTATCAAGGTCGGTGGATTTATCAACAAGCACATGTGTTTTTGTAAAGATTTCAGCACCTTGTGTAGCCCAATATATTAACGCTGCCGCGATTAAAATAATTCCAATTGCTAATGTGTATTTTTGTTTTTTGTTCATTTTATTATCACAATATCTATATTAAAAGATAGTTGTTCTTATTATATATAATTAAATCTGGTCACCGCAGTGGATTGTCCAGGAATTTTAATGTAGATACTAAAAAAATCTACATCAGTTGTTGGATAACGATGATATTGTTTTAGAACTATAGCGAATTAGTTAAATTTGAGAAACGAAGGTGGCTTATTATTCTAAAATCACGGTTGTATGTTATAACACAAACACATAATTGTCAAGTTATTTTTTATTAATGATCTTAAAAAGTTGGACGTATCACACATTAACAATACTTACGATATTACAATTATTGGCGGTGGAATTATTGAAGCAGAAAGAATGGTTTAGGTTTTTAAATGCTCCATCGCAGGCTGCAACAGCTTCGCTTAGCATTGGTAAAACAATTTCCAAAATGGTAATTAAACGGTTTAATGCAGAAGTAAAGTAATTTAGATGAAACAAGATTTATTAAACATAATTTCAAACTCTTTAGATAAAACAGATTTGAGCAATATCAGAATGGATTTTTCTGAGCTTGTATCAAACATAAAAAAACAAAAAAATAAAAACATCGTTTTAGTTGATGGTTTCTCTTCAGTCCCAAAAGATTTTTTAGTCGGAGAGTTAAATCAAATTTTACAAACACAAACCATAGATCGTACAAAATATTATATCAAACGTTTGAAAAAGAGTTTAACTGAAATCAAGCAAAGTAAGATTAACGATTTAAATCTTAACCGCTGGAAAGAATACGATGATATTATTACAGACAGTTTGTGGATTCTAAATAAGCGCGATAATTCAGGTGTTCATCATGCAGGATACTGGGGAAATTTTATTCCGCAGATTCCAAATCAGCTTTTGCGCAGATACACAAAAAAAGATGAGTGGATTTTAGACCCTTTTTTAGGCAGTGGAACAACATTAATTGAAGCGCAGCGTTTAGGCAGGAATGCCGTTGGTGTTGAACTTTTTAAAAAAGTTTTAGATCAAACAAAAAAGAATATTGCAAAAGAAGAAAACCCACATAAAGTAATTTTAGAGTTTCTAAACGGAGATAGTTCATCGGTTGATTTAAAAAAGAATTTAGAATTATTAAAAATAAAATCATTTCAATTCCAGATATTCCATCCGCCCTATTGGGATATAATTAAGTTCAGCGACAGCAAATCAGATTTATCTAACGCAGAATCAATTGAAGATTTTTTAAATAGTTTTGGGAAAGTATTAGACAACTGTCTTCCGCATCTTGATAAAAAAAGATTTGCCGCTGTAGTTATCAGCGATAAATATTCAAATGGCGAATGGATTCCTTTAGGGTTTTATGTAATGCAGGAATTTATTAAACGCGGATTAATTTTAAAATCCACAATCGTTAAAAACTTTGAGGAAACAACTGCAAAGCGAAATCAAAAAGAACTGTGGCGTTACCGCGCATTAGCCGGCGGGTTTTATGTTTTTAAACACGAGTATATTTTTATTTTTCAGAAGAAATGAGCTTTGGCGAGAACGTTATAAATGCTGAATAATTTGATTATTAAAATAAATACTATAATTTTAATCAACAGACTATAATCAGGAATGACTAAAAACGATTACATAAACTATTGGCTTTCAACAGCCAAAGAAGATTTAGAAACTGCAATATCGCTATTTGATTCGGAAAGGTATGTTTGGTCTTTGTTTATTGGTCATCTTGCATTAGAAAAATTATTTAAAGCTTTTTGGGTTAAAAATAATGAATCTAACTTTCCGCCAAAAACTCATGATTTAAATAAGATTGTTAATCAAGCAGATCTTATTTTTTCTGACAAAGAAAAAGAATTTCTTACAGACGTTTCTTCTTTTAATCTTGAAGCTCGCTATCCGGATTATAAAAGAAAATTTAATAACATATGTACAAAGGAATTTTCCGATAACTACTTACTTAAAATTAGGAACATGTTTGAATGTACAATAGAGAAAATATAAATGAGATAATACATCATTTTTTAGAAATGATTAAAAAAGATATAACCGTTGATCAGGCTTATTTGTTTGGATCATACGCTAAAGGAACATCAAATGAAAACAGTGATATTGATTTGGCTGTAGTTTCAAAAGATTTTGACGGTATTAGATTTTTTGATAGAAAGAGATTAGCAAAATATCTGATCAAAGCTAATTTTGATATTGAATTGCACCCATTTAAAACAGAAGACTTTACGACTGATGATCCATTAGTGGCTGAAATTTTAAAAACCGGTTTAAGAGTCAATTAATTCTTATTCACTTGCCTTTTAATTAATGAAGCGCTCACTTACAGAAATAGTATCCGAACTTAAAAAACGGCTTACCCATCCCCACACAAATGGCTGTAAGAAAATATATTTTTGTTTAAATCAAACCGCTTAAAAACTTATCTGCAGAAATTACACGCACTTCATCTTTTAATAAATCAGTGTTTGATTGTTTAACAACTTGAAAATTAAAAGGGATGTAAAGTCTTTCTTTAAAGTACAATAGGTTTTTAGATGGTGTTGTTTCCGAAAGTTTAGCCTCTACTGAAAACCAGGGCTTGTTATTTACTGTAACCAAAAAATCGACTTCTTTTTTATCTACATTTCTTAAATAGAATAATCCGGTTTTATATCCCTCTGTTTCAAGAAGATAATTTGTAAACTTTAACAAATGGGATGCAATCATATTTTCAAATCGTGCCCCTTCATTTTCAACTTCCGACCAATCAATTAAAAATAATTTGGGCTCTTTTTTTATTGATCTGATTCCTTTGGCAGTATATGGATAAATTCTAAAATGATAATAAAACGATTCCAGTATATTTAACCAGCTTGTAATTGCACGATGGCTTATACCTAAATCCTCGGTAATAGAATTTATTGATAACTGACTTGCGACTTTACTCGGAAGAAGATCACCCAACAACTTCATCGAATTTATATCTCTTATGTTTTCAACATCTCTAACATCTTCTCTAAAAAGTCTGTCATGTTTTTCGATCTGCCATCTTCTAAGTGTCTTTTTACTTTGAGTTAATAGAGGTTCGGGAAAACCGCCAAACTCAAATAAGTTATCCATATTGTTTTTAAAGGATGTTGAATGAAAATTTAGTTCAGCAAACGGTTCAAAACTATTTTGCAGTATTTCAACTTCAGCAAGTGAAAAGGGATGAAGAGTAAAGTAACGGTATCGTCCTTGCAGTGAATCGCCGCTTTTTCTATAGACATTTAGTCGGGCGCTTCCTGTAACAATAATTTTATAAAGTTCTTTTTGGGTGTCAAAGATTCCTTTTACTAAGTTCTTCCATTTTTTATACTTATGAATTTCATCAAATATCAGTAAGCTCCTTTGTCCTGGCAGCTCACCTGAAATTATTTTTTTTCTGTGAGGTTGATAGTCCCAGTTATAATATTCATAATTATTAAAATCTTTTGCGAGGATTTCACGAGCCAAAGTTGTTTTACCAACCTGCCTTGCGCCGCCAACAAATATCATTTTATCGGCAATGTCATTAAGTATAATATCTTGTAAATACCGCTCTTTTTTCATAAAATCTCAATATATTTTGAATAAAACTTACGTTAATTTTTGCCTTAAAGCAAAAAAAAACGCTAACATTTTTGCTTAAAGGTCAAAACAACAGAATTCGCAAAACAATATTTTGTTATAATAGTCTTAAATAAAAAGATGATTAATAACTCATTTTTAATAAACTTTGTTTTATGAAATATTCTCTTTCCCAAATAGAATCCGAACTTAAAAAACGGCTTATCCATCCCTACAAATGGTTACAAAAACAAAATGATAACTTTGACACACTAACAAACTTTATTTATCACACTTTTTCTTTTGAGGATTTATTAAAAGAAATTGATAAAAGATTTAAATCCGAAAAGGAGTATGATCTTTACTTTAATTACACACTAAACCGATGGTACAATTTCTGGTCGGCACAAGCTGTTGAAAATGTTTTTTGTTCACTACCAAATGTAACGCCTGCTTTTAACAGCAAAGATAAGCTTGTAGATTTTGCAATTGATGGCGTTTCTTTCGATCACAAAACCTCTGTCTTTCCTAAAAAATTTCCTATGCAGATAAACGAAGCAATAAAAAAAACAGATGAACTAATTAAATGGCTGTACAAACACCAATCACAGCAGCAGAGGAAACATTTAAAGAACAGATTGTTTATCGTTTTATATTCACCGGATAATGAACATTGGAAACTGAAATCAGAAATATCCTGGCTTAAAGATAGAATTGAAAAATATATGCTGGGTTTTAATCCAAGCTATCTTTTAAAGTTTAATTTTGAAAAAGACAAAGAAACTTTATCTGATATAATTTGGGCGATAAAAGAATAATTTTTTTTCACGACAATTTTGACAGAAGAAATTTTTTAAATTGCACCTATTTAATTGATGTAAGTTTTTGCTTTCCTTATTTTCAATCATACAAAATCAAAATTAATTATAGATATGAAAAAATTATTTTTATTTCCGCTTATAATTTTATTTGCCTTAACTTTTGCAAACTGCGGAGACAGCACTAAAGACGGCTCCGATAATTCTCAAACTAAATCAACTTCAGATTTTCAAAAAAGATTTGGAATAAAATCCGGAGTGATTGAGTACATAATTACCGGCTCGCAGGAGGGAACGAAAACTTTGTACTTTGAAAATTGGGGAATGAAGCAGGCTGAATATACTCGCTCCGTTTTAAGTGTTGGAGGATTTACTAAATCATTAAATATTGTGAACATTATCGATGGTGAATTTCAATATATGATCAACATAGATCAGAACAGCGGAACAAAAACACGCAACCCAATTTTAAAATCTATTGAAGAACTAAAAGATCAAAAGGGATTTAATGAATTTGGCGAACAGATGTTGCTTAGCATGGGCGCAAGTAAAATTGGTTCTGAAAGTTTTCTTGGTAAAGACTGTGATGTTTATGAAATGAAAAGCACCGGTACAAAACTTTGGGTTTGGGAGTGGCTCACTTTAAAATCCGAAACTCAATCACGCGGAATAAACATTAACGTTACCGCAACACGAATTAATGAAGGCGGCTCTGTTCCGGCATCAAAATTTAAAATTCCCGAAAAAGTAGTTTTAAATGAAGTTGATCTTGATAACATTGAAAATGAAATGAGAGAAGAAAATAAATGATTTCGTTTCTTCCGATTGGCGGTGGAAATGAAATTGGTGCAAACAGTTACTACTTAAATTTTAACGGTAACGGAATTATTTTAGATTGCGGCATCCATCCGCAAAGACAAGGGCTTGAATCACTTCCAAATTTTGATTTAATTAAAGAAAAGCCTGTTGATTATTGTTTAATTTCACATTCACATCAGGATCATATCGGTTCACTTCCCTTTCTTGTGAAAAATTTTCCTTATGTAAAAATTATCACAACACCACAAACACGCGCACTTGCAGAACTTACACTTCACAACTCAGTCTCCATCCTTAAAAAAGAAATTGAAGAACCCGGTTTTGAATTTTACACACACGATGAAGTTGATTTGCTAATCCAGATGATTGACTATAAAG
>JAGOXU010000338.1 GCA_018059515.1 Ignavibacterium sp.
TTTTAACACTTTTGGAATATCTGTGTATTCAGATTTTATATTGAATGTTGGTTTTCCATTTGTGTAATAAAGCAGTTCCTGCCGAATCGCCATCCAATTATATTGAGTGCCGTAGCTGCGCTGATTTCGCATCGTAATAAAGCTGCGCGAAGTTAATCCAGTTGATTTCATCATTTCAATAAATCTGCCAAACGGTTCAAAATGATTCGACTGATCAGCACCGAGCCAAAAATAGAATGAAGAATTTTTATCAGATATTTCTAAATTTAATTTTATCCATTGGCTGCACCAATTAATAAATTCATCATTTTGTTTTTCTGTAAAAGCAATAAAATTATACGGCGGATCTTGAACAGAAAGTTTACTTTTTTTATTTCCAAAGATTTTTTTTACTTCATCGCCATTACTTACATCTACACAAGCAATTTTATGTTTTTGTTTTTCATCAACCCAAACCGTGCCTTTTATAAATCTGCAATATGGCAGAAGCATTTTTCTGAGTTTTTCATCTTTATCAATTCTTGGCAGTGGATAATTCAGCATCTTTATTCACTGTTATTTTATCAAATTCAGGAAAGAAAATTCTTTCAAGTTCCAAAGTTTTTCCTGTTTCGGTATCAATCTTGAAAAACATTCCTGTTAGGTGAACATTATCTTTTGCGGTTTCATACTTTTGCGGAGTTGCAAATAAAAATCTGTTTATCGCAGCACTCGATTTCATTCCAATTACAGAATCGTACGGTCCGGTCATTCCAACATCCGTAATGTAGCCAGTTCCATTCGGCAAAATTCTTTCATCAGCAGTTTGGATGTGAGTGTGTGTTCCAACAATCGCACTAACCTTGCCATCAAGATAAGTAGCCAATGCCATTTTCTCTGCTGTTGCTTCTGCATGAAAATCTACAAAAACAATTTTGGTTTCTTGTTTTATTCTTGTAAGAATCCAATCCATAGTTCTGAACGGACAATCGATTGCAGTCATAAAAGTTCTACCCTGCAAACTAACAACAGCAACTTTTCCTTTTTTAGTTTCGGCGATATGATACCCATTTCCGTGAGTACCTTTAGGATAGTTAATCGGACGAAGTGATCGAGGTTCAGCTTTTAAGTAATCTTGAGATTGATGTTTATCCCATGTGTGATTTCCGCCGGTTATAACATTTACGCCCATGTTAAAAAGTTTCGGACCTTCTTTATCAGTACAGCCTTTGCCATCGGAAAGATTTTCACCGTTAACAACAACAAAATCAGCTTTATATTTTTGGATAAGACCCGGAAGCCAGGTTTGTACAATATCCATCCCAGGTTGACCGATTATATCCCCAACAAATAATAAATTAATTGAACTCATACTTTCCTAAATCTTTAAAAGAAATATATCTAAATTGAGAGTAATTGAGAAATAAAGTTAATACTGAAAGTCTCTTTATTATCTTTTTCAATTACATGAATTATAAGGGCATTTCGAATCTCTTAGCAGCAGATTCGACTCAGAAATCTTTATCTAAATAAAAATAAGATTTCTCCCTTTGGTCGAAATGACAATACTTGACCTTATATAAATAAAAATTAATAAATCACTCATCAGCATAGTTTTGTGTGAAATGATTTTATCAGTTAGATTTAAATATGAAATTTGAGAATCCTTTAGATACACCATTAGAGAAAGCCGCGTTTAGTGTTGTGGATGTTGAGACAACCGGATTATCTGCAAATAAAAACAGGGTGATTGAAGTTGCAATTGTTAAAATTGAAAATCTGAAAATAACTGATAAACTTCACTATCTAATCAATCCGCAAACATACATTCCACCATTTATAACTTCCTTAACGGGTATTGATAATGATGATGTAATTGGTGCACCAATCTTTTCTAATATTGTTGATGAGTTAATTACGTTTATAGATAACACAATATTAACCGCACATAATTTGCCGTTTGATGCGTCATTTTTGAACACAGAGTTTTTGATAGCTGGACGAGAATTTATTAATGAAAACTCATGCTGTACTTTAAAGATTGCAAGAAATATTTATCCAACATTACAAAGTAAATCACTTACATCCATTGCACAATATTTAAACTTAAAAAATACAAACGCCCATAGAGCTTTAGGCGATGCGGAAATTACTGCTAAAGTTTTATTAAAGATGATCAAGGAAATTCAGAAGAAGGATAATATTTCAACCCTTGGTGAATTATTAAGCTATCAAAAAGGTTATAAAGAAACTGCACTTTTAAATATTAAAAAAGAATTGCAGGATGACTATCGTGCGCTGCCAAATGCACCTGGCATCTATTATTTCACAAATAGAAAAGATGAAATAATTTATGTTGGAAAAGCAAAGTCAATCCGTGATAGAGTTAAAACTTATTTTTCAACATCGGCTCCGCAAAAGGCACAGAAAATTGTAAAACAGGCTGCACGATTAAAACATATTATCACTAATAGTGAACTAACTGCTCTGCTTACAGAATCTGAAACCATTAAAATTCTTGAACCAAAACATAATGACCAATTAAAAAAATTTGGCAGCAAATATTTTTTGCGTATTACACGCAATCATAAATCGCCTGCGATTGAACTTACAAATCATTTTGATTTTGATGGCAATGATTATTTTGGATTATTCATCTCACGAAAAAAAGCTGTTGAGATTCTTGAATTTATTAACAAAGCTTTTGCAATAAGAGAATGTGATGATAAAGAATTTAATAAGGGTAAAACCTGTTTCCTGTTTGATATTCATAGGTGTACCGGACCTTGTGTGGATATTGAGAAAAATAAAATTGATTAGTCTGATGAATTAGAA
>JAGOXU010000339.1 GCA_018059515.1 Ignavibacterium sp.
GGTCTAACAGTGCTTGTTGGATAATTTTTATAATCTTTATAAAACGCTTCTACTTTTAACAAAGCATCAGCAGAAATTCTATGATCAAATCCTAAAACAAATTGATTTACTTGAATCATTTTTAAATCTCTGTTGCTTTCAAATGCCTCTAACCAAATGTAAGATGGCGATTGATTATAAATTCCTGTACTAAAGTTTATGTTTGTTAAATCAGTTAAAGCGTAAGAAAGAGAAAGACGCGGACTGAAATAAATCTTTTTATTTAACGCGGTAAAAATATCTGAGCGTATTCCCACATTTGCAGTTAATCTATTAAAAAGCAAGGTGTTGTAATTTGTATAAACGCCAAACTTGGTGTAAGTGTTTTCAGTCTTTAATGAAGTAACAGGAAGCGAATCACCAAATGTTGTAAAAAAGTTTGGAAAAAGAATATCGAAATCCGCTTCAATCAGTTTGGCTGTGCCGCCAATATTTATTTCCGAAGCTTTTGAAAGTTTAAAAACTAAATCAGCACGTAAAGAGTTTTCTTCTTCTTTAGATTTATTTGTGAATATTGGATTTAAAAGTGAATCAATTTGCCTGCTATCGTAATCAACATAATTGCGGCTTAGGGCAAGATTAAAAAATCCATCGGTAAATAAATGTCTGTAAGTAAATCCCGCAACATATTGCACCTGATCGGTTCCCAGAATTCTTGAATTATCAAATCTTTGATCTGCATCATCATTAAAAAATTTTACATTATCAAATGCACTGATAAATAAAAAACTAAACGCATCCTGCGTGTGCGGACTAAAATCTGCTTTTAACAATACATCATAATATTCCGGAACAAAAGAAAAGTTAGCAGCTTTAAAAATAAAATCCAGATAACTTCTTCTTGCAGAAAAAATAAAATTAGAGTTTTGTGTAATTGGTCCTTCTAAATTTAATCCAAACTGAGAAGCAGAAATTGTACCCTTACCGCCAAATCTATCTTCTCGCCCCTCTCTAAGATTAATATTTAACACAGATGAAAGTTTATCGCCATACAAAGCCGAAAATCCACCTGTGGAAAAAGAAGTTTCTCGAACAAAATCTAAATTAACATAACTTAAAGGTCCGCCGGTTGCCCCTTGAGTTCCAAAATGATTTATGTTTGGAACTTCAATTCCATTTATTAGATAAAGATTTTCTGACGGCGCACCGCCGCGGACAATTAAATCATTTCTTCCTGCATCTGCCTGAGCAACGCCGGGTAAAATAGATAGCGCACGAATAACATCTTCAAATCCACCAGGACTTCTTCTAATTTCTTCATAACTAAAACTTCTAATACTGTTTACCTCAAGCGGATCTTTCCTGAAGTAATCACTTGTTACAGTTATTCCATCAAACTCTATTGCCTGCGGAACAAGTTCAAAATTTACTTCGGCAGGTTTACCGGTTTGTACTACAACATCAGTTTTTATTTGTGCGTTATATCCAATAACCGATGCTCTAATTTGATAAGTTTGAACCGGCAGACTTTCAATTTTAAATAAACCTGCATCATTTGTTGCCGCACCAAAATTTGTTTCCAACACAAGAACATTTGCAAAAGGAATCGGCTGTTTTGTGGTAAAATCAAAAACTCTTCCATAAACGCCTCCGGTTATGTTTTGAGCAAACATTTGATTAGATAGAAGAAAGATTAAAGATATAAAAAATACTTTGTGCATAAATTTTCTTACTGATTTTTTTGATATAGAGTAGTTAAAAACAATTTTTAAGGGATAAAGTTCCATTTTGATTCATATAAATCGTTTCAAACAAAAAAGTAAATTGGTATATTTTTGATGAATTGATTAAAAAATAATTTTATGACAAGAAAAAAAAACAATTTAACGGATAAAGTTAGCGATAAGAAAAATAAAGCTTCATTTCTATCTGGTATTACAACAAAAAAACTTATTACAGAACCACAAGATTCTGTGCTTTGTGAAATCGCCACGGTATTTGATGACCAATTTCATTATGTGCTAAAAACTAATAACGAAAATTTAGAAATATTTTATTCGCCAAGCATAAAGAAAGTAACCGGATACACGCCGACTGAGTTAATAAAACTTCCATCACTTGGCAGAGAAATGCTTTATGAAGAAGATGCTGAAGATGTAAAAAAGAAATTGTTCAAATTAGAAAGTGGAAGGATTTCGCATCTTGAGCTGCTTTATCGATATAATAAAAAAGATGGGAAAATTATCTGGTTAAAAGAACAGATAAAAATGGAATTAGTTGATAATCAGATAATTCAAAAAGGCTTGGTAATTGATGTAACCGAATTTAAGAAAACTGAAAGTGATTACGGCGAGATAATTAATAAACTTTCTAATGAAATTACAGCACGTGATAATTTTTTATCAATACTTTCTCATGATTTGCGCGCACCGTTTTCCAGCATACTTGGGTTTACAGAAATTCTTTTAAGCGAAGCAACTTTAACTGATGCCGAACGAACTGAGTATTTAAACTATATTAATGATTCTTCAACAAATCAGCTTCAGCTTGTAAACTATCTTCTCGATTGGTCAAATCTTCAAACCGGCAGAATGAACATGGTGCCGCATCGAGTTCAGGCTCAAGGATTAGTGTTTAACTGCATCTCGGCTCTTACCGGCATTGCAATGAGGAAAAATATTGATATAAAAGTTAATGTGCCGGATTCGATTTTTATTGAAGCTGATGAAAGATTATTGCTTCAAGTAATTACTAATCTTGTTAGCAATGCAATAAAATTTTCTGATGATGGAAAGACAATTAAAATTTCCGCCGATAGGTTTAATAATGAAC